>DATNBX010000069.1:0-43032 GCA_035571795.1 Ramlibacter sp.
GTTGACCGCCAAGGCCGACGATGCGCTGCGGCTGCAACTGCTGCGCGAAGGCATACAGGATTACCTGCTCAAGCCGTTCTCGGTGGACGAGCTGCTCGCCCGCGTACAAAGCCTGCTGGCCCGATGGAAGCGCACGGGACAACGCCTGCGCCAGAGCGAAGAGCGTTACCGCACCCTGTTCAATTCGGTGGACGAGGGCTTCTGCATCGTCGAGATGATCTTCGACGACAGCGGCAAGGCCATCGATTACGTATTCCTGGAAACCAATCCGTCGTTCGAAAAGCAGACCGGCCTGGTCGACGTCCAGGGCAAACGCATACGCGAGCTGGCTCCCGACATCGAAGAGCACTGGCTCGACATTTACGGCAAGGTCGCCTTGACCGGCGAGCCGGTGCGGTTCGAAAGCCACGCGGAACACCTGGCCCGCTGGTTCGACACCTATGCATTCCGCTACGGCGACCGCGAGAACCGGCAGGTCGCGCTGCTGCTGGCCGACATCACACGGCGCAAGCGCACCGAAGAAGCGTTGCTCGAAGCCGATCGCCGCAAGGACCAGTTTCTGGCGCTGCTGGCGCACGAGCTGCGCAATCCGCTGGCGCCGATCCGCAACGCAGTGCAGATCCTGCGCATGTCGCCGGCTGCCAATCCAACGACCGCCCAGCTGCTGCCGATGATGGAGCGGCAACTCGCGCACATGGCCCGGCTGCTGGACGATCTGCTGGACGTGAGCCGGATCGCCAACGGAATGATCGAACTGCGCAAGGAAAGGACGGACGTGGTGCAGGCGGTGCAGACGGCGCTGGAAGCGAACAAGCCGCTGATCGATTCGAAGGGCCATCAGATGTCCATGTCGCTGCCGCCCCACCCCATCATGGTGGATGCCGACCCGGTGCGCCTGGCGCAGGTCGTCTCCAACCTCCTGAACAACGCGGCGCACTACTCGCCACCGGGTGGCCGCATTCACCTGAGCGTGCATCCCGCGGGCCCCGAGGTCCAGGTGTCGGTCAAGGACAGCGGCCGCGGCATCCGGCCCGACGACCTGGAGAGCATCTTCGGCCTGTTCGTGCAGGTCGGCCAGCCTTTCACCCGGCGCGAGGGCGGCCTGGGCATCGGCCTGTCGCTGGTGCGCACGATGGTCGACCTGCACGGTGGCCGGGTGCACGCGCGCAGCGCCGGGCTGGGCAAGGGCAGTGAATTCATCGTCAGGCTGCCGATCGCGGCGGAGCAGGCGCAGGAGCAGCCGCGTTCGCGCGCGCATGCGGGGAGCAGGCTATGAAAGTGCTGGTGGTGGACGACAACCACGACGCGGCGACCAGCCTGAGCATGCTCGTCGACATGCTGGGCCATGAAGTGCGCACGGCCTACGACGGCGTGGAAGCGCTGGACATGGCCAGCCAGTTCGTTCCCGATGTCGTGCTGCTCGATCTCGGGATGCCGCGGATGGACGGGTACGAGGCATGCCGGCGGCTGCGCGCGCAGCCGTGGGGCGCCCACATGACCGTAGTGGCCGTGACCGGCTGGGGTCGCGAGGACGATCGCCTGCGCACCGAGATGGCCGGTTTCGACCAGCACCTGGTCAAGCCAGTGGCGCCGGCTGTGATTGCGACGATGTTGAACGGCGCCGCGCCGCAGGCATAGGCCCGGGCTTGACCCGCGAAACGGACTCCGTGAGCAATTCGGCCCAAACCTACTTCGAAGATCCGGCGGGAACGTGGAACCGCCGTTTCGAGGCCGACGGCTACCTGTTCGGCACCGAACCCAATGTGTGGCTGCGCGAGCACGCCGATCTGTGGCGACCGGGCCAGCGCGTGCTGTGCGTCGCCGACGGCGAGGGCCGCAACAGCGTGTGGCTGGCCCGGCGCGGCCTCGCCGTTGATGCGTTCGACATTGCGGAAGTCGGTGTAGCCAAGGCGCGCCGGATGGCGGCGGAGCAAGGCGTGCCGGTCAACTTCGCCGTGGCCGATTGCGATTCGCTGGCCTGGCCTGAAGCCGTGTACGACGGCGTTGCGGCCATCTTCGTGCAGTTCGCCGATCCGGAATTGCGCGAACGGATGTTCACGAACATCCAGCGCTGTCTCAAGCCCGGCGGCGTGCTGGTGCTGCAAGGCTACACACCCAAACAGCTCGATTACAAGACCGGCGGACCGCCGGTCGCGTCGCACCTGTACACCCCCCAGCTGCTGCGCGAAGCGTTCGCCGGGATGGAAATCATGGAGTTGCGCGAATACGAGGCCGAAGTGTCGGAGGGCAGCGCCCACTGCGGCTGGTCGGCGCTGATCGGGATGATCGCAAGGCGGCAATGAATGCGCCCGGCCGGCGCTTCCGCCGCCACTTTCGTTGACGAAACAATTGTTTTATGTGATGATCAGCAAGAAACTGAAATTTCATCCATGGAACAAGAACCGACCATCCAGGAATCGATCATGGCGGTCTACGAGCACTTGCCGCCCGGCGAGCACAAGCTCGCCGACACGGTGCTTGCCCGCCTGGGCAATCTCGCCAGCTATTCCGCCACCGAACTGGCGGCCGATGCCTGCGTGTCCAAGGCGACGGCGGCCCGGTTCTTCCGGCGCATCGGCTACGAGAGTTTCGGGCACGCCCGCCGGCAGGCTCGTGCCGAGGCCCATCTGGCCTCCCCGCTCTATGCCCTGGCCGGTGCCAATCCGAAGGAACGCGGGTCAGACTCTCTGTCGCGGCATGTTGCGGCCGACCTGAAGAATTTGTGGGACAGCTTCGGGCAGTCCAGCGCGCTCGGGCAGGCAGTCAGGCTGGTGGCCAAGGCGCCCCGCGTGCACGTCGTCGGCATGCGCAACGGCCACTTCGTTGCGTCCTATGCGGCTTACCTCCTGGCTCAGGTCAGGCAGGACGTGGTGTCCCTCCCGGATGCGGCGATGACGCTGGCCGAGAACCTGGTTTCACTCGGCCGGGGCGATGTGCTGCTGGTCGTCGACTTCCGCCGCCGTTCCGCCTTGCTGCCGACGATCGTCGATACGGCCCGCCAGGCGGGCGCGCAATTGGTGTTCCTCGCCAGTCCCGGCATGCCGCCCCTGTCGCGCGCCGAAGATGCCGTCATCCACTGCCTGACCGACAGCGGCTCGATATTCGATTCCTATGTAGCGGCAGTCAGCCTCGTCAACTACCTCTGCACGGCCGTCGCCAAGGAACTGGGCAGGAAGAGCCGCCAACGGCTCGGGGCGATCGAGGATCTGCATGAATCGCTCGGCGACATCCGACACTGAGATCCGATTCCAAATGACACATGGCAACGAAATCCTGAATGCCGGCGCGCTCGACCTGCGCATCGATGCAACTCGCCTGGCGGCGCGCATCGCCGCGCTCGGCGCGGTCGGCGCGATCGCCGGTGGCGGCGTGAGCCGCCTCGCGCTCACCGACGCCGACCGCGGCGGGCGCGACCTGGTGGCGGGCTGGATGCGCGAGCTGGGGCTTGCGGTCACGATCGATCGCATCGGCAATGTCGTCGGAGTCCGCGCGGGTACCGAGCCCGGGGCGCCGGTGATGGCAGGGTCGCACATCGACACCGTCGCCACGGGCGGGCGCTACGACGGCAACCTCGGTGTGCTGGCCGGGCTCGAAGTGATCCAGACACTCAACGACGCGAAGCTTGCGACGCGCCGTCCGCTGGCGGTGGCCTTCTTCACCAACGAGGAAGGCGCACGCTTCAATCCCGACATGATGGGCAGCCTGGTCTACGTTGGCGGCTTGCCGCTGGAGACGGCGCTGGCCACGGTCGGCATCGACGGCGAACCGGTCGGCGACTGCCTGAAGAAGATTGGCTATGCCGGCGCGGCTCCCTGCGGCAAGCCCCAGGTGCACGCCTACCTGGAGCTGCACGTCGAGCAGGGACCGGTGCTCGATCTCGAGGGCATCACGATCGGCGCGGTGCAAGGCGTTCAAGGCATTTCCTGGACCGAGTTCACCGTGCTGGGCGTGTCGAACCACGCCGGCACCACGCCGATGCGCCTGCGCCACGATGCCGGCTATGTGGCCTGCGCCATCGCCCACCATGCGCGCGAGATCGCCCGCTCGCTGGGTGGCGATCAGGTGGCCACCGTGGGCGCCATCAACCTGACGCCGAACCTGGTGAACGTCATCGCCAACCGGGCGGTCTTCACGGTCGATCTGCGCAATACCGACGAAGCGAGGCTGCAGCAAGCGGAAAAGCGCCTGCACGAATTCGCCCGCGAGATCGCGGCAACCGAAGGCGTGACGCTGACTCACCGGACGTTGGCACGCTTCGAGCCGGTGGCATTCGATCCTGCCGTCGTCGATCTCGTCGAAGCGACCGCTCGCCGCCTCGGCCATCCGGTGCGCCGCCTGCCCAGCGGCGCCGGGCACGACGCGCAGATGCTGGCCCGCGTTTGTCCGGCCGGGATGATCTTCGTTCCGAGCGTCGGCGGCATCAGCCACAACGTCGAGGAATTCACCGCGTTGCCGGATCTCGAGGCCGGCGCCAACGTGCTGCTGCACACGCTGCTCGCGCTCACAAATTGAAGAAGTGAAGGAATAACTCATGACCAGGATAGTCAAGGTAGGGGCGGCGCAGCTCGGCCCGATCCAGCGCAGCGACTCACGCGAGAGCGTGGTGCATCGCCTGTTGGAACTGCTTCGCGAGGCCCACGGCATGGCCTGCGATGTCGTCGTGTTTCCCGAACTGGCGCTGACGACGTTCTTCCCGCGCTGGTACATGGAAGACCAGGCTGAAGTCGACAGTTTCTATGAGCGCGAGATGCCGGGACCGGTGACGCGTCCGCTGTTCGAGGAAGCCGCGAAGCTGGGCATCGGTTTTTACCTGGGGTACGCGGAACTGACGCAGGAAGAAGGCCGCACCCGGCGCTTCAATACATCGATCCTCGTGGACAAGACCGGCAAGATCGTCGGCAAGTACCGCAAGATCCATTTGCCGGGACATGCCGAGCACGAGCCGTGGCGCCGCTTCCAGCACCTGGAGAAACGCTATTTCGAAACCGGCGACCTGGGCTTCAACGTGACGCGCGCCTACGGCGGCATCATCGGCATGTGCATCTGCAACGACCGCCGCTGGCCCGAGACTTATCGCGTCATGGGCTTGCAGGGAGTCGAGATGATTATGCTGGGCTACAACACCCCGGTACACAACCCGCCGGCGCCCGTGCACGACAACCTGTCGCACTTCCACAACCAGCTCGTCATGCAATCAGGTGCCTACCAGAACGGCACCTGGGTGGTCGGGGTGGCCAAGGCCGGTTGCGAGGAAGGCTGCGACATGATCGGCAACAGCTCGATCATCGCGCCTTCGGGCGAGATCGTCGGGTCCTGCACGACGCTGGAAGACGAACTCGCGGTAGCACGCTGCGACCTCGACCTGTGCAATTCCTTCAAGAACACGACCTTCAATTTCGCCGTGCACCGCCAGCCCGAGCACTACCGCATGATCGTCGAGCGCAAGGGCGCGATCCTGCCGCCTGAATAAGGCCGGAGCCGATCATGCAATGGCACTACCGCTGCGCGACCTGCGGCGCAAAGTACGAGATTCTTCCCGGCCGCTACCTGTGCGACCCGTGCTCGCGGCGCCAGCAGGCAGATCGTCCGCTGGAAGGCATCCTCGAAGCGGAATGGGAAGGCGATGCGCCGGTGTTCGGCGTTCCGTTGCCGATCGAGCCGGAATGGTTTCCGCGCATTCCGGTGGGCAACACACCGTTGTGGGCGCCTGAGCGCCTGCGCCGCGACTACGCTGCACCCAAGCTCTGGCTCAAGGACGACACCTGCAATCCTTCCGGGTCGTTCAAGGACCGTGCGTCGTACCTGGTCGCGGCATTCGCGCGGAAGCACGGCGTCAAGGAAGTCGTCCTGGCATCGACCGGCAATGCGGCATCCAGCATGGCCGCAGTCGGCGCGGCGGCGGGCCTGGCCATCAAGGTCTTCCTGCCGGCGGCCGCACCGGTCGCCAAGCGGATCCAGGTGCTGCAGTACGGCGCGCAGCTCATTGCGGTCGATGGCACCTACGACCAGGCTTTCGACCTGTCGCTGGAGTATTCGAACAGGACCGGCTCGCTGTCACGCAACACGGCGTACAACCCACTGACCATCGAGGGCAAGAAGACGGCCGCCTTCGAGATTTTTGACGACCTCGCCAATGCCGGTGCGGGCGTTCCCGGTCATGTCTTTGTTCCAACCGGCGACGGCGTCATCCTTGCCGGCATCTATCGCGGCTTCGAGAACCTGCTGAAACTGGGCCGGATCCGCAAGATTCCCGTCGTCTGGGCCTGCCAGGCCGAGGGCTCGAGCGCCATCGCACGGGCCTTGGAATCGCCCTTTTCCGCCGGCGATGCTTTCGGGCCGCCTCGATTTTCGAAGACCGTGGCCGATTCGATTGCCGTCGATGTGCCGCGCAACGGCCTGCACGCGCTCGGCAAGCTCAAGCGCTACGGCGGGCAGGCCGTCACAATCTCCGACGTGCAGATTCTCGAAGCACAAAAGGCGCTCGCCGCCGGATCGGGCCTGTTTGCCGAGCCCTCGTCGAGCGCCGCTTTCGCGGGTTGGCTCAAGGTGCGGGACCGGCTCGCAGCGGACGAAAATTGCGTGGTGCTGATCACCGGCACCGGCTTGAAGGACATCGAGTCCGCGGCACGAGGCCTCGGATTGAACACATGAAGGCTCCCAATGATTGACTTGAAAATCGATACCGCCCAGCGGAAAAAGAACATCCGGCGCTGCCGCGACAACGGCATCATCCTGCCCACCTATGCGCAGATGCGCGACCCGGCGCTGATTCCCGAAAGCGTGAAAAGGGAGCTGGCGGACATCGGCATGTGGGACGTGCATGTGCGCAACCTGTTTCGCATCAACTGGCACAACGAGCCGGTGGAAAAAGGCGGCGGCTTCGGCGGCGTCAACTACGTCGAACTGCCGCGCGCCATCACCGGCACCAAGGCCCGCATCGTCGGCATCGCCGGCAAGTGGTTCCCGACCGGCGCCCACAAGGTCGGACCGGCGATCTCCTGCCTGTTGCCGGAGCTGGTGACCGGACGGTTCGACCCGACCACGAAGAAGGCGGTCTGGCCGAGCACGGGCAACTACTGCCGGGGCGGCGCCTACATCTCGCGCCTGCTGTCCTGCCCGTCGGTCGCGATCCTGCCGCAAGGCATGTCGCAGGAGCGCTTTGCCTGGCTGCGCACGATGGCCGAGGAAGTCATCGCGACGCCGGGGTGCGAATCCAACGTCAAGGAAATCTTCGACAAGTGCATCGAGCTCGAACGCACCCGGCCCGACGCAGTGATCTTCAACCAGTTCGACCAGTTGCCCAATGCGCTGTGGCACTACAACGTGACCGGTCCGGCGATGGCGGAGGTGTTCAGCAAGATCGCCCGGCCGGGCGATGTGGTGGCGGGCGCTGTGCTGGCTTCAGGCTCAGCCGGCACGATGTCGGCGGGCTCTTACCTGCGTGACACATTTCCCGGCGCCAAGGTGGCGGTCGGTGAGGCCTTGCAGTGTCCGACCATCCTGGAAAACGGCTTCGGCGATCACCGCATCGAAGGTATCGGCGACAAGCACATTCCCTGGATCCACAACATGCGCGAAACCGATGCGGCGATTGGCGTCGACGACGAACTGCCCATTCGCTTCATCCGCCTGTTCAATGAGCCGGCCGGCCGGAAGCTGCTGGCCGAAAACGGTGTCACCGGGAGCATCCTGGAACGGCTGGAGTGGCTCGGGATATCGGGCGTCGGCAACATGATCGGTGCGATCAAGTTCGCCAAGTACTACGAGCTCGGCGAAAGCGATGTGGTATTCACGGTGCTGACCGATTCGATGGCCATGTACCAGAGCCGCCTCGCGGAACTCAGCACAGAACGTGGCGCCTATGACCAGCGCCAGGCGGACCGGGACTACGACCGGCTGATGGGAACTTCCATCGACAACGTGCTCGAACTGTCACAGGTCGACAAGCGCCGTGTGCATCAGCTCAAGTACTTCTCCTGGGTCGAGCAGCTCGGCAAGCCGGTCGACGAACTGCGGGCCCAATGGAGCGATCACCGCAATTACTGGGGCTGCCTGCGCACCCAGTCCGCGGAACTGGACAAGCTGATCGAGGAATTCAATGCCGAGGTGCTGGCGGGCTGAAGGAACTTTTTCGTGAAGTCGCTTCGGGAACTCTATCGGATCGGGCTCGGCCCTTCGAGCAGCCATACGATGGGGCCGCGCTTCGCGGCTGAGGCGTTTGCGCCCGCCGTCCCTGCCGGCACGGTCAGGATCCGGGTCACGCTGTTCGGAAGCCTCGCGGCCACCGGCCGCGGCCACCTGACCGATCACGCCGTCAGCGTGCCGTTTGCGCCCAGGCCGGTCGAGATCGTCTGGGTGCCCGAGAAAAGCCTGCCGCGCCATCCTAATGGATTGCAGTTCGAAGCGCTCGATGGCGAAGGCAACGTGCTGGCTTCACGCATCGCGTATTCGGTTGGCGGCGGCGCGTTGCTCGATGAAGCGGGCCAGCCGGACGGCGGGCCCGAGGTCTATCCCTACACTGCGATGAGCGAGGTGCTGCAGGCAACCGAACGCGAAGGCCTGCTGATGTGGGAACTCGTCCGCCGGCACGAGGGAGAGTCGATCTGGCCGTATCTCGGCGAGGTCTGGGCCACGATGAAGCGGGCCGTCGAAACGGGTCTGAACGCCGAAGGGCGGCTGCCCGGCAGCCTGAATGTGCCGCGCAAGGCCTCCGCCTATCACGCCCGCGCCCAGCACATGGCGGGTTACTTCGGGCAGACGGCGCTGCTGTTTGCGTATGCACTGTCGGTCTCGGAAGAAAACGCGGCCGGAGGCGAAGTCGTGACCGCACCGACCTGCGGCGCCTGCGGCGTCATGCCGGCCGTGCTGCTGTTCCTGCAGCATCAATCGAAGCTGTCGCAGGAAAAGATCCTGAACGCCCTCGCAACCGCCGGCCTGATCGGCAACATCGTCAAGCGCAATGCCTCGATCTCCGGCGCCGAAGTGGGCTGCCAGGGCGAGGTGGGCACCGCCTGCGCCATGGCCGCGGCCGCGGCCGCCCAACTATTGGGCGGGTCGGTGCGCCAGATCGAATACGCAGCCGAGATGGGGCTCGAGCATCACCTCGGCCTGACCTGCGACCCGATCGGCGGCTATGTCCAGATTCCCTGCATCGAGCGCAATGCCGTTGCCGCGGTACGTGCGGTCGATTGCGCGGCATACGCCCTGCTCTCGGACGGAACGCACATCGTCTCTTTCGACGAAGTCGTGCGCACCATGTGGGAAACCGGCCGCGACCTGAAGTCCACCTATCGCGAAACAGCCGAGGGCGGACTGGCAAAGATTTACTTACAAGGCCTCAAGGGACAAGGCAGTTTTCCCGGAATGGGCAGTTGAGATTGCCGGAGGGCTCGAACGGGCCCTTGTCCGACAAACTGCTGAACTTGCCGTTGCATAGCATGGCCTTCCTCCCGCCGCCGGAGGTCAGGCGGCATACAAAAGGAACAACATGTCCAGACTCATCATCGCCGCAGCGCTCATCGCGCTCATATCCGCTTGTTCCAATATGTCGCCGGGGCGCACCGCTGGCAATTCCAGTGCTACGTCGCCCACCACCACCATGGGCGCGCCTGGCGAACCGCTCGGCGGCGGCAGGACGCGCGACCCCAGAGACGCAGGCGGAACGAACTAAGCTTTCAGTTGAACGGGCCGCAACGCGCGGCCGGCCAGTTTCACGAGCAACGCGCCAGCCTTGGTTGGCGGACCGTTGGGATCGCGCGCTCGAATCGCAAAAATTCGTAAGCGTTGCGTGACAGTCTTCACGCATTCTTTGCGGCCGCGGGTCGTCCCCCGCATCGTGCCTTCCGTTGAATCGGTAACCCGCAGCCCGCCTGCGGTTCGACCTCAACGGAGACCTTTGATGATGGATGCACGACGCATGGGCCCCAGCCGGTTCCGGCTGTGTTTCCGCTCGCTGTTCGACAGCGGACGCGGGTATGCATTCCCTTGCGACGGCAACGGCGAAGTCGATCTCGATGAGCTGACCGAATGCGCCCGCAACAACTACCTGTACGCCCGGGCCATGGTCGGCCGCGAACTCGCCACGCCGGCCGTCGAGCCGGCCGAGCTGCACTGAACGGGCGCCGCGCGAATGCGGGCCCTGAAGCCGGCCTGCCGCTTCAGCGGCCTTGCGGCGGGTCCTTGCCGGCCCCTGGCGCGGTAGGCAAGGTCTTTTCGATCACCTTCTCGTCCGGTACATCGTGCGGACCGTCCTCGTCCGGTATCGGTGAAGCCTGACCCTCAGGCGGTTCCTCGCGTTCACCCGCACTTTCCCGGCGGTTCTGGGCTGCGCTCATTGGCATCTCTCCATAACTGGGTTTCACATGGATCCAAGCATGGGCCCTGCAGCGGCGGCGAGCCGTGCCATCAATCCCAGCTTTGCCGTAGGACAGTTTCTCCTCATCCATGTGAAAAGCAAGCTGGAGCCCAGCCGCTCCTTGCGGCAAAATACCCCCTGATGAGGAGTTTTCCATGCCGATTTATGAGTACGCCTGTCAGGAATGCGGGAACGAATTCGAGGCGCTGGTCCGTTCGGATACGGTTCCGGAGTGCCCGAGTTGCAATTCTGTGGAACTGAAGAAAAGGCTGTCGGTCTTCGCTACAGCAGCATCAGGACCGGATTCGGCGCCGGCATTGGCGGACCCGTGCGCCTCTTGCGGGCACGGGCCCGGCGGCTGTGGCATGAACTGAAGCCGCCTGGCCGGCCACTGTGGATGCCGGGTCACACCCGGCATGACAAGACTTTCCGCGCAATTCGCTAGTCCGCCTTGGCGCCGGAGAACTGCACGATCTTCGCCCACTTCTCGGTTTCCATCCGGTGGATGGCCCAGAATTGTTCCGGCGTTCCGGGCAGTGGCACGCCGCCCAGCGCGGCCAGCCGCGTCTTCATGACGGGATCGGCCAGCGCCGCATTCATCTCACGGTTGAGTCTTTCGATGGCGGCCGGCGGCGTGCCCTTGGGTGCGGCCGCGCCGAACCATGCGCTCGCTTCGTAACCCGGCACGAACTCCGCCACCGCGGGCACATCCGGCAGCGCCGGCGAACGCTCCGCCGTAGTGACGCCGAGCGCGCGCACTTCGCCGCCGCGGATGTGGGAGATGATGGAAGGCATGTTGTCGAAGAGCACGTCGACCTGCCCGCCGATCAGGTCGGTGATCGCCGGCCCGGCACCTTTGTACGGGATGTGCTTCATGCTGATGCCGGTCATGAACTTGAAAAGCTCGCCGGACAGGTGCACCGAAGTGCCCGCGCCCGACGAGGCCATGTTGATCTTGTCCGGGTTCTTCTTGCCGTAGTCGATGAACTCCGCCACGTTCTTCGCGGGGAAGTCCTTTCGCACGGTCATGACGTTGGGCACGCGGACGATTCCGCCGATCGGAACCAGGTCGTCGAGGAACACGAACGGCAACTTGCGGTAGAGCGTTGCGTTGATTGCATTGGCGGGGTTGACGAGGAAGATCGTGTAGCCGTCCGCCGGGGCCCGCACGGCGAACTCGGTGCCGATGTTGTTGCCGGCGCCGGCCTTGTTCTCGATGATCACCTGCTGCCCCAGGCGCTGCGACAGCCACTGCCCCATGAGGCGCGCCAACAGATCGGTCGTGCCGCCAGGCGGATAGGAGACGACCCACTTGATCGGCCTGGTCGGGTAGTCGCCGTCGGCGGCCGCCGCCATCAGAGGCAAGGCGCCGCAGAGCAGGACGATGCCCGCAACCAGTCTTTGAAGCAGCCGCATCATGCCTCCCCGTGTTTGTTCCAGGCCATGGGCGCGTACTTTCCGCGCGGGAACTGTCAAAGTCAATGCTGGAACCACGGGGTCGCACCGCCTTCGGTGGACTGTGGCTCAGGACGCTCCGCGGCGGCGCCGACGCCGAGCGGCGGCGGCAGGAGGTTCACTATGCGGCTGAAGAGCGCCGCGAACTCCTTCTCGGGGTGGTACCCCGTCAGCGGGTCGCGATTCAGGGCGAATTCGGCGTTGACGCGGGCCCAGTCCCCTTGCGTCAGCAGCTCGCTGGCCAGCGGCAGCACGTGTTCCTCCTCGGCTTGCATGTGCCCGATGTAGCCGTCGCAATAGGCTTCGACAGCCGCTGCGAATGCCGCGAACCGGCCTTCGCCGAGCATTTCGTACTCCAGCAGCAGATGCTCCATGCGAAGGACTTCCTGTTCGCCATAAGCGTGCTCGCGCTCCAGTTTGTCCAGCAGCGCGTCGGCATGTGGACTGCGCGCCCGCAAGTACCGGAACAGGTGGTTCGACTCCTTGGGGTGATGCAGCCGTTCGGGAAAAGCATCGATGTAGAAGATCAGCGTCCGCAGCGCCTCGAAGTCGGGTTTCGCGTGTCCCTGGCGAAGTTCCTGGACGAGGTGGCGCAAAGCATGCAGCACGGCCCTGATGGCCTCGTGTTCGTCGCGGATGATGGTCAAGGCAGCTGTGGTCACCATGGTTTTTGCTCCATCTTGTCGTTCAGAACCCGCCATACTCGCTGCGCAGCTGCTGGGCGGCTTGCACCATCGCCGCAAGCTTGCCCTGCGCGACTTCGCGCGGCAGGTATTTCATGCCGCAGTCGGGCGCCAGTATCACCTGTTCCGGCGCGACGTGCTTGAGCGCGCGCCGGATGCGCTCGACAATCACCGCCGGCGTCTCCACGTCCATGTCCGCCAGGTCGATACATCCGACCAGGATCTGCTTGCCTCGCAATTCTTCCAGCACCTTCGTGTCCAGGCGCGACTGCGCCGTTTCGATCGAGACCTGCCGGCAGTGGCAGGCCGCCAGTTCCGGCAGGAACGAGTAGCCGCTGGGACGCTCGTGGATGATGGCCGCGTAGCCGAAGCAGATATGCACGCAGGTCGTGCCCCGCACGCCTTCCAGTGCCCGGTTCAGCGCCGCGAGCCCGTACTTCCTGGCCTTTTCCGGCCGCGCCTGCATGTAGGGCTCGTCGATCTGCACGACATCGGCGCCTGCGGCGAACAGGTCCTTGATCTCGGCGTTCACGGCCTGGGCGTAATCCAGCGCCGCATCCTCTTCGTTGCTGTAGAAATCGTTCTGCGCCTGCTGCAGCATGGTGAACGGGCCGGGAACGGTCATCTTCGTCATGCGCGTGGTGTGGCGTTTGAGGAACTGAAGGTCTTGCACCTCCACCGCGTGGCGGCGGCGGATCCGGCCGACGATGCGCGGCACCGGATTGGGGTGGCCGGAGCGGTCCAGCGCGCTGCCGGGGTTGTCCAGGTCGACGCCATCCAATGCCGTGGCGAACCGGTTGGAGTAGCTCTCGCGCCGGATCTCGCCGTCCGACACGATGTCCAGCCCAGCCTCTTCCTGCGCCCGGATCGCCAGCAGGGTGGCGTCGTCCTGCGCCTGCGCCAGGTACGGCTCCGCCACCCGCCACAGTTCGCGCGCGCGCACCCGCGGTGGAAAGCGCCCGGCCAGCTTGGCCCGATCGATCAGCCAGTCCGGTTGCGGGTAGCTGCCGACGATGGTGGTGGGAAAAAGCATGGTTTCCTCGTTTCGTTAAACAGCTTCTCGGATGCTGGCTGCGCCATGCTACGGCTCGCCTGCGCGCGCAGGGTCGTTTGCCGCACGCCGGTTGGCCAGCCGGCCCGCGTCCAGCATGGCGTGGAATTCCCCGTTGTGCTCACCCAGTGTCGGCGGCGGCCGAACCTGCAACGAGCGCTCGCCGTCGAAGGAAACCGGCGAACGGACGGTGCGGAATTCGCCCATGGCCGGGTGCCGCGCGGACACCAGCAACTGCAGGTGCCTCGCCTGCGGATCTTCCAGCGCCTCGCTGGTGTCGTACATCGGCGCATGCGGCACGTCCCGATCCAGCAGCCGGTTGCACCATTGCAGGCGCGACCGGGTTCGGAAGGCCGAGCCGAGCAGCTTGATCAGTGCTTCCTGGTTCTCGATGCGCGCTTCCCGCGTCGCGAAGCGCGGATCCTTGAACATGTCCGGCTGCTCGATCGCAGCGGCCAGGCCCTGCCAGAACTTCTCGGGCGACGACATGTGCAATGCGATCCACTTGCCATCCGCGCACTCCAGCACATACGACTGCGACACGCTGGGCCGGCTGTACGGGCCCATGATTTCGCCGGCCGAATAGTAGTGCGTGAAGGCGTCGAGGTTGAAATGCGCCATTGCCTCCAGCATCGACACTTCCACCGTGCGGCCGGTGCCGGTGATGCAGCGCTCGTGCAACGCGCCCAGGATGCCGTAGGCGGCATAGAACCCCGTCACCGCGTCGGCGATCGCGGGGCCGACGACACGCGGATTTTCCGGATTGACCAGCAGCCTCAAGTAGCCGCTGGCCGCTTGCGCCACGGTGTCGTAGCTGGGGCGGCCGGCCGACGGCCCGGTAGCACCGAACCCGCTGATCGAACAGTAGATCAGGCGCGGGTTGAGCCCGCGCAACTTGCTTTCGCCCACGCCGAGTTCGTCGGCAACACCGGGACGGAAATTCTGGATGTACACGTCGGCCGTGCGCGCCAGCTCGTAGAGGCGCTCGCGGTCCGCGGCATCCTTGGTGTTCAGCGTGACGCTGCGCTTGTTGCGGTTGTAGGTCTGGAAGTGCGGGCTGTACAGGCCGCCCTTGAAAGCGCGGAAGGGGTCTCCCGTGCCCGGCTGTTCGATCTTGATGACGTCGGCGCCCAAGTCCCCGAGCAGCATGCCGCAGGCCGGGCCGGTGATGAAGGTGCCCTGTTCGAGGACGCGCACGTCCCTCAGGACCGCGCTCATGAACGATCGCCCTTGCCCGGCGGCGGGCCTTCGTACACGAGTTCGCGGGCGGCCTGGTACGACAGGGCAAAGCCGCTGGGGTTCACGGCCTCTTCGGTCAGGTGGGCGATGAGGCCGGCAGCACGCGCCAGGATCGGCACACCACGCAGGGCGCGCAGCGGGAAGTTGGTGCCAAGCAGCACCGCCGGAATCGCGGCGGACACATTCAGCCGCAGGTCCTTGCCGACCACTTCGGGAATGACGGCTTCCACCGCTTCGGCGATCTGCACGAAGCGCAGGCTGATGCCCGCGTCCTTCGCAACTTCGAACAGCCGGGCGACGCGCGGATCGCGCTTCTTGTGCAAGGGATGGCCGTAGCCGGGAATCGCCTGTCCGGCAGCGCGCCAGCGTGCCACGGCCTCCCGGGCGGCGGCACGCAGGTCACCGCCCTCGCCCGCGGCTTCGTCGATTTCGCTGAACAAGCGGCCCGCCGTTTCCGACGCGCCCAGGATCACGCTGCCGCAGCCCAGGATGCCGGCGGCCACCGCGCCCTGCAATGCTTCGGGTGCCGCTGCGTAGGTCATGCGGCTGGCCTGCACGCTCGGCACCATGCCATGCTCGGCGATCGCGACGAGCGTCGCGTCCAGCACCGCCGCGTCCGCGGCACTGGGCCGCACGCCGGTGACCAGCAGGCTGAAGTAGTCGGTAAACGAGATGCGGCCGATCAGGTCGCGGCACAGGTCCTCGCCGCGCACGGTGATGCTGTGCTCGTCGGACGTGCTGATCGCCGTGCGCGGAATGGTGGATTTGCCGATCTTCATGGCACCCTCTGGCAGCTGCCGGTGAGGCTCTCGGTGTCGTACTCAAGTGCTCTCATGCGCTTCGTCTCCAACAACGCGACCGCGATAGGCCGCAAGCACGGCAGGACTCTATCGATTGATAGCATCCACAGGAAGTGAAGAATTTCAATAGTCGTTATCGATGGCGGCGATGATTCGCAGGGTTAACCCTAGGCAGTTGCGGCTGGTGCGACAGCGCCTGTGCCCGCGGACTCGTCTGCATCCAAAACAAAGGAGTGCTATTCTTTTTGGCCGCGCGCTCGCCACACGTTCAACAAACGCGGCCGGGTTCCACCGGTCGAGAAAGGCAAGACGATGAAACTTGAATCGCTGCTGGCCGTGCTGGCCACCTCCGCTACCTTGTTCTGCGGTCCGGGATTTGCCCAGGCGCCAACCGGCCCGCGGGTTCGAGGCGAAATCGTCGCGGTCGATGCAACCACTCTCACAGTCCAGCAGCGAAGCGGCGGGATCGTGAAGATTGCCCTCAAGCCGGACCAGGCCGTCGGTGCGCTGAAGAAGATCGCAATCGCCGATATCAAGCCGGGGTCGTATATCGGCACCGCCACCAAGACCAACCCGCAGGGCCAGCTGATTGCGCTGGAATTGGTCGTGCTGCCCGAGTCGGCTCGTGGCTCCGGCGAGGGCCACTACGAATGGGACCTGGCGCCCGGCAGCATGATGACCAATGGGAATGTCGACAACGTCGTGGAAGCGGTCAATGGCCGCACCTTGAAAATCTCCTACAAAGGAGGAACCAAGGAGGTGACGGTGCCCGAAGGGGTTCCCCTCGTGACGCCTATCCCCGCGACACGTGCGGATCTGGTGGTCGGGAAAAAAGTCTTCGCCTTCGCGCAGGGGGATCCACCGAACCTGAGCGCCAACCGGATCACCGTTGAAAAGGACGGTGTCGCACCGCCGATGTGAAGCGCCCAATGAAGGACGGCCCGGCGCGGGCTGTCCTCATTCCATCCGCTGCTTGAGCATGGAGCGCAACCGAACCGCGTCATCCGGCCCAAAGCCGGTCGTGGCGTCGGTCACCAGCAGGTTCCCGCAGCCGGGTCGAAACCAGTCGTCGCGATCGTCGATCGCGAGCCAGGCTGCACCGACGTCCCTGTTGGGGAGCAGGAGATGCCCCTTTTCACTCAGCCAGGCCTCGCATTCCCACTGGCGGTGGGCGCTCAGCGCGAAGTCCGGCTGGCCATCCGGCCCGCAGCACGCGGGCGTCACGTCGATGACGCGCCGGCGCATGTCGGCGGCAAAGTAGCCGCGCATCTCATCCAGCCGGTGCACCACGCGCCAGCTGCTGCTGATGACGATCCGGCAGGCCTCGAACTCGCGCAGCACCTCTTCGATCAGCGGCAGCCGTCTGAACTGCCGGCCCGCTTGACATGGATCGGGATGGGTAACTCCATCGAAGTCGAGAAACAGGATGCAGCCAGCTCGGCGGTCGGCTTGCAGCACCCTCGCCGCATCCGTGCGATCCATCCCGTCACGCTCGCAACCACTTTGTCCGCTCATGATCACCATGATCGCCCCGTTCGGACGGATGGGGCAAATGCGCTCACTGGCGGTGGGCCCATGCCTCGCTGAGCCATCGATGGCCGGCGGCAGGCTCTAACGCGGCAGCTCGGTCTTGTGCTGGATGATGCGCGAGACCAGTCCGTACTCGATCGCTTCCTCGGCCGAGAGCCAGCGGTCGCGCTCGATGTCGGCCAGCACGCTGTCGAGCGGCCGGCCGGTCTCGCGGGCGATGGTGCGGGCCACCCGCTCGCGCGCCTTGAGGATTTCCTGTGCGTGGATTGCAATGTCGCTCGCCGGGCCGCCCGCGCCCCCGCTGGGCTGATGGATGAGGAAGCGGGTGTTGGGCAGGCAAAAACGCCGTTCGCGCGGCGCCGCAAGGTAAAGATGAGTGGCGGCGCTGCCCACCCAGCCGGTGCCGATCATGTTCACCGGCGCGGCGATGAAGCGGACAATGTCGTGGATCGCGTCGCCAGACTCCAGGTGGCCGCCCGGCGAGCTCACCAATATGTCGATGGTCTGCGGGCCATCGGCGTCCAGCGCGATGAGGCGGCGCGCGATGTCGGCGGCCGAGCGGTCGCTGATCTCGCCGAAGATCATCAGGGTGCGCGACTTGAAGGCTTTTTCTTCAAGGAAGTTGGTGCGCGGCTCGGCGGTTTCGGCTGGCGCGGCCGCGTGTTCTGGGGTTTCCATGTCCGGGGTTTCCATGCTAGAGCTCCTTGGTCCTCTCCGACGCAGCGGCTTTGCGGGCAACGAGTGTACGGCAGTTCCTCAAGCCGACCTGGCTTCGAGGTTGACCGGCTGTTCAGGTACAACCCGGCAGCTCGGCATGGAGCCGGCGCAGCTCTTTCTTAGCTCTTTACGAAGCACTGGAACGGCCGCGACCGCCAGGGAGCCTGCGCGGCAGAGAAACGGGCCTGCGTTGGGTCTGCAAGGGGGCGCAGGCTAGGCGCGGGCGCGGGGCCGGGCCGGAGCGTGATGCCTCGGTACGTGCATAGCGTAGGCCCGGCGTTGGGCTCGCTGCACTGGACAGCTGCGCGCCCCGGGCGTTCCGCGAGCCCAGCCTGGATGGCTTGACCCGCGACCGTAACAACGCGTGCGCCCCCTTGCAGGCCCAACCCTACGGGCCGGGGCTTGCAATCGCGCCATGCGTTGTTACAGCCTCCTAGTGTGGATCGACTACACGGCCTCGGCTGCGCCTAGCCTGGCACGATTCCAAGCTCCGGCGCAGGCCTGTTTCTCTGCCGCGCAAGCTCCTAAACTTCGCGCCTGGAGCGGTGTTGACGCAATGGATATCCGGGTGGAATACGAAGCGGGACTGGCGGGCGAGCTCGAACCGGCCGTCGTGTGGTTCGGCAGCCGCCGCCTGGCGGTGCGCGCGATCCTCGACCGCTGGTACGGCACGAACCGCCGCTGGTGGAAGCTGGACACCGACGACGGACCCTACGTGCTGCGGCGCGATGAAGGCGGCCAGTGGGACCTGGCGGCCGTGCCGAGAACTTGACAGTCTGCCGTGCAGGCTCCCAGGTCGCGGCGCGCCCGGTCAGCGCAGTCTCACACTACTTGTGCTTCGGATCCAGCGCATCCCGCAAGCCGTCCCCCAACAGGTTGAACGACAGCACCAGCAGGAAGATCGACAGGCCGGGCCAGATCGCCATCCACGGCGCCTGGTCCACGAAGTTCTTGGCGGTGTTGAGCATGCTGCCCCAGCTCGGTGCCGGCGGCTGCTGCCCGAGTCCGAGGAACGACAGGCTGGCCTCGGCGATCACGGCCGCCGCGATGGCCAGCGTCGACTGCACGATCAGCGGCGGCAGTACGTTGGGCAGGATATGCCGCAGCGCGATGCGCCAATGCGGGTTACCCACCGCCCGCGCCGCTTCAACGAAATCCTCCACCTTCACGGCGAGCACCTGCGCCCGCGTCAGGCGGATGAAGATCGGCGTGGCCGACACGCCGATCGCGATCATCGCGTTGGTCAGGCTCGGGCCCAGGAAGGCGGCCAGCGCGATCGCCAGGATCAGGAACGGCACCGCCAGCATCGAGTCGGTGAAGCGCGAGATCAGCCCGTCGGTCCAGCCGCCCACATAGGCCGCGAGCAAGCCGACCGGCACCCCCAGCGCCATCGAGATGCAGACCGACACCAGCCCGGCCAGCAGCGAGGCACGAGCGCCCCACACCACCCGTGAGAGCACATCGCGCCCGATCTCGTCGGTGCCGAACCAGTAGTCGGCGCTGGGCGCCGCGCGTACCGCGCTCCAGCTCGTGGCGACGGGGTCATAGGGCGCGATGTACGGCGCGAAGACCGCCAGCACCACGAAGAAGATCACGATCACCAGGCCGAACATCGCGCCGCGCCGGCGCAGCAGGCGGCGCCAGGCGCGCTGGCCGGGCGTGGCGCCGCGCTCCATGAAGATGGGGGTGAGGACCGCACTCATGTGTCAGTACGCTTTCATCCGCGCAGCCGCGGGTTGACGAGGAAGTACGCCATATCCGCCAGCAGGTTGAGCACGATGTAGACGGTGGACGTGAACAGCACCACGCCCTGCACCACCGCGTAATCGCGGTTGAAAACGGCATCGACGATCAACTTGCCGAAGCCGGGAATGGAGAACACCTGCTCGGTCAGCACCGCGCCGGACAGCAACGTGCCGAACTCGAGCGCGCCCAGCGTGATGATCGGCGTCAGCGCGTTGCGCAGCCCGTGCTTGAGGATGACCGTGCGCTCGTCCAGCCCCTTGGCGCGGGCAGTGCGCACATAGTCGGCGCTCAGCACCTGCAGCATCGCGCTGCGGGTGTGCCGCATGAGCACGGCCGCGATGGCATTGCCCAGCACGAAGGCCGGCATGATCATGGCGGCCAGATTGCCTTGGAGGTCCTCGAAAGGGCTGACATAGCCCGAGGCCGGCAGCCAGCCCAGTTGCACCGAAAATAGCAGGATCATCAGGATGCCGAGCCAGAAATTCGGCGTCGACAGGCCCCACAACGCGATCACGTTGGCGGCATAGTCCCAGGCGGTGTCCTTGCCGACGGCCGAGATGATGCCGGCCGGAATGCCGATCCCCAGCGCGATCAGCATCGCGATGGCGGCCAGCTCCAGCGTCACCGGCAGCTTCTGCACGATCAGGCCCAGCACCGGCTCCTGGATGCGCAGCGACTCGCCCAGGTCGCCGTGCGCGACGCCCGCGATCCAGTAGGCGTAGCGCACCGGGAACGGCTCGTCCAGGTGCATCTTCTGGCGCAGGTAAGCGATGACCTCGGGACTCTGGTCCTCGCCGGCCAGGATCGTCGCCGCATCGCCGGGCAGCAACTGCTGCAGGGCGAAGATGATCACCGACACGAAAAAAATCGTCGGGATGATCGCGGCGAGGCGGTTGAGCAGGTAGCGGGACATCGCGCGTTCGGATCGAGTTCGCCTGCTACATCTTCAGGCCCTGGACGCGCACCAGGCCATCCGGGACGGTGCGCATGCCGGTCAGCTTCTTGTTGAAGGCCCACAGCCAGTTGCGGTGGAACAGGTAGATGACCGGCCGCTCCTTGGTTATCTCGGCCGCCAGCGTCGCAAAGATCTTGATGCGCTCGGCCGGGTCGAGCGTGCTGCGCGAGCGATTGAGCAGGTCGTCCCAATTGGCACGGCATTCGCCGCTGTAGTTCAGCGGCTGCTTGCAGCCGTGAAAGCTGAACAGGTTGCCGTCCGGGTCGGCCCGGCCGCTCCAGGCCAGCGCATAAGCTTCGTACTGGCCCTTGTCAGCCATATTGAGCGAGGTTGCGAACTCGGTCGCCTGGATCTTCACGTCGATGCCCGCCTCCTTGGCCATCGCCTGGACCACTTGCGCCACCCTCTGCGCATCGGACGTGGTCGGCGCCATCAGCGTGAATGACGGGTTGGGCACGCCCGCTTCTTTCAGCAGCGCCTTGGCGCGCGCCAGGTCACGCTTGGGGACCGGCACGTTGCGCGCATAGAACGTGTTGCTCGGCGGCACCCATTGGTTGCCAACCGCGGCTTCGCCGTCCATCGCAACCTTCACGATGCCGGCGCGGTCCAGCGACAGCTCGAAGGCCTCACGCACGCGCGGGTCCTTGCCCAGTGGATTCTTCTGCGCCAGCTCGCTCTTGCCGGTGTTGATGGTGATGCCCTGGTAGCCCAGCTCGGTGATGCGCGCAACCGCGAACTTGTTCTCCTTCTTGATTGAAGCTATATCGGCCGGCGCGACGCGCTCGATGAAGTCGAGCTGGCCGGACCGCAGATTCGCCAGGCGCACCGTGGCGTCGATGATCGGCTGGAAGGTAATCTTGTCGAAGTGGATGTTGGCCTTGTCCCAATAGTTCGGGAAGCGCTCCAGCGTGATGCGGTCCTGCGCGATGCGCTCGACGAACTTGAAGGGCCCGGAGCAGACGGGCTTGCTGCCGAAGTTGGTAGGGTTGGCCTGCGCCGCCTTGGGCGACACCATCATCCCGGCGCGGTCGGCCAGCACCGAGAGCAGCGGGGAGAACGGCGCACTGAGGTTCAGGCGCACGGTCATGTCGTCGACCACGTCGACCGTGGCGACCGGCAGCAATTCGCCGCGCCGGTTCGAGCCGGCGATGTTCTTGTGGCGCTCGATGTTGAACTTGACCGCGGCGGCATCGAACTTCTCGCCGTCGTGGAAGGTCACGCCGGGACGCAACTTCATGGTCAGCGCCTTGTTGTCCGCCGACCACTGCCAGGAAGTCGCCAGTTGCGGCACGATGTTGAGCTTCTCGTCGATGTCGACCAGCTTGTCGCACAGCGACGCGAAGACAATGCGGCCGACGAAGGTGCGCGCCAGCGATGGGTCGAGCACGTCCGGGTCCTCGGCCAGGCCGATCCGAAGGGTCTGGGCCGATGCTGCCGACGCGGCGAACGCCAGCCCCAATATCACGAGTTTCTTGTCCATCGCGTCCTTCCTTTCCATCAAACGTTGTCAAGCCTTTTCAACTTCCCTGCTCCCTCCCCCTCGGGGGGAGGGCTGGGGTGGGGGATCGTCAACTCGCGCCGCCTGCGGCGGAGGGCGGCGGCGCAGCCGCCGCACGAAACGCCGCCTGCAGCCGAACCAGCCGCTCGTTCACCGCCGCGCCGCTGGCCGTCACGCCGGCCGGCGCGGCGATCTCTTCCCAGAAGTGGCAGGCCACCGAGTGGCCGGCAAGCTCGCGCAAGGCCGGCACTTCCTGCGTGCAGCGCTCGCGCGCATAGGGGCAGCGGGTACGGAAGCGGCAGCCCGAGGGTGGAGCGATCGGGTTGGGCACGTCGCCCTGAACCAGCACGCGCTCGCGCCGCAGGCCCGGCTGCGGCACCGGTATCGCCGACAGCAATGCCTGGGTGTAGGGATGCCTGGGACTGGCGAACAGGCTCGCCTTGCCGGCGTATTCGACAATGTGCCCCAGGTACATCACTGCCACATGCGACGCAATGTGCTTGACCACCGCCAGGTCGTGCGCGATGAACACATAGGCCAGGCCCAGGCTGCGCTGCAGGTCCTGCAGCAGGTTGACGATCTGCGCCTGGATCGAGACGTCCAGCGCCGACACCGGCTCGTCGCACACGATCAGCTGCGGTTCCACCGCCAGCGCGCGGGCGATCCCGATACGCTGGCGCTGCCCGCCCGAGAACTCGTGCGGATAGCGCTGAAGGTACTGGGGCGCGAGCCCGACGATGTCCAGCAACTGCGCCGCCCGCTCGCGCCGGCGGCCGACCGCGAGCCCATGCAGCCCCAGCGGCTCGACCAGCGTCTGTTCCACGGTCATGCGCGGATTGAGCGACGAATACGGGTCCTGGAAGATCATCTGCAGCTCGCGGCGCTTCGCGCGCAAGGCCTGCGGGGACAGCGCCATCAGGTCCTCGCCGCGAAACCAGACCTTGCCCGAGGTGGCGTCCAGCAGGCGCAGCACCAGCCGGCCGACGGTGGATTTGCCGCAGCCGGATTCGCCGACCAGCGCCATCGTCTCGCCGGCGCGCAGCTCGAAATTGACGCCGTCCACCGCGTGGACCACCGCGCTCTGGCGGGCGAACATGTGCCGGCGCAGCGGGAAGTGCTTGACCAGGTTTTCTGCGCGCAGCAGTGCGGTCACAGCGCGAACTCCCTGGCGGAAGAATTCCCTCCCCTGCCGGCGATGGGCTGGGGTGGGGGCAGGATTTCTTCCAGCGGGGCGCGCCAACAGGCCGCCTGCTGGCCCTCGCCCATGTCGATCAACGGCGGCGCCTCTTCACGGCATTTGTCGACGGCGAACGGGCAGCGCGGCGCGAAGCGGCAGCCCTTCACTTGCGTCATCGGCGTGGGCACCTGGCCGTCGATGGCATGCAGGCGCTCCTGCTGCAGATGCAGGCTGGGGATCGATCCGAGCAGGCCGATCGTGTACGGATGCTGCGGATGGTCGAACAGGCGAGCCACGGGAGCGCGCTCGACGATCAGGCCCGAATACATGACAGCGACTTCATCAGCCAGCTCCGCCACCACGCCCAGATCGTGCGTGATGAGGATGATCGCCGTGCCGGTCTCCTCGCGCAGCGTGCGCATCAGGTCGAGCACCTGGGCCTGGATGGTGACGTCCAGCGCCGTGGTGGGTTCGTCGGCGATCAGCAGCCTCGGCTCGCACGCGAGCGCCATGGCGATCATCACCCGCTGGCGCATGCCGCCGGACAATTTGTGCGGGTACTCGTCGATGCGCCGCTCCGGCGAGGGGATGCGTACGCGCCGCAGCATCTCGATCGCGTGGGCGCGCGCGTCCTGCGCGCTCAGGTCGCGGTGCACCCGGATGCCTTCGATCAACTGGTCGCCGATGGTGAAGGCCGGATTCAGCGACGTCATCGGCTCCTGGAAGATCATCGCCATGCGGTTGCCGCGCAAGCCGCGCATTTGCTCCGGCGTGAAGGTCGCGAGGTCCTTGCCCTCGAAGCGGACCGTGCCGCCGCTGATGCGTCCCTGCCCCTTCGGCAGCAGCCCCATGATCGACAGCGAGGTCACGCTCTTGCCGCAGCCCGATTCGCCCACGATGCCGAGCGTGCGCCCCGGCTCGATCGAAAAACTGATGCCTTCTACCGCGTCGAATTCGCCGCCGCCCTCCAGCCGGAAACTGGTGCGCAGGCCGCTCACTTCGAGCAGTGCCGTCATCGTGCGGACCCACGTTGGGCCTGGAACCGCTCGATCTCGGCCTCGATCACGGCGCGGTCGGTGATGCCGGCCGGACGGGCGCGGGACGGCAGGCAGGCGGTGAACGGCTGGTAGCGATCGTGGCTCTTTTCGAAGAGCCGCTGCAGCTCCTGGATCGGCTCGGGATGATCGTCGACGCGAATGTCCAGGGCAGCATAGTCTTCGGTCGTATAGACGAGCAGCGCCGCCGCCTGCTTGCCGCGCTTGTCGCCGCCAGCGGCGTCCCCGGCAGCCAGCGCCGCGACCAGGCGCTCGGCGAACGGCAACTCGAAGCCGGCCTGGTAAGCCGCGGCGGTTTCCCTGATCACCTGGGGCCCGGCCAGCATGTTGCCGGCCACGGAGAAGCCGTCGCCCGCCAGGTGCCCGCACCACTCGACACACGATGCGCCGGTGTAGGCCGCGCTCTTGCCGTCGGTGCCGATCAGGTGCAGCTGCCGCTGGTCGCGGCCTGCGTCGGCCGCCGTGAGCCGCTCGATGATCTGCGCCGGGGCGAGACCCCGGGCCAGGCCGTCCAGCGCCGGCGCTGCATAGAGCGGGTTGACCAGGGCCTGGGTCGCCACCGCGCCGACGCCGCTGCGCGCATGCGGGCACAGGGCGCCCACCGCGAAGAACCTGCTGGCGATGGCAACGCCGAACGCCCCCGATGCGTCACGCGCAATGATCGACCAGGTCATGAGTCCACAAGGGCCTGTGGCCCTATCGCGCCGGAGCCAGGCGACCCAGCACGCTTTCGATCGCCATCCCGATCGCGATCAACCGCCGGTCGCTGCCCGCCGGTCCGTCGAGTTCCATCCCGACCGGCATCCGGGTCGAGGCGCCGAAACCCATCGGCAATTGGATGCCCGGCACGCCGGCATTGCTGCCGGGGTCGGTGTTCTGGATGAACAGCAGGAAATTCTCCAGGCTGCTCGATTCGCGCGTCGCCGGCGGCGCGACGTGAGGCACGGTGGGGAACACCAGCGCATCGAGTTGCCGGTTCGCGAAGGTGGTGGCATACAGCCTGATCAACGCGGGACGGTCCACCGTGATCGCGGCGCGATAGATCGGAGCGGAGTCGATCACGCTGCTGGGGCCGGCAGGCAATTTGCGCGGAAGCACCAGCCCCTGGTAGGCGCCCTTCACGTCCGGACTGACGATCCCCTCGGCTACCTGAGCGATGCTGACGTTGCCTGCGTAGCTGGCCAGGTAGGCCACCAGGTCGTCATACGCCTCGTAAAAGGCGACCGGAAAACTGACCTTGCCGTTGAGCTCCTTCAGCTGCGGCATGGCGAGGTCCGCCACGGTGACGCCGGCTGCCTTGAGTTTGCCCATGGCCTTTTCAAAAGCGTCGCGGGTGTCGGCGTCCAGGTTGTCCAGCATGCTCGGTACCATGCCCAGCCGCACGGTCTTCAGGTCGATCGGCGTGACGGCGGGCGTATCGGTGATCACGCGGTCCAGCAGTTCCACGTCCGCCATCGACAGAGCCATCGGTCCGGCCGTGTCGCGTGTGTGCGAGATCGGCACGATGCCTGCCTGCGGATAGCGGCCCACGGTCGGGCGCAGCGATGCGCAGCCGTTGAGCGCGCACGGAATGCGCACCGAGCCGCCGGTGTCGGTGCCCAGGCCCGCGGGCGCCATGCGCGCGCCTAGCGCGGCAGCCGTGCCCGAAGACGATCCGCCCGCCATCCGGGTCGAGTCGTAAGCGTTGCGCACGCCCGGGTTCGCACCGGTGTTGTAGGCCGGGTTGTAGCCCGAGATACCGAAAGCCAGCTCATGCATGTTGGTCTTGCCCAGCAGCACGGCGCCGGCGTCGCGCAGCTTCTTCATCACCGGCGCGTCGGCGGCGGCGACCGCGTTCTTCAAGGCCGGCGTGCCCGCCGTCGTCGGCAGGCCGCGCGTCTGGATGTTGTCCTTCACCACGATCGGCAGGCCTTGCAGCGGCAGGCAACGGCCGCCGGCGGCGCGCTTCTGGTCGGCTTCGCGAGCGGCCTTCAAGGCGCCGGCCTCGTCGAGCGTGACGAACGCGTTGAGTTCGGGCCGCGACTTCGCGCGTGCCAGGTAGGCGCGGGTCAATGCCTCGCTGGACAGTGTGCCGCCGCAGAGGCGCGCCGCGGCCTCGGTGGCCGTGAGCGAGTCGATGTCGGGTGGTGCGCCGCGCATCGCGGGCGCGCCGCAGGCGCAAAGCGCCGCCGTCGAGACGATCGTGAAAGCGTGTCGGAAGGCAAGAGGGGCCATGGCTTTCTCCTCACCTGCTGGTGCGGGGCCCCATCCTACTAGGCTTGACTACATCGTGCCTCCCGGGAAATCGCGGGCGGCGTCACGCCAGGCCGCCGTGCTTCACCCCAGCACGATCACGCGCGCCTTGGGCACCGCGGTGTAGGGGTCGTACCCGACCATTCCGGCCTTGACGACGCCTTCATGCCGCTTGGCGATGCCCAGGCGCTGCTGGGGGTCCGCCGCGCGCATCGTCTGGATCAGTTCTTCCTCGAACCGGATCGCGATCGGTGTCGCGTGGGCGAAACGGGCATAGGGATCGCCTTGCAACGCCCAGCTGATCATGAGGTTGCCCGAGCCTGTCTGCACGGCCTTCGCATGGGGCGGAAACAGGTACCGGAAAGATTCCCAGAATGCGGCGCGAATGTCGTCCACGGCCATTCCTCAGGTTGTGCCGCGGCCGGGCGCGAACGATGGATTCAGCGCGTCTATCAGCCGGTCCTTTTCTTCCCACAGCGTCCCCAGCCATTTCTGGAACTGCATCCGGAAAGCCGGGTCCTGGCCATAGTCCGCAGTGCAGAAATCGGTCGGGATCGGCAGTTCGCGCACCCGTACCGCCACGCTGGGAACCTGACCGCAGAGGAACTGCCAGAAGGTCGGGATGCCGGCGGGGTACACGATGGTCGCGTCGATCAGCGAATTGAACTTGCCGCCCATGGCGTTCAGGGCCATGGCCAGCGCGCCGGCCTTGGGCTTGAGCAAATGACGATAGGGCGAGCCCTGCGCCCGGTGCTTGCCGGGCGTGAAGCGGGTGCCCTCGGCAAAGTTCATCACGCTAGTGGGCACCAGCGCGAACTTCTCGCAGGCGCGCCGCGTCGCTTGCGCGTCCTCCAGCCGCCGCTCCGGACGCTCGCGCAGCTCGGCCTTGCCATGGCGCTGCATGAATGGAAAATCGAGCGCCCACCAGGCCAGCCCGATCACCGGCACATAAATCAGTTGCTGCTTGAGGAAGAACTTCAGCATCGGGACGCGGCGGTTCAGGAGGTGCTGCAGCACGAAGATGTCGGCCCAGGATTGGTGATTGCAGTTCACCAGGTACCAGCCTTCATAGCGCAGGTCCGCGATGCCCTGGACGTCCCATCGCGTTGGCTGCGTCAGCCGCATCCAGCCGCTGTTGCATCCGATCCAGCAGGTGGCGATGCCATTGAGGACGGGATCGATGCGAACCCGCACCGGCTGGAACGGCAACACCAGCTTCACCAGCGCGAACAGGAGCAGCAGCACGCACCAGAACAGCGTGTTGAGCACCAGCAGCAAGAGCGCGATCGAGCCCCGCAGGAAGGGAGGAAGAAAACCGAGCATCGGAATTGCTATTTTTGCATGCTCGGCGCGCCCGGCCTTGTGGCACGTCAATGGCCCGGGATGACAGTCCCTGACAGGACACTACCCCGGCCGCCCATCGATGCGCGCGCGGGTAAGAATCGGCCAATAGCGCACGAAATAGAGCCCGAACGCACCGGACCACAGCACGGCCGAGCACAGGACGGCGTTGACCGTATGCTCCGGCGCCAGCACCGGCGCGAAGACGCGCACCAGCGCCGCCAGAAGCACCATCACGTAGCAGGCCACTTCGTAGCGGTCCGCCTTCAGCGGCCGGCCGGTATGGCCGCGGGCCGTGCGGGTCATCATGCCGATGATCAGCCCGCCGATGGCGCCGACCGTCAGCGCATGCGTCGCCATCGAAGGCGTCACCAGACCCTGCGCTGCCAGCGCGCGCAGCACCAGGTGAACGGGGATCCAGAGGTAGGCGGCGTGCAGCACCCAAACCAGCGGCGCGCGCAGCGTCTTCCAGGGTTGCCACAGCACCCAGCGCGCCAGGTGCGCGGCGGCGCAGGCGCCGGCGAGGACGGCCAACGGCGCGCCTTGTATTTGCAGCACGTCGGCCGCCAGCAGGACCAGCACCGAGCCGAGGACCAGCTTTTCCAGTGGCGCGCGGCGAGTCGCATTCGCACCGGGCACGCCGTTATTGGTGAACATCGGAACGACGCGCCCGGCCATCACCGATACGATGAAGAGCACCACGTCCAGCCCCACCTGGATGCCTACCCAGCCGGGGAAGCGCAGCACGTGCAGCTGCTCCAGGTGCACGGCCATGGCCGCGGCGGACAGCAGGACCAGCAGCGCGACGAAGAAGTAGTTGCGGCGGTTGCCCGATTTCACGAAGGGAATCGCCAGCGCGATCGCGGCGGCCAACGGAAAAGCGGCATTCACGATCGCCGCCGCCCAGCCAAAGGGCGTGAGCACGAGGATCCGGCCCGCCACCCACAGCGCCGCCAGCGCAGCCAGCGTCATGCCCGTGGGCGTGGGCAGGTTGCTCCAGTTGCGCCCGGCGGTGAAGAGAAACCCCACCACCACCGCCAGGGTGAAGCCGAACAGCATCTCGTGGGCATGCCACAGCGGCCCTTGCAGGTAGGTCTGGCCGAGCCAGCCGGCGAACTGCAGCGCCCACAGGCCGATCGAGATCGCGGCGAATGCGCTGGCCAGCAGGTAGAACGGACGGAAGCCGAGCGCCCAGAGCGCGAAGCCCTGCCCCGCTCGCTGACGCGGCTCTTCGATTTCGATGAACTGTGCCATCAGGAAGACTTTCTGGCGCCCTCGGCGCCCGATCGGATTCGCCACACCACCGCGGCGGCCACGACAGTAGCGGCGAACAAGGCGATGGAAAGGCCGTTGGAAATGGCGCCGGTGGCGCGCTGCTGCGCATCGATCGCGCCCCAGCCCAGCCGCAGCGCGAGCGACAGATGCAAGGCCACCAATGGCACATAGAAGAACGGGCCGAACTGCAGCTTGATCCGCGCGATCGCGGGCAGGATGACCGGCCCGTGGCCCATGATCATGCTGAAGATGAACCCCAGCCCGAGCGCATGCAGCGCCACATCGCGCAGCGGCAGGCCAAGCGCCGTCGCCATCCAAGCCGCGCCGCCGATCGCCAGCCAGACATAGCCAGTGAGCAGGCAGATCGCCATGTAGCGGCTCAGGCCCTGCGCGAACACGGTGCGCCGGGCGATGTCGAATGTGACCAGCCAGAGCGCCAGCAGCACCAGGGACGCGCCATAGACGAGTCCACCCAGCCGTTCCGACACCGCTGACAGCGCGGCGCCGAGCACCATGGCGCCCAGCACAGCCGACAACAACCAGGGCGCGACCGGACGGCGCCTCATCAGCCGCGTCATTTCGAGCCGTTCGGCCGCGATCGTCATGATCAGGAAGGCAAACCACCAAGGCAGCGTGGCGACTGTGCCCTGCCCAAGCGCGAACAACAGGTTACCGGCGACCCAGGCGAGCGCGCCGGCCAGCAACAGCAGCGTGTGGCCGGCCCACTGGCGGCGCACCACCACGAGGTTGACTCCCATGAACGCGACCGAAGCCGCGACCAGCAGCCAGGCTCCCGGCTCGGCCCGTCCGAGCAACAGGCACAGCCCGCCCAGCCCAGACGCCAGCGGCGCAGCGAACGCGGCGCGGAGGTTGACGGCTACGGCGCGCTCCAGGCCGATGACCGTGCCCAGAAATGCGCCGATCATCAACGCCGCATGCGCCAGCGTGGCCTGCCCCAGCCAGGCGGAATCCGCCGTCGCCGGCAGCATCACGCCGACTCGCAGCAGACCGCCGAAGATTCCGGCCAGCAGCGACACGGCGACGAGAACGAGAAACACCGGACGCGCGGCGATAGCCGCAGCGGACGACCGGGCGCGCTCACCGCGGATCGGGGGGTGCGGCATCACCAGCCCATGAACTTGCGGGCTCGCTCGCTCATGCGGTCGATGGTCCATGGCGGGTCCCAGACCAGTTCCACGTGCACCAGCAGCTCCGGCGGCGCCAGCCGGTCCAGCTCGCCCTCGACTTCTTCCTTGATCACGTCGGTGACCGGGCAGGCCGCCGACGTCATCGTCAGCAGCACATGCACCTTCTCGTGGCTCACGGTCACGCCGTAGATCAGCCCGACATCGACGATGCTCATCGCGACTTCCGGGTCCACCACGCGTGTCAGCGCATCGAGGATCGGCTGCCGCAGGGATTCGGGGCCTTCGTACGGGTACGGCTCCTTGGCCTCTGCCGGACCATCCGACGCAAAATCTTCCAGTGTCTTCATGCTGCCTTCTTTGATAGCGGCGCCGCCATCACCTGTTCCGTGAAAAGCACCTTGGCCAGCTCATGGCGGTTGCGCACCAGCTCGGCGAGGGTGTAGCGGTCCAGCACGGCGTAGAACGCCTTCAGGGCTTCGCCGACGACGGCCCGCAGGTCGCAGATGCTGGCAATCGAACAATCACTGCCGTGAGCGCTGAAACATTCGACCGGCATCCCCACGCCCTCGGTCTGGCGCACCACCTTGCCCACCCCGATCAGCTCGGGCGGCATGCCCAGCTCGAGCCCGCCGCCCTTGCCCCGCACGGTGGCCAGCCAGCCGTTCTTGCCCAGGAAGTGCACCACCTTGGTCAGGTGATTCTCCGAAACGTCGAAAGCGGCCGCGATGTCGGCGATGGTGGCGCGCCGCTGCGGCTGCGCGGCCACGTAGATCAGCACGCGCAGGCTGTAGTCGGTGAAAGCGGTGAGTTTCATGGTGGTGCTTCGAGTAAGCTTCGCTGAGGAGCAAACGAGGAGCCGGCGGAGCCGGCTCTTCGTCCTTGTTCAGGATTGTGCTGCAGCAACTCCCTTCGGGATGTTCTGCTCCGCCGGCCGGCGCAGCAGTTTCAAGGCGTACCAGGCGAGCAGCACGGCACCGCCGGCGAACACGATATCACCGGGAACGCGCAGCCACACCAGCGTTTCCATCACGCCCGAGTGGATGATTTCCGGCGAGCGCGCATACCACAGGCCCTTGCTGATGCTGGCCCAGGCCTGGTAGATGCCGGCCGGCAGGAGCGACAGGAACACCATCATCGCCAGGCCGATGTTCATGCCCCAGAAGGCGGGCTTGAGCAGGCGGTCGGCGTGCAGGTGGCGCGCGTACAGGCCGCGCAGGCAGAACAGCATCAGGCCGATGCCCAGCATGCCGTAGACACCGAACAGTGCGGCATGGCCGTGGGCCGCCGTCATGTTCAGGCCCTGCACGTAGTACAGCGACGCCGGCGGGTTGATCGCGAAGCCCAGCAGGCCGGCACCGACCGTGTTCCAGAAGCCGACGGCCACGAAGCACATGATGGGCCACTTGTAGGCGGCGAGCCACGGCGCGGATTTCGAACGGCGATAGGTCTGCAGCGCTTCCAGGCCGATCAGCGTCAGCGGCACCACTTCCAGCGCGGAGAACACCGCGCCGACGGCGATCACCGAGGTCGGCGTGCCGGTCCAGTACAGGTGGTGCAGCGTGCCCAGGATGCCGCCGAACAGGAACACGATGGTCTCGGCGATGATCGCGCGGTTGGCGCTTTCGGCGCGCACCAGCCCGATACGCGTGAAGATCAGCGCGACGACGGCGGTGGCGAACACTTCGAAGAAGCCTTCGACCCACAGGTGGACCAGCCACCAGCGCCAGTACTCGATCATGGAGTAGTGGGTGTGCTGGCCCCAGGTCAGCGAGGTCGCGTAGAAGCCGCCGATGCAGGTGGCCGACAGGAACACCATGGCGATCAGGCCGCGCGTTTCCGAAGGCTTCGTCAGGGCCGGCCACAGGGCCCGGCCCAGCAGGAAGACCCAGAGCAGCAGGCCGACGAACAGCAGGATCTGCCAGATGCGGCCCATGCTGGTGAATTCGAGGCCCTGGTTGCCCAACCAGAAGCTGAAGTCGACGCCGCGGTGCTGCAGCGTGCCCAGCCAGCCGCAGGCGGTGGAACCGACCACGATGGCGATCAGCGCCCAGAACAGCAGGTCGACGCCGAGCTTCTGGAATTTCGGCTCGCGACCCGACAGCAGCGGCGCGATGTACAGGCCGGTCGCCAGCCACGCGGTCGCGATCCAGAAAATCCCGACCTGGGTGTGAATGGTGCGGCTGACGACGTAGGGCAGCAGTTGCGCCAGCGGAATGCCAAAGAAGGCCTGGCCTTCGACGGCGTAGTGGGCCGTGATGGCGCCCATGCCGATCTGCAGCAGGATCAGGCCGACCACGGCGAAGAAGTACTTGCGGGTCGCTTTCATGGAGGGTGTCGCCCCGGCGCTGAACAGCGGGTCGGACTTGGGTGCACGGGCTTCTTCCTCATGCTTGCGGCCGCCATGCAGCCACAGCATCGCGGCGATGCCGGCCAGCAGCAGGATGATGCTGTCCATCGACCAGAGCGCGGCGGTACCCGTCATGGTGTTGCCGACGAGCGGCTCGTGCGGCCAGTTGCTGGTGTAAGAAAGGTGAGTCTCGCCCGGCCGGTCGGTCGTGGCGGCCCACGCGCTCCAGAAGAAGAACGCCGTCAGCGCCTGGCGGTCGGCGGGCACCGGCAGTGCGTCGTCGGTCATCGCGTACTGGTCGCGCAGCTTCGCCAGCGACGCTTCGTTGCCGAACAGGCCTTCGTAATGGCTCGCCACTTCGCGGATCGCCTGGGCCCGCTCGGGCGACACGGTGATCCTGCCGGTGGCTTCGTCATAGGTGTTGCGGCGCATTTCCTCGCGCAGCACGCCCTCCACCGCGGCGCGGTCGCTCGCGGTGACGTCGCCGGTGATCCTTTTCTGCTGCTGCGCGCGGATGCCCTGCAGGGCCAGCGCTTCGCGGTGCAGCCAGTCGGCGGACCAATCGGGCGCGACATAGCTGCCGTGGCCCCAGACGGTGCCCAGCTGTTGGCCGCCGGCCGACATCCAGGCCTGCTGGCCGTACTGGATCTGCTCGCCGGTGAACAGGACGTCGCCGCCGGTGGTCACGACGGCCTTGGGGATGGGGGGCGCGGTCAGGTAGATCTGCCACCCGAGGTAGCCGAGCGCGCCAAACGACAATACGAAGATCAGGCCCAGCCAGCGCCACAGCCCTTGGTTGCTTTTCATCGACTTCTTTCCCGAAAAGTTGGTTGGATCGAGCTGCCTTTCTTTACTGGCCGCAGCAGGAGCCGCAGCACTGGCCGTTGCTCGGGGCGGCATCGGCCAGCTTGGTGATGGCGACGCGCCAGGTGTCGGGACCCTGCTCCAGGTATTCCCAGCCGAACTTGCCCGGGTACTGGGCCTGGAAGACATTGCGCAGGGGCCTGGGATCGTGATCGTTGATCAACTCGAGCGCCTTGCCGGCCGCGAGGCCGCCAAAGGTGGAGAAGATCAGGGCATGGCGGTCCGTGCACTCGAGGGCGCGGACGTCGACTTTGGTGTAGGTGGCAGTGGTCATGGGGGACTCCGTTCGTAAGAGCTGGTTTTAAAGGTGTATTTCAGATGCACCTATGCTAACGACCGGGTTCCCATTCAAGGTTGATCTGGATCAAACGTACCGTGTGGCCCGGCACGCCACCGTGCCGGAATTCGGCGACCCCCTGCGCTTCACGGCAGCGCTGTGTCAAGCTCGACGTTATCGATCAGCCGTGTCGCGCCGAGCCTGGCGGCCGCCAACACCACCAGCAGGTCGTCATTGCAATGCAGGGTCGTCGGTCTGCGCTCTGCACTCATGGCGCGGCCATCTGCACCGCGACCTTGTCCTTGAGTCCGGTGGCCCGGTTGCCGGCGTCGACGAAAACCAGGCGCGGAAGGTGGGGCGCCGGATGCGAGTCGGACACCATGCCGAAGGCAGCGATGATGACCAGGTCGCCCACCGATGCGCGCCGGGCCGCCGAGCCATTCAGCGAGATGATGCCACTGCCGCGTTCGGCGCGGATGGCATACGTGATGAATCGCTCGCCGTTGTCGATGTTCCAGATGTGGACCTGCTCGTTCTCGCGAATGTCGGAGGCTTCCAACAAGTCTTCATCGATGGCGCATGAACCTTCGTAGTGCAGTTCGCAGTGCGTAACTGTCGCGCGGTGGATCTTGGATTTGAGGAGATGACGAAACATTGAGGTAGTCGACTGGATATGCGGCGCCGCGACGCGGCATGGCTAGCTGAAAGGGGACGGTATCGGCGGCGGCGACATCCGGGTGACGGGTGCCGATCCTCGGGACCACGATACGGAGGAGGCGTTTGGTCGCGCCGACCCGTCTCGCGCTGGAATTTGGCCGAATTATATTGCGTCGCAGCATGCGATCTGCGTCTGAAGTCAGTCCTCCGGACTTGCATTTGAGTAATAGAGCAGTGCCGGCGCGCCGGCGCAGTCTGTCACGAGCTCTTCCAGGGACCACCTCAGTGTTGAACGACGATGACGTCCGGATCGTCGGCGTGCTCAACGAGCAGGGAACTGACCCTGCCTTGCCACAACGATTGGAAACGCGTCGCCTCTTCGGCCGTGGCCGCACCTGCGAGGCAACGCTGCAGGAGGGGGACCATCCGTGGATCGGCGGGCACGCTGTCAAGCCGAGCGGACACCGTGACGGCAGCGCCGGTATCAGTGCGCGTGAACCGGAGCTGCCCGTGGATGTTGACGCCGAAGAACAGCAGGTTGCGCCGGTCGAAGTGTCCGCCGATGCCCTTGAACCCGGTGTCGCCGGTCGCGCCGGTCAGGAAGCTCGCAACGTTGGCGACCACGCCGGTCGCACCCTCCAGCCGATCTTCTCGCAATTCGACCCGAATGCCGCCGCGCTCTGGAAGCGCTTTCGGATAGAGCCAACTAAGTGCGGCGCGGGTCATCAGGTAGGCCGAGGCAACGGTCGGGCAGGAGTGCCCGGCTAGCTTCACCACATCGGCATAACCATATTCGATTACACCGCCGTCGGCCACACCCAGAAAACGGGCCAGCGGATCGCGAACGGTAATCCGGGGTGCGGCGTCGAAAAACTTCGGAAAGGGCATGGTCTCGTGCTCCGTTGGATGCAAGGCTTGTCAATGGATGATTGTCTCAGGGGACGGCGACGGAAGCCGCCTCTTTGGCCGGCACCGGCTGGCTCGCGTTGCAATAGTGGAGCAGCAGGCCTGTCAACAAGGCGCCGCCGACGATATTGCCCAGTGTCACCGGAAGCTGGTTCCAGAACAGCCATTGCGTCGCGCCGATGTCGGCACCGAGCATGATGGCGGTGGGGATGACGAACATGTTGACCACCGAGTGTTCGAGCGCCAGGGCGAAAAACGTCGCAACCGGCAGCCAGATTGCGGCGATCTTGCCCGTGGTCGACGTAGAGCTCAGTCCCAGCACAGTACCGAGTGCAACCATCCAGTTGCACAAGATGCCTTTGACGAATGCAGTCAACCAGCCGGGGCCACCGGCATGTTCGTAGACCAGGGTCTTCGACTGGGCCACCGCAATGATCTTCGCGCCGAGCGGTCCGGCACCCTGAAAGAAGCCTTCAGTCAGCATCACGGTGAGCAGGAAACCGACAAAGACGCACCCGATGAAGTTTCCCAGGTACACCCAGCCCCAGTTGCGCAGCATGCCGGCATAGCTCGTCTTGCCGCGCACGATGCCCACTGGCAAGATTGCGAAATTGCCGGTGGCCAGTTCCAGGCCGAGCAGCACGATCATGGCAAAGCCCACGGGAAATACCGCCCCTGAAATCAGTGCTGCGGCGCCGGTGGCGAAACCTTCCGACGCCTTGAAAGCCAGGCATGTGGCATAGGCAAGCAGCGCGCCGGACAGAAATCCCTTAAGCAGCATGGCACGCGTACTCAGGGCGGCTTTTTTGATGCTGGCGGCTTCGACCTCTTCCATCAGTCTTTGCGGTGCAACGTAGTCCATGGTCTGCGCCTAGCTTGGTCTTGATTGAAATCGATTGCCGCCGCACGGCTGCGGCTCGCCGGGCCCGCCTGGAACCGGATCGCCACCGACGAAAAAACTGCCGAGCCAGCAGGCAAACAGCAGCAGGGCTAGCTTCACCATCCACCATCCGGCAATTTCCTGTTGATCCACCAGATAGTTGTTGCACACCCGCACAGGTGCAATGACGTAGAGCCAGCCGAGCACTGCGAGCATGCTGATGGCATTGGTCCACACCAAGCTCCGGCCGATGATCCCGAGCCGTTTCCAGGCCAGGCCCAGAGGCAGGCCGACCAGCAAGGGAAGGCTGAGGAACTTTGCTGCCTCGTTCAACGGATTCGTCAACGCGCTGTCCAGCGCGCGCGGCAGCATCCAATAGCCTGAGGCGAAGGTTGCCAGCAAGACGCAGGGTATCGCGCCACCGGCAGCGGCTAGCAGCGAATTCTGCAGACGTTCCGGCAGCAGATGGCATGACACGACGCCGATGGCCGCGAGCAGAGGTATCTGCAGCAGCATGTGGCCGGTCATGGTCGCCTCCATCCAGGCGCGCACCACCGGCGCCGCCAGCAGCAGGTACAGGCCGGTGGTACCCATGCGGCCATGACGCCCCAGGGTAGCGCTCATGACCATTGCGCGATCCTCTTGGCAAATTGGACCGGCTCCTCGATATCGCTGATCAACCCCAGCCTGCCGTCGCGGCCAAGCAGATGGATGGCTGCGTTGTGCTCGAACCCGCCCAGGCCATCGGGGATCACGACAATGCCGAAGGCATCCAACAGGTGCCGGAGGTCCGCAGCGTTGCGTACTCTCGCAATGCGCCAATGCCGGCTGTCGGCGCCGTGAGCGTCGCCATAGGCCTTGAGACTGGTTGTGTCGTCCCGCTCTGCGTCGAAACTGATGCTTAGCAAAGCGAAATCGGACCCCAGCATTGCCTGCGGGACATGATCGCGAACTTGCCTGAAAGCCATGCCTAGGCTGCGGCAGATCGTGCTGCACCGTGTGTAGATGAATTCGACCGCCAGCAGCTTGCCCCGGTAGTCCTGCAAGCTGAAGGTGCGCCCATCCTGGTCCTCGAGCACTGCTGCGGGCAACGGCCGCGGGGATCGGAGAATTTTCGCGCGGCGCGCCGCTTCGGCGGTGAAGGCGGCGAAGCCGTCCGTACTGTGCCAGAGAGCGCCGAAGCCCAGAAGGGTCATCAGCACCGTCACAACGACGCTGCGCCCGGTGTGTTTCACAGCGCTGTTCCGTGCGCCAGCGAGGCACGTGGGAAATCCCGCCCTGCCCGGCCCAGACGGGATAGGAAACGGATGATGAAAAGCAGGGACGCGGCCACTACCAACGCCGCAAACAGCGACCCGATTCGATCGTAGGGAACCCACTCCGGCAGATGCGCCGCATAACGGCGTGCCACGCTTTCCTTGCCCGAATAGAGGAAAGACAGCGTAAAACCGAGCGTGCCGGAAGTAAAGCCCCAGAACGCGGCGCGGCCGAGGAGGCTATCGTCGGTCTGCTGCTCCCGTTTGCCCAGGTAGGACATGAAACCGAAGACCATCGCGACCATGCCGAGCAGCAGGTAGGTGTGGAAGTGGCCCGGCACCCACAGAGTGTTGTGCATCACGAGGTTGACCGTGATGGTGCCGTCGATGAAGGCCGGCATGGCGCCCGCAGCCCAACCGAACAGCGAGACAAACAACAGCCTGGAAGCCATGTCCCAGCGGATGCCCGAGCGGTACACGATCATCAGGGCGCCATAGCCGGTCACCACCAGGATCGGGAAGGTATTCAGGTATCCGATGACATGGCCCATGACCAGCATCCAGGTCGGAAAGGCAAAGTCCATCAGCAGGTGATGCGGGAAGATGAACATCACCATCAGCGTCGATGCGGTCCAGGAGGCGAGGAATATCTTGTTGGCCTTCCAGGGGCGCTGCGTATAGCGCGGCAGGATTTCGTAGACCGCGATCACTGCCATGTAGATGGTGGCATTGATGAAAACGTGGCCGAAGAAATAGATCATGCCCTTCGCAAGCAACGCATCGATGGCGAAGCTGGGAACATATAGATTGACCAGCATCATGGTCAAGATGCTGGCGCCGACCACCAGGCCAGTGAGGTTCACGATCGTCACCATCGTGCTGGCGACCACGGTCGGCGGCGGTGCATTGCCGTCGTCCTTCCCGAACAGCTGCGGCCAACCGAGTGCGCGGGCAAAATTGCCGTAGCGTGCAACGATGGCCCGGGCGACATCGAGGTGCAGCAACACGAAACCGACGCCGATGACCAGCAGCCCTCCCATGAACAGGGCTGCCGCCTCCTGGCTCCACATGCCCATCGATTTCGACGGCATCGGGTAGAGGAAGGTCCAGGCGCCGTGAAAGTTCCCAAGCAGCACGCTGGCCAGAATCATCACGACGCCGACCAGAAACAGGGCCAGATTGGCGACGAATATGCCTTTGGAGAGATCGACGTATTGCCGCAGGAAGTGCCACATGACGGCGGCTCCGGCAATTCCGGCGATACCGACCATGCCGGCGCCATGCAGCGTCATGAGCTGATAGAACCACATCGGGCCCATGTTGATGATCTGGGCCTGTTCCATTCGCATCAACAGGCCGAAGCTCATCATCAGCAGCAGTACGGCGGCGGCAGTGACCAGATAGGCCAAGACGCCGAAGTCTGCGCCGTGCTCGGGTTTGGAAGCATAGTTGTGGTTGGTCATGTCCGTCTCCTGGTCTACAAGCTGCCGACCTTGATTTCGGTCATCATGTTGTGGTGCGCGATGCCGCAGTACTCCAGGCACAAGACCTTGTAGACACCTGGCTGGCTGAAGGTGTAGTTGAGCTTGTTGGTGTAGCCGGGCATCGCCTGCGTCTGGGCAACCAGATGCATTTCAGGGTCGTAGATTGCGAAGCCATGATTGATGTCCGCGCTGGTGACGTGGAACTCCACCGTTTGGCCAATGGGCACGCGGTTGTGGCTCAATTCCCAGCGCCATTGATAACCCTTGGCTTCGACAACCAGGGCCTGCAGGCCAGAGGCTTTGGCGTGGGCATGACTGGCGCCGTACGGCAGATCCAGCAGGCTGAAGATCATCGCCGGCCCCAACACCAGCACCAGCGCCCAGAACAGCCTCGTGCGGATCCGATAGGCGCGAGCCTGCAGTGGCGCGTAGTCATCGGCGCGCCTGCCCGATTTGAGCGCAACGAAGGTGAATCCAAAGGCCACCAGGAGCATCAGTGCGAGTGAAAGTAGCCAGGCGGTTTGTTGCATAGGTCGTCCTCTGTTGTATTGGCCTGCGCTGCCCCAGGATTGGCGCGGGGCAACGATCGAGCCGGCTCGATTGCGGGTTGGGACAGCGTCTCTATTTCAGGCCCAGCACCCAGGCCGCCAGCTTCTTCGCCTCGGCCTCGCTGACCTGGGTATTGGCCGGCATCGGCACTGGACCCCAGACGCCGGCGCCCCCCTTGATGATCTTGTTGGCCAGCTTGTCCGCGGCGTCCTTCTGGCCGGCGTACTTGGCGGCGACATCCTTGTAGGCCGGGCCGACCAATTTCTTGTCGACCGCGTGACAAGCCATGCAATTCCTGGAAGTGGCAAGGGCGAGATCAGCCATTGCGGGAGATGCGCAGGCGGCTGCCGCCATCAGCACAAACAGGGCGCGTTTCATTCTTCGTCGGGCGGAGTGGCCGGCTTTGGACTTCATGTTCGGAACTTTCAGTGAGTGGTGTGGATTGGCGCAGAGACAAATGAACGGTCTCAGTGTCCCATTGCAACAACCGCGCCAAGCGCGCAAGTCATTGATGCACATGATTTTTCTAAAGACAAGCCCCAAACCTCGACTACACTGCCTCCATTACTGAACGTCAACCTGGACGTTCACATTGAACGGAGGACGGATGGAAAGCCTGGTGACACTGCGAGTGTTTCTGGACAGCCTGGAGGAAGGCGTCCTGTTTCTGGACGACGGACGCAAAGTGCTGGAAATGAACGATGCGGCGCAGCGCATGCTCGGCAAGGTCGATGGTTCGTTCGTTGGCCAGCTCTGCCCATCGCTCTTCGCCGGAACCGCTTGTGCACGCGAATGCGAGATCAGAGGACACTGTTCGCTCATGCGCGCGCAAGACGAGAGCCGCAAGATCCAGGATGTCGTGCTCAAAGGCCCAGACGGCACGGACATATCGCTGCGCATGTGGGCCATGCTGCTTCCGCCTAACGATTCCGCGTTGACCTGCGCGATCATTCTTCGCGACCGCTCGCGCGAGATAGAGCTGGAAACGGAAGTGCGTGAGCGATGGCAACTTGGCGGCCTGATCGGTCGCAGCCAGACCATGCAGTATCTCTACCAGAAAGTGCTGCGTGCCGCGGCCAGCGAAGCCAACGTCCTGATCACCGGAGAGAGCGGCGTCGGCAAGGAACTGGTGGCACGCGCCCTACATGACAACTCGCCCCGATCGGCGGGTCCCTATGTCGCCGTCCATTGCGCCTCACTGGCGGAAAATCTCCTGGAGTCGGAACTGTTCGGCCATGCCAAAGGCGCATTTTCCGGGGCCGTCGCGGTGCGCCTGGGACGATTCGAAGCCGCCAGCGGCGGCACGCTGCTGCTGGACGAGATCGGCGAAATATCGCTGGCGATCCAGACCAAGCTGTTGCGAGTGCTCCAGGAGCGCGAGATCGTCCGCGTCGGCGAGAACCACCCGCGCAAGGTCGACGTGCGGGTGATCGCCGCCACCCATCGCGATCTGGCCACCATGGTCAAGCGAGGCGAGTTCCGCGAAGACCTTTACTACCGTCTGCGCGTGCTTCCATTGGAGGTGCCGGCGCTGCGCGAGCATCGCGAAGACATACCGCTGCTTGCCAGCAAGCTGCTGAGTGGCCTGACAGAGCGTTACAGGCGTCCGGACCTGACCCTGTCGGCGGAGGCCATTGCAGCTCTCGAGGCGTACGACTGGCCGGGCAATGTCAGACATCTCTTCAATGCGCTTGAATATGCCGTGGTGCAGGCTGAAGGAACGACAATTCGACCGAAGGATCTGCTGCGCGAAATCGTTGCGGCAGCGGTACCAGCTTCGCCGCCTGTGCATGCGGAGCCGCTGCCGCCCGGCGCACCGCTAACGCGGTACTACCAGCCCACTGCGGACCCCTCAGCCGAGCGGGCGCTGATACTGAAGGTGCTGGAAGAGTCAGGCGGCAACAAGGCCATGGCTGCAAGACGCCTCGGCATGTCGCGCACCACGCTGTGGAAGCGCCTGAGTCACCCCGGCTGATCAGCTGCCAGATTTTGGTCGTCGCTGTCGCGCAGCCGCAGAAGAGTCCGTCGGCCAGCGCTTGCGGCCGGCGGCCAGCCCCAGCACCGCAGCAAGCAGCAAAGCGGCAACGATGTTGTGCGCGAGCGCCAGCCACAAAGGTAAGCCCGCGATAACCAGCAGCGCACCGAGCGCGGCCTGCAGCAATAGCAGGACCATCACCGCGGCGCCGGTTCGGCGGCCATCGCGCCAAGCCGCCACGCCAAGCGGCAACAGCACGGCAGCGACTGCCAGGGCCCCGGCGCGATGCAGCGCGTGCACCAGCGCACCCGCTGGATTGGCCGGGTCGGCGATGTCGATCGGCGTTTCATGCCATGGGTTCAGGAACTGCCAGGACCCGCCGGCCGTGTCGCATGCCAGCAGTTGTGGGCAGCTCAGGCCGGCATGCCCGGCGCTGACCAGGCCGCCCAGAACGATCTGCACCGCGAGAAGTGCGGCGCCGATCTTTGCCCAGCGGGCGACGCGATCCGGTGCCGCCGTCCGCTCCGGCGCGTGACTGACCGATTGCACCAGACGCCAGCTCAAGGCCAACATCGTGAAACCCGCCAGCAGGTTCCCCAGCATCACCGCGGGAAGGCGCGCGTCGGTGGTCCAGCGTCCGAGAATCGCCAGGAACAGGGCCAGCGCCAGCAGACCCAGCGCCATGCGCCCTTCGCGCCACAGCATCGGCTCCTTCGACAGCGTCGTCATCACCAGCGCGATCACCATCAACAGCGCCACCACGGCGACCACCCGATGCGCGATCCGCGCGGCGCCCACGGCTCCATCCGTCGGCGCCGCGCTTGGCTGGCCGGTCGCCTGCAGGACCTGCGCATAGCACTGCGGCCAGGGCTCGCAGCCCAGCCCGGCGCGTGACAAACGGATGAACGCACTCAGGCTCGTGATCGCGAGCACCAGTGCCGCGCAAGCCCATGCCAATTTGCCCAGTGTGGCTTTTCGGGTGTCAAGTCCAGACATGGTTCCCATGCTAGTCGCGCCCGGCTTGGGGTATTCCCCGATGAAGAGGTATTTGAAATGCATCTTCTTGAGCCAGATCAACAACAGATCAGCAGCATGTCGACACCATGCTGGTACCTCTGCCCCATCACAACAGGAGACTTCATGAGCGACCACGAGACGGAAACCGGCAAAGTGCCATTGATGCAGCAACTTTTGGACAACCCGTTCCTGCTGCTGTTCCTGGGTGTATTGATCCCGATGGTGGTCTACACCCTCTGGGGCGTCATCGACATCCTGACCATTCCCCTGGCGAAATAAAGGAGCTACTCAATGAGCGCAATTCTTCCGCCGGCGGAACGACTGTGGTGGAAACACCCGCTGGACCGCGTCGAGGGCACCTGGATCGGCATCGCCTTCGCCTGGTGCATGGTGATGTTCTTCATGATGATCTACTGGCACGCCTACGGCAAACAGAACCTCTCGACTGAAACCTACAAGACCACGCCCGACCAGTTTTCCGCCAAGGCGCAGGCGGTCGTCGACAAGTACACGGTGCGCACCGAGACCGAACAGAAGATCCCCGTGGTCGCCCCGCCGGCGGGC
>DATNBX010000070.1:0-17015 GCA_035571795.1 Ramlibacter sp.
CATTGAAAGACTTCAGCATGATCAAACTCACTTTTGTTGCGACGGTTCTTAGCGTGCTGGCCGCCTGTTCCAGCATGTCCTTCGGGAGTGATTCGATGTCCAGTTCGGGCCGCATTAACAATACTGCTGGCATGGGCGGTCCCAGCGCCACCCAAAACGGTTCAGGGCAGCGTGAAGGGCCGAACTAACGCCGAATCCCTTTTTGGTGCTGGTGCGAGCGAGCGGCACGTTAGTCGACGCCTTCGAAGGCATCGAGCGCCTGAAGCGCTGCGCGCACGTCGGTATGACGCGCAAAAACGATACTTATCGCGGTCAGACATCCGCTGCTGGCGGACGCCCGGCCCGACGTCAATCAACGGCGAACGGCACGTCACCGCTGCATTGCTGACGTTTAAGTCCGATCTCTCGAACGACCGGAAGGGGTCGAGAACTGCCCGCCACCTGGAGGTGGCGATCGACAAGTTCCAGCCCATAAGTGGCTGTGCGACACGACAAATCGATCAGCCGTCGTGGCCAGTTTCTTCTTCCAAAACTTGGTGGTCGGGACTCGAAGGTCGGTCAAAGGCCGCAATGCCGCCGCCCGGGCGGAGTGGATGAAAGATCGAAACCGACCCACAAGAGCCAGTCAATGCTAGAGATTCACCAAATCGACAGCCGGCCAGACCGTCCACTACGCGCACCTTCACCCAATACCACCCGATGGCTGGCGCTCGTTATCGGGGCAACTCGCTCACTTCCGCTTTAGTTGCGCAATGAAGGCGCGCCCGGCCGGCCCCGGCGGAGCGTCCTTCCTAAAGACCGCGCGCATCGGCATGGTCACGGCGCGCGTAATACTTTCGACGCGAATATTGACCAACGCTCCACTGTCAAGATCCGCCTTCACCATGTGCAAGGGCATGTGCCCCCATCCCAGGCCGGCCTTGAGGAACGCGTGCTTTGCCCCCAGGTCCGCAAGGCGCCAGGTTAGTCGCGACAGCACGCCGAAGTCACGGCCATCACTGAGCGCGGTGCGGTCGGTGAGGACCAGTTGTACGTGCTTGCCAATGGCCGATGCCGAGGCCGCGCCGCGGATATTTGCCAGCGGATGCGAGGGACTGACGACCGTCACAAGCGGCACGCTCAGAAGAGGTTCGGATCGAAGCTCGTCCGGCACGAGGGGCAGCGAGCCGATGACGCCGATGCTGCATTGGCGATCGAGAACCGGCTTGATGACCCCGCCGAGAGCCTCGACGTAGAGCCGCAGCGGCGTGTGTGGATAGGTCGTGCGGCTGTGTACTGCCGCCCTCGTGAGCGCCTCCATCGGGTACATCACGTCCACCGCAACGGAGAGCTCGGGCTCGAGGCCCTCTCGCATGGCGCGGGCCCTGGCTTTGAATTCATCGACGTTGTCCGCCACCATGCGGGCATCAGCAAGAAGACTCCGCCCTTCCTCGGTGAGCCGCGGGTAGCGGACAGAGCGGTCGAAGAGCTTTACGCCAAGCTGCGTTTCCAGATTGGCGAGCGTCTGGCTGACCACGGATTGGGCGCGCCGCAACTTGCGCCCCGCGGCTGAGAAGCTTCCTTCGTCTACAGCAGCGATGAAGGTTCGGAACTGGTCCAACGTGACTGCGTCGAGCATATCAATCGTCCTCATCGATGGTACGTGTCTAAATATATAGTCTTCACCGTGGGGCATACGGGGTGAATCAGTGATCACCGGTAAGGTCCCGAAAAGGAAGACCGACCGGGACCGCGGGGCCCGGCCAGCGCGCACCTATCTGCATGCCAGATGCTTTGCATCCAAAGATATTGGCTTCCACGATGCTTCCCGCATCCCTATATTTTCCTTTCAATCCCTTCCCGGGGCACGAAAGGAAACTGATGAGTAAACCCAAGATTGGCATCGTTGTCGGCACCACCCGCCAGGGCCGTTTTAGCGAAAAACCTGCGGCGTGGATCCATGGAATCGCTTCACAGCGAAGCGACCTGGACTTCGAAGTTCTCGACCTGCGCGACTATCCCCTGCCTCTGTTCAACGAAGCGGCGTCGCCCGCATATGTTCCCCCGAAAAACGAGCAGGCCCAGCGCTGGGCCCGCAAGCTGGCCCAGCTGGACGGCTTGATCCTGGTCACGGCCGAGTACAACCATGGCGCACCCGCGGTGCTGAAGAACGCGCTCGATCATGCGTACGCCGAGTTCAACCGCAAGCCGGTAGCGTTCGTCGGCTATGGCGGGGTGGGAGCGGCCCGGGCGGTCGAACAGCTGCGCCTGGTGTCCATCGAGCTGCAGATGGCTCCGGTGCGCAACGCGGTCCATATCGGGATGATCGAGTTTCTCGGCGTCTGGCAGCAGGGCAAGTCGTTCGACGACTTTCCTCACCTGGCCAAAGCCGCCACCGCCATGCTCGATGACCTGGCCTGGTGGGCAACCGCGCTGAAGAATGCAAGGGCCGCTGCATGAGGGTCACCGTAGCGCAACGCCGTCCGTCCACCTCGGCGGTCTCGCTCAGGGAGGAGCCGCGCAGGATCGTGCACACCGCCGGCCGCGGCGGGGGCGCGATCGCGCGGACGATGGGCACACCCGACACATCCACCCTGCCGGACTCAGCACTCGGGCATCACGAGCCCGACCCACACCGCTGGCAGGCCCTGTCGCTGGTGTGCGCGGCGTTCTTCATGACGGTCCTCGACGGCGCGATCGTCACCGTCGCGCTACCCACGATCAAGAACTCGCTACACGTGGCTGACAACACGCTGCAGTGGGTGCTGATCGCGTACACGATCACGTTCGGCGGCCTCCTTCTCCTTGGGGGGCGGGCGGCCGACCTGCTCGGTCGGCGGCGGCTGTTCATGATCGGGGTTGCGATCTTCTCGGCGGCGTCTCTCGCCTGCGGACTTGCCAACACGATCGGCGTACTGATCGCAGCGCGCGCGGTGCAGGGGGTCGGATCGGCGATCGTCGCTCCCGCGGTGCTGTCGATCATCACGACGACGTTCGAGGAAGGCTCAGAACGCAACAGGGCGCTCGGCATCTGGGGTGCCATTGGCAGCAGCGGCGCAGCGGCCGGCGTGCTCTTCGGCGGCATCCTCACGAAGTACGCTGGGTGGGAGTGGATCTTCTTCGTCAACGTCCCGGTAGGCGCGCTCGTGCTCGCGCTGACGCGCCCGATCGTCCGCGAGAGCCGGATCCCGGCGCTGCGCGGCTTTGACATGAGCGGCGCTGTCACGATCACGTCGAGTCTCTCGCTGCTCGTCTATGCGATCTCGAAGGCGCCTGACGTCGGCTGGGGGACCGGTCGCACGATCGGGCTGCTGATCGCTTCCCTAGCACTCTTCGTCGCGTTTCTCGTGATCGAGACGCGGAGTCCGTCGCCGATGGTCTCGTTTGACATCTTCCGCATCCGCTCCGTGACCGGCGCCAACGTGTGCGCGTTCTTCCTCGGCGCGGTCGTGTTTTCGAACTTCTTCCTGCTGACGTTGTACGTGCAGCAGGTGCTCGGCTACTCGGCTCTCAAGACCGGCCTGACGTTCCTCGCAACAGCCGGGACAGTGGTCCTTGTGGCAGGCATCTCGCAGGCGCTCGTGACGAGGGTCGGACCGCGGCCGGTGATGGCCGTCGGCCTCGCGTTGATCTCGGGCGGGATGCTCTGGTACACGCAGATTCCGGTGGACGGCTCGTTCGTCACGCACCTCCTGCCTGGGTATCTGTTAGTCGGCATCGGCATGGCGCTTTCGTTCATCCCGATGTCGATCTCCGCGCTCGCGGGCGTCGAGCCGCAGGAGGCCGGACTCGCGTCGGGGCTGATCAACGCAACGCAGCAGATCGGCGGCGCGCTTGGCGTCGCGATCGCCGCGACCGTCGCGTTCACGCATACGAACACGCTGCTCGCGTCGGGACACTCGCCGGCGCAGGCGGCGACGAGCGGCTTCGCCCTCGGCTTCTGGGTGATGGCCGGCTTCACCGCAGTATCGGTCGCGGCCTGCATCGCGCTGGTGCGCGGGCGGGACGAAAGCGCGCAACAAAACTTACCTGTAATTTCAAACAAACGTTCGATTGATCGATAGATTCATACCCGATGAAATCGCGTGCCGACTCGTCATCGCCTGCGGTCCCGGAAACTGAATCGCGCTCGCTAAGGGGCGACCGCGACGTATCGCGCGAGCGGCTGCAGCAGGCCGCGCTGCGCCTCTTTGCCGAACAAGGCTACGAGAAGACCTCGATCCGCCAAATCGCGCTTGCCGCGCGGGTGAATGTCGCTGCCGTGAAATACTACTTCGGGGACAAGGCCGGGCTCTATCGCGCCGTTTTCGTGCCGCCGCAAGCGCCGGACGGGACGGCAGCGTCGATTGCAATACCGCCGGGCAGCGTGCGGGTCTTCTTGTCTTGCCTGTACGCGCGATTCCTCGATCCGCTCAAACGCGGCGAAGAAATCCGGCTGCGGCTCAAACTCCATCGACGCGAGATGCTGGAACCGACCGGCCTGTGGAAAGAAAAGATCGACAACGGCATCCGCCCCATGCATGCCGCCGTTGCGTCGATGCTATGTTCGCGCTTCGGGCTCGCCCGTCCCGACGACGAGGTACACCGGCTGGCCATCTCTGTGGCCGGGCTGGCGGTACATCTCTATGTCGGTTGCGACGTGATCGAGGCCCTGGCGCCGCAGCTCTCGAAAACCCCGCAGGCCTTGGACCTCTGGCGCGAGCGCCTGGTCGACTATGCCGAGGCCATGATCGCCGCCGAGCGCAGGCGTCGCGCCCGCCAGGCCGCGCTGCCTGCCACCGGGCACCCGGCGCGAAGGCGAGGCGCCGCTGCCGCGAAACAAACAAGATAGCTCCACCGATGGACGGCATCCGCGACCCCACGAACCACTGGAAGCAGGCGCGCCGGGCGGGCTTGGCCATCGGCCTGGCCTTGGCGGGCTGCGCCGTCGGGCCCGACTTCAAGGCGCCCGAGGCGCCGGCCATCGGGAACGCGCAGAGCCCGTACACGCCCGAACCATTGCCGGCCGAAACCGCCAGTGCGCCCGGCACGGGCGGCGCTGCGCAACGATTCGCGATGGGCCAGGACATTCCGGCACTGTGGTGGAACGTGTTTCACTCCGAGCCGCTGGACCAGTTGATCCGTTCTGCGCTGGCGCACAGCCCGACCATCGCTGCCGCGCAGGCGGCTCTGCGCCAAGCGCGGGAGAGCTACAACGCCGACGCCGGCGCCAAGCAACTGCCGAGCGTGAACGGCCAGCTCGGCGCGACCCGCGAACGTCAATCGCTGGGTGCCGGAACGATACCCGGCGGCGGTGACTTTTCGCTGTACAACGCCTCGGTCAACGTCTCCTACACGATCGACGCGTTCGGCGCAACCCGGCGCGAGCTCGAAGGCTTGCAGGCCGCGATCGACTACCAGCGCTACCAGGTCGCGGCAACCTACCTTGCGCTCACCGCTAACGTCGTCACCACCGCGATCCAAGAGGCGTCGCTGCGGGCGCAAGTGCGCGCCACGCAGGAGATGGCCGATGCGCAAGGCCAGTCGCTCGAGGTGGTGCGCAAGCAGGCGGCTCTGGGTGCTGTGGCGCGCGCCGCGGTGCTCGCGCAGCAAACGCTGCTCGCGCAGACACGGGCGACGCTGCCCGCGCTCGAGAAGGCGCTGGCGCAGACGCGTCATCAATTGGCGGTCTATGCGGGCCGACTGCCCAGCGAAGCCGGGCTGCCCGAATTCACGATCGAGTCGCTTCAATTGCCCCAGGACTTGCCGGTCAGCCTGCCTTCGTCGCTGGTGCGCCAGCGCCCGGACATTCGCGCCAGCGAAGCGCTGCTGCACCAGGCCAGCGCGCAGATCGGCGTGGCCACAGCCAATCTCTACCCGCAGATCACCTTGAACGGTAGCGTGGGCGCGCAGAGCCTGCAGCTGAGCACGCTGTTCAGCGCCGCCAGCTCGAGCTGGAGCATCGGCGCCGCCTTGCTGCAGCCCCTGTTCAACGGCGGGTCGCTGCGGGCGAAGCAGCGCGCCGCCATCGCCGCCTACGACGAAGCCCATGCCCAATACCAGCAGACGGTGTTGAACGCGTTCCTGAATGTGGCCAATACCTTGCGCGCGCTCGACAGCGATGCCCAGGCGCTGAGTGCCCAAGCCGAAGCCGAATCGCTCGCGCGCGAGTCGCTCGCTCTGGTGGGTCGCCAATACCAGCTCGGCGCGGTGAGCTACCTGGCGCTGCTGGACGCGCAGCGCACCCACGACCAGACCCGCATCGCGCTGGTGCAGGCGCAGGCCGCGCGCTACGCCGACACGGCAGCACTGTTCCAGGCACTGGGCGGCGGCTGGTGGAATAGCGTCGACCTGAACTCCTCGAATTCCTGAAACCTTGGGAGGCACCATGACGCGCACGACCAAACGCATGCTCATCATGTTGGGGTGCGTCTTTGTGTTGATCGCAGTGCTTGCGTTGGGCAAGTTCCTGCAGATCAGGCAACTTATTGCCAACTCGCCCAAGCCCGGCGCGCAAGTCGTGTCGGCCGTGAAGGCCGAGCTGGCCGAGTGGCAGCCGCAGTTCAACGCGGTGGGCACGCTCAGCGCAGTGCGCGGCGTCGACGTGACGACCGAGATCGCGGGCCTGGTGCGCAGCCTGCACTTCCGCTCCGGCCAGGACGTGAAGGCGGGCGAGGTGCTGCTGGAGCTCAATGCCGAGTCCGATCGTGCACAGTTGCAATCGCTCCAAGCCGCGGCCGATCTCGCGGCCACGGTACTGGCCCGGGACCGCCAGCAATACGAAGCCCAGGCCGTAAGCCGCGCGCAAGTCGATGCCGACGAGGCGGACGTGCGCGTCAAGCGCGCCAACGTGGCACAGCAAGCTGCGTTGGTCTCGAAGAAGACCATCCGCGCGCCCTTTGCCGGGCGGCTGGGCATCACGACGGTCAATCCCGGCCAGTACCTCAATCCCGGCGACAAGATCGTCACCCTGCAGACCATCGATCCGATCTACGTCGACTTCAACCTGCCGCAGAAGCAGCTCGCCGGCCTGTCGCTCGGCCAGAGCCTGACGTTGTCGAGCGACGCCTTCCCGGGGCAGACGTTCCCCGGCAAGATCACGGCGATCAACCCCAAGGTCGATGCAACGACGCGCAACATCCAGATCGAGGCGACCGTCGCCAATGGGAAGCGGCAGTTGCTGCCGGGCATGTTCGCCAACGTCAATGTCGACGCCGGCGACAAGCTGCGCTACCTGACGCTGCCGCAAACGGCAGTGACCTACAACCCCTATGGCTCGAGCGTCTTCGTGCTCAAGCCGGGCGACAAGAAGGACGAAAAAGGCAACGCGCCGCTGCAGGCAGAGCAGCTGTTCGTGACGACCGGGCCGACGCGCGGCGACCAGGTGGCCGTCCTGAGCGGCCTGACCGAAGGCCAGCAGGTGGTGACCAGCGGCCAGTTAAAGCTCAAGAACGGCGCGCCCGTGACGGTCGACAACCGGGTCCTGCCCGCCAACAGCCCGAACCCGGTTCCGCAGGAAAAGTAAAGGCTTCGCGCATGAACTTCACCGACGTCTTCATCCGCCGGCCGGTGCTGGCCATGGTGGTCAGCCTGTTGATCCTGGTGCTCGGCCTGCGGGCGCTGTTCAGCCTGCCGGTCAGCCAGTTTCCCCAAACGCAGAATGCCGTGGTCACAGTGACGACTGCCTATTACGGTGCCGACGCGCAGACCATCGCCGGCTTCATCACGCAGCCGCTCGAATCGGCCATCGCGCAGGCACAGGGCATCGACTACCTGTCATCGAACAGCGCCTCCGGCGTGTCGGTGATCACCGCGACCCTGCGGCTGAACTACGATGCCAACCGCGCACTGACCGAGATCAACACCCAGGTCAACTCGGTCAAGAACCAGTTGCCCGTCCAGGCCCAGCAGCCGGTGCTGACGGTGCAAATCGGCTCGACGGTCGACTCGATGTACATGGGCTTCTACAGCAATGTGCTGCCCACCAACAACGTCACCGACTTCCTGGGGCGTGTCGTCAAGCCCAAGCTCGATTCGATCGACGGCGTCCAGACCGCCGAAATCCTCGGCGCCCGCCAGTTCGCGCTGCGGGCCTGGCTCGATGCCGGCAAGATGGCCGCCTACGGTGTGACCGCGGCCGATGTCAGCACCGCGCTTGGCACGAACAACTATCTCGCGGCGCTGGGTTCCACCAAAGGCCAAATGGTCACCGTGCCGCTGACGGCCGGCACCGACCTGCACACGGTCGATGAGTTCAAGCGCCTGTCGGTCAAGCGCAGCGGCGACGCCATCGTCCGGCTCGAAGACGTGGCCACCGTCACCCTAGGTTCCGAGAACTACGATTTCAACGTCGCGTTCAGCGGCACGCGATCGGTCTTCATCGGCATCAAGGTCGCGCCGAAGGCCAACATTCTCGACGTGGCCAAGCGCGTGCGTGAGGCGTTCCCTGCGGTCCGCCAGCAGCTGCCTGTGGGCGTGACCGGCGAGATCGTGTACGACGCCACCGAGTTCATCACGACTTCGATCATCGAAGTGGTGAAGACGCTGACCGAAGCGCTGCTCATCGTCACTGCCGTCATCTACCTCTTCCTGGGCAGCTTCCGTGCCGTGGTCGTGCCGGTCATCGCGATGCCGCTGTCCCTCATCGGCACCTTCTTCATGATGCTGGCGCTGGGCTACTCGATCAACCTGTTGACCTTGCTCGCGCTGGTGCTGGCGATCGGCCTGGTGGTCGACGACGCCATCATCGTGGTCGAGAACGTCGACCGCCACATGAAGGAGGGTGCCACGCCGGTTGAGGCGGCGATCGTCGCCGCGCGCGAGCTTGGCAGTCCGATCCTGGCCATGACGGTCGTGCTGGTCGCGGTCTATGTTCCGATCGGTTTCCAGGGCGGGCTGACCGGCGCGCTCTTCACCGAATTCGCGTTCACGCTCGCCGGCGCGGTGGCGGTTTCCGGGATCGTGGCGCTCACCCTCTCGCCGATGATGACGTCGCGTTTCTTCAAGCCGGGGCAGGACCAGGGGCGCTTCGCCAAAGCGATCGACCGCGTGTTCGACAGGGTGCATCGCGGCTACCACCGCGTGCTGCATGGCCTGCTCGATACCTGGCCGGTTCTGATCGTGATGGGCGCGATCCTGATGGCGTGCGCCGGCATCATGTTCAAGATGTCACAGTCCGAACTGGCGCCCGAGGAGGACCAGGGCATCGTCCTTTCGCAGGTCGTCGGCCCGCCCACGGCGACCTCGGACCAGATGCTGGTCTATGCGCAGCAGGCCTTCGAAGTGGGCAAGGCAACGCCCGAATACCAGCAGATGTTCCAGATCACCGGCGTGCCCACCGTCAACCAGGGCTTCGGCGGCGTGCTGATGGTGCCCTGGGGCCAGCGCACGCGCAGCGCGCACGAAATCCAGCAGGACCTGCAGGCGCGCTGGAGCCAGATCGCCGGCGCGCGGATCGCGGCCTTCCAGTTCCCGCCGCTGCCGGGGGCCACGGGGTTGCCGGTGCAATTCGTCATTGCGTCGACCGAGCCGTTCGAAAATCTCGACGCAGTGGCGCAGCAGGTGCTCGACAAGGCGCGCGCCGCCAACATGTTCTACTTCGTCGACACCGACCTCAAGATCGACAAGCCGCAGGCCACTCTGGTGGTCGACCGCGACAAGATCACCACCCTCGGCCTCACGCAGCAGGACGTCGGCAACGCACTGGGCTCGGCGCTCGGCGGCAACTACGTCAACTACTTTTCCATCGCCGGCCGCTCCTACAAGGTGATCCCGCAGGTGTTGCAGGCCAACCGGCTCAATCCGTCTGACCTGCTCGACTTCTACATCAAGACGCCCAGCGGCGGCATGATTCCGGCGAATACGGTGGCGAGCCTGAAGTACGACGTCGTTCCCGAATCGATCAGCCGCTTCCAGCAGCTCAATTCGGTCACGATCTCCGGCGTGTCGGGCGCGTCGCAAGGCGATGTGCTGGAGTTCCTGCGCAAAACTCTGGCCGAGGTGGCCCCCAGCGGCTACAGCGTCGACTATGCAGGCCAGTCGCGCCAGTACGTTCAGGAGTCGGGTGGCTTCCTGGTGACCATGATGTTCGCGGTGATCATCGTGTTTCTCGCGCTTGCGGCCCAGTTCGAGAGCTTCCGCGATCCCGTCGTGATCCTGGTGTCGGTGCCCCTCGCCCTGTTCGGTGCGCTGATCTTCATCTTTCTCGGCTTCGCGTCGATGAACATCTACACCGAAGTCGGGCTGGTCACGCTGATGGGGCTGATCAGCAAGCACGGCATCCTGATCGTCGACTTCGCAAATCGGCTACAGCGCACCGGCAAGAGCAAGCGCGAGGCGGTCGAAGAGGCCGCCGGCGTGCGCCTGCGGCCGATCCTGATGACGACAGCGGCCATGGTCTTCGGGGTGGTGCCGCTGGTCATTGCTTCGGGTGCGGGCGCGGCCGGCCGGCATGCGATGGGATTGGTGATTTTCGCCGGACTTTCGATCGGAACGCTGTTCACGCTCTTTGTGGTACCGGCGATGTATCTCTTCATCGGCGCGAATCACGGCAAGCAACGGGCGGCCGGCGTGGACCAACCGGGCCCCGAAGTGTCGCCCTCCACCTGAAGGTTATTCACAGGCGGCCAGCGACTCAGCGGCTCCTCTTCGTGGGCGCCCTCCAACCGTGGCCACCGAGCTGAAAGGACAGTACCGCTGCGAGCGGCGACCTTGGATGTGAAGGTGAAACGGAGCGTGTGAGGCACAGCGCAAAATTTCGGCCCGAACTCCAGGTTCTCGTTCTATTTGGGACAACGCTGCATTTCCGCGGCATGGCAATGAGCCGCTTCCGATAGGAGTGATCCGAAGCGAGCTGTCCGCCCCCGTCATGGCCCGGGGCGATCGGGAGCGAGCAAATTGAACAGCTTTATGGGTGCGAGCGCCCAATTACCCCCTTGACAGAAGCACACCTTGTGAGATCTTGGTTTGAAAGTGTTCCGAACCATCTCTGGAGAGAGTGACATGAAGCAGCAGTCCCTGGGCGGCAAGCCACGAGTGAGCCTATACGAAGGACCTCGGCCATGACGCAGGTCGCTATGTTCGGACGCATGCCGACCGACGGCATGGGGCTGCAGGAGGAAGAGGCGCTGTGGGATGGTTTGGTGGCCTGGTGCAATGCGCGACACCTCTTCCTCGGCGGTTCGCCGGACGGCGCGGTCATTTACTCGCCGTTCGAACACGGCCTGCAAGAGCAGTGGAAGGCATTGCGGCGGATGCTGGGTCAGCGCATGGAGCTCGCCTCCCTGGCGCCGAGCATGGTTTCTGTAGGCGAGTTGCCCTCGCCAAGGCTGCGCCGCGCATGTCTGGAGGCGGTCAGCCAGGCACAGAGGCACCTCGCCGAGCGCATGCAGGAGTGCACCGACTCGCTGGCAGGGCTCTCAAGTTCGGCAGGCATGCGGTTGGCCGTTGCTATCACGGAAGGTAAGAGTCTTGAGATTCGAAGCCGGTACAGCCATGTGATCATTACCGTGTCGCGGCTAGACGGAAAACGGGAACCCGCATTCGAACGGTTCGAGAGCGAGCGGCTGCGACCGGCGAACCTGACCGATCTTATCGTCGACTGGGCAACGCTCCCATGGAAGCGCCAGCCGTCGGCAAGCCATCCGTCGAGCGCCGAATGGGTGGCTGCCAGCGGTGATTTGCGGATCAGCCTTAGCGCAGAGCCCGGCTCGACGCTGGACCATCTGCAGCTTATGAAGCTGTTCTGGCAGCTGATGAATGACGACTGACGTGCCCGCTAGGACGAGACTCTTCCGCGCGACAGGCGCGGTCCCGACGAATTCACTCGCGCCGGGACGGGCCCTTCGCCCGGCACAAGCAGTTCCCGAACATCCACATCCAGCCCCTTGGCAAGCTGGTGCAACATGGTCAAGGTGGGATTGGCAAGGCCCGACTCGATGCGACTCATGTAGGTCCTGAAGATCTCGCAGCGATCTGCCAGTTCCTCCTGTGTCAGCGCGCGCTCGGCGCGCAAGGCCTTGATCCGTTGACCCAGCTGGCGCCGCGGGTCGAATTTTCGCGGTGCGCGTTGCGCGCCCGACACAGTTTTGGAGCCAGATTGGCGTGTTGATGGCACGCCAATGACTCTGGTTCATGTACACTGAAACATACACACACTAATTCGTACATTTAGAGGTGTAGGGAGGTAGAAGGGATGTTCATCGACGTGTTTGGCGTCCAGCTCAAGCTGGCGCAGTCCACCAGCCCGGTTCCGGGCAAGCTCGCAGCTACAGTGGTCGCAGGCGACCAGAGGGTCTGGGCTGATTTCTTTCTTTGGGACCCTCTGAGCCAGGTGATCCAGTTTGATGAAGAAGCGCTTCATCAGCTGATGCGAGGTGCGCGCCGCACCCAGTCGCCGTGGGCATCGGGCGCACTTACCGTGACCGATTTTGGGATTTCGGTCGTGCAGGGCATCAAACGGCTGTCCGGCGGTTCCTATGGCGGGTCGCTGGGCTTTGGTCAAATGGGCGCGATCACTGCCATGGCATCGGCATTGTTCTTCATTGTCGTTTCGATCATGGCGGCAGTCGTCATCGCCCCGTTGAGCATTGTGGCCTGGCTGCTTCGCCAGAAGATCGACAGTGACATCAACAAGGAAAAGCCCCGCGTGCTGGAACAGGCGATCGGTTTTTTCCAGGCGATCAAGGCCCAATAGTTGGCCGTATCTGCAGTAACACCCCTGCTAACGCAAGCCGCCTCGCAACCGGGGCTGCTCTCCGCGCGCACACCCGTATGAAAAATCCAAATAACTTCACCCTCAAACTGTTTTTGCAGCTCGCCATCTCAGCGTCCGTCACACTGATGTCCGCTTGCGGCGGTGGCGGGGGAGGTGGCAGCACCGCGCCCGCACCGGCGCCAACCGGCGGCGGCACGCCCGCACCAGCGCCTACCGCTGACATCGTGACCCAGGTGCCCTCGCCCACCTACGCCGCCCTCTCCTCCGAGCTGCTAGCATTCAACCGGCTCAACGTCGAGCGCGATCGCTGCGGGTTTGGCAAGGTCGCCCAGAACGCCAAGCTGGACGCCTCGGCCGCCGCGCACCGCGCCTACATCGTGACCAACCAGGCCTTCGCCCACACCGAAACGCAGGGGCTGCCCGGCTTCACCGGCGTGAACCCCTTCGACCGGGACGTGGCGCAGGGCTACTTCGGCAGCATCGCCGAGGACCTGTCCGCAAGCGTTTCGTCTCCGGCGACATTCAGTGACGGCGAGCGCCAAACGCTGGTGCTCGCGGGCGCGACCTACCACGCGAACGTGATTACGGAAGGCTACCGGGATGTGGGCATTTCCTGGGGCGGTGGCGCCTTCGCGATGGAATTGGGTACCCCGACGGGCCAGTCGGCGCAAACGGCGCCGGGCGTGCGTACCTACCCGTGCGACGGCTCGACCGACGTGCTGGCCTCCATCAGCTCCGAGGAGCCCAACCCATTCCCGAACCAGTCCACTTCCTGGGGTCCGACCATTCAGGTCATTGGCGAGCAGATCCGCATCACCAGCGCCGCTATAACCGGGCCGGCCGGCTCCGTCGCGCTCAAAGCCACCTACGCTGACGGCCAGCAGGCGGATCCCAACGCACATTGCCTGGGCAACCGGGGCTGCGTCATTCCGGCGCCGCTGCTGCCCAGCACGGTCTACCACGTGCAAGTCGCAGGCACCCAGGCCGGGCAGGCTTTCACCAAGGCGTTCTCCTTCACCACCTCCAGCAAGCCCTGAGCGAGCATTCCCCCCGACTGCAAGAAATGGATGCCAACCTCATAGAATTTCTCTCGCTGCTGCCCGACTATGTGTCGGGCGACGACGACCTGTCCACGCCGGCGGGGCTGACCACCCACCTCGGCTTCAGTTGCCGTTTCTCGCCGCCAGATCCTCGGCGCGGCGGTCCAGGACGTGGGTTGCGCGCCACGCATGCGCGTGCTGCTCGACGGTCAAGCGGGACGACTGGAGAGCGTGGTGAGCCTCCCGCCATGCTCCCGAGGCCAAGTGCCGCGCCCACAAGATCAAGTTGCAGGAAGGGGAGCGGCGCGCGGCCGAACTCCAGGCCCAGGGTCGGCAGGCGTTCCGTGAGGGGCGCTACGTCGATTGGCTGGTCACGCAGGTGCGCCGCGTCAGGCACCGCGCCAGCGCGGTGCCGCCCGAGCCGGTGATGCGTCCGCCGCGAGGCGAGGAGAACCCCCAGACAGCCGCCGAACTGGCCGAAACGCGTATCGTCCAGACGCTGGGCGCCGAACATCAAACCAGCTAACAGCGTCTGAAAGATCGCGAGCAGACCCGCCAAGACCGCAGCGCAAACAATCAGCAGTACGAGCCTGTTCTTGTCCTCCTTGCTTAGTTCGTGGAATGATTTGAAAGCCAACGCGTAGCCCCTAATTCAGCATCAATAGGGCATCCGAGCGCAGCACGCTATTCGACACAAACGGTTTTGTAGTCGTCGAGTCCCGAATCCAAACATGCGGAATGCGTACCAGGTCTCCCTTCGGGTGCACCGCAGCGCGGATCGTCAATTCATCGAAGTTCGCATCGTCGACCCAGCCCCGCGCGGAAGTCGAAAAGTCGTCCGTCCGGTCCAAAGAGGTTGTCACCAGGTCGCCGTGTGAAGTGTCCCTGGTCCGGAGCTGCGTTGCCGGTGCACACTGCAGTCCTCCGACAGCTTGTTCCACTGCCGTAAGGCGCTCCTGCCGTCGCTGGCAGGGCCCACCGTGTCGCCCAAGAGGTACGGCGACCGGGGGCGCGTCATCATGTGACGAAGCCCGAGCGAGTTGGTGGCCGTACTCCTTTTCAAAGTCCCCATCGCGCCGCGCGGTCAGCTTTGCTTCGCCTTTTGCAAGCCGCCCTTCACACGTGAACGCCCGACCTCAAATACAACCTTGGTATTAATATTAGGCGAGAGCTGAGCTAAAAACCCGCTTTTGTTCGACCGTTTGAAAGTTAACCATTCTGCTGACAATTTGAAGGCAACAAATCGGCCGTGCGGCCCGATGGCGGACCTAGTGCAGGGCCTGCTTTTCGGAATCTTTGCGGAACAAATCGGGCTGCAAGCCGCGCCAGATGCCGATTTTGCGACGGACTCAAAATCCCGCGGGGTAAAACCCGTGCCGGTTCGATTCCGGCCTCCGGCACCAGCTTTTCAGCTACAAGAACTGTAGCGCTTCAACGAGCCGCATTCGCCGCCAATTTCGCCTGCACATCCTGCAGCGTGCCGACGGTGATGTACGTCTGATAGGTGTAGGTGGCCCCGGCGGCAGGGATCACTCGCCTGACCATGTTCCATTTCGTGACGTTGTGCGGCGCGCCGAAGCGCCAGCGCCCATACCCGCCAGGGAGATTCAGGGGGAGTTTGAGGTCCGGCGACCAGATCCCCATTGCGTAAGCGCCATCCGGGGTGGCGGCGATGATCGGCTTTTCCTGCTCTCCCGGACCGTCCGACAGCGGCGCGAGCACGCCGTCCTGGTACGTGTAGAACACCATCCCGGCAGGCATGTAGCCGGTGAGCACTTCAAACGTGGCAGTGGTATGCGTTTCCTGCTCCGGGACGGTGAACGCCACTCGGTAGGAAATGATCCCATCGGAGATGCTCACATCGCGGCTCACCGTGTGGGCGCTGAGAGCTTTCCCGCTGACGGGGTTCCAGTACGCCATCTGTGTGAGGGCGCTAAGGGAATTGGCCGTGAAGGTGGCGGACATCAGGACGCTGGTGCTCGGATTTGACAGCGTCCCGTCCGCGCTGCTACCGGCCTCGGTGGGGTTGAACCACTCGCCCAGTCCGTCATACGAGGAAGCCGACTGCAGGCAGCGACCGTGATCGTTGGCGTCCAGGAATTCCCGCCCTTTCCACTTCAGGCTGCAAAACGCCCCGCCAGCGGACGGGAAGGTCGTCATGGTGATCCCGTCACCGGAGAGTTGGATCGGCTGCGCTGTGGCAGGCGCAGCCAGTGCGGTCAAGGCGTTCGCCCGAAGTGGCGTGCAGCCGGAAATTGCGCACGAGAAGTCATTAAGCGGTCCCACCGGCGTCACAAGCCAGTCCGATGCCGGGCCGTATACATACAGGTACCCGTTAAGCACGCCGAGGTAGTTGCCCGATGCGTCGTAGTGACGATAGAAAAAGTTGCCGTAATCCGAGACATATGCATAGCCTTCGACGTATGCGCCCGGGAAAAAGGATGGATAGGCAGTCTGCGCCCAATCAAAGACAGCGGTGGAAGCTGCAGCGGGGCTAGCGGCAGCAGCGAATCGGACAGGAACGATCTGCGGCTGTGGCACGGACAGCGGTGTCGCGGCCGAACTGAACTCTGCCGACGCCAACTTCTCGCTGGGCGAAGGTTCATAAAAGCCGCCCCCGCCGCATGCCGTCAATGCAGCGCAGACAAGAGCGATCAAGCAACTAGGCGAAATCCTCATTTCGCGCCCCTCTTCCTTTTGAGGCGCAGCCTAATCCCTTGTTACATCGTGGTGTTTGGGCATTTCCTGCTTTTCAGGGAAAGCTCATGCCTTGTTGAACTTAGATTGATTTGCATCAAAAGGCCGGAGGCACATGCGCGTGGCTGCACCAGTCCCAGGTGCTCTGGCACATCTCTTCGATGCCTCGGCTGGCGCGCCAGCTCAGCGCGGATTCGGCCTTCGCGGGATCGGCGTAGCAACTGGCTACGTCGCCTGGCCGGCGCGGCTTGATCTCGTACGCAATCGGGTGGCCACACGCCTGCTCGAACGCCCTCAGCATTTCGAGCACGCTATAACCGCGGCCGGTGCCCAGGTTGATTGCATGCCAGCCCGACTCGCGCTGCAGGAAAGACAAAGCCGCGGCGTGACCTTCGGCCAGGTCAGTCACGTGGATGTAGTCGCGCACGCCCGTGCCGTCGGGCGTGGGGTAGTCATTGCCGAAGACGCCCAGGCTGGGCAGCACGCCACTCGCAACCTTGGCGATGTAGGGCATCAAGTTGTTCGGAATACCGTTGGGGTCTTCGCCGATCAGGCCCGAGTCATGTGCCCCCGCTGGATTGAAGTAGCGCAGGCACGCCACGCGC
>DATNBX010000071.1:0-28152 GCA_035571795.1 Ramlibacter sp.
GAGCGTCGCAGACGTGATGAAGATGGTGAAGGAAAACGAAGTCAAGTTCGTCGACTTCCGTTTCTCCGACACCCGCGGAAAAGAACAACACGTGACTGTGCCCGTTTCGCATTTCGACGAAGACAAGTTCAGTTCGGGCCACGCATTCGACGGTTCGTCGATTGCCGGCTGGAAGGGCATCGAAGCCTCGGACATGTTGCTGATGCCCGATCCGAACACGGCCAACATCGATCCGTTCTACGAAGAGACCACGCTCTTTCTGACCTGCGACGTGCTCGAGCCGGGCGATGGCAAGGCGTACGACCGCGACCCGCGTTCCATCGCCAAGCGTGCCGAGGCGTACCTCAAGGCTTCCGGTCTCGGTGACACGGCCTTCTTCGGCCCGGAGCCCGAATTTTTCATCTTCGACGACGTGCGCTGGGGCCAGGACATGGCCGGCTCATTCGTGCAGATAGACGAGTACGAGGCGCCGTGGAACACCGGCAAGAAAATCGACGGCGGCAACAAGGGTCACCGGCCTACCACCAAGGGCGGCTACTTCCCCGTTCCTCCGGTCGACAGCATGCAGGACATGCGGGCCGAGATGTCGCTGATTCTCGAATCGCTGGGCATTCCGGTGGAAGTGTTCCACCACGAAGTGGGTGGCGCCGGGCAAAACGAGATCGGCAGCAAGTTCAGCACGCTGGTGCAGCGCGCCGACTGGACCATTTGGATGAAGTACGTGATCCTGAACGTGGCCAACGCCTACGGCAAGACGGCCACCTTCATGCCCAAGCCGCTCGTGGGTGACAACGGGTCGGGCATGCACGTGCACCAGTCGGTCTGGAAGGACGGCAAGAACCTGTTCGCCGGCGACGGCTATGCCGGCCTGTCGGACTTCGCGCTGTACTACATCGGCGGCATCATCAAGCACGCGCGCGCCCTGAACGCCATCACCAACCCCGGCACCAACAGCTACAAGCGGCTGGTGCCCGGCTTCGAAGCCCCGGTGAAACTGGCGTATTCGGCCCGCAACCGCTCGGCCGCGGTGCGCATTCCTTATGTGGCCAACCCGAAGGGCCGCCGCCTGGAAGTGCGTTTCCCGGACCCGATCTGCAACCCGTACCTCGGTTTCGCGGCCATGCTGATGGCAGGCCTGGACGGCGTGGAGAACAAGATCCATCCTGGCGAAGCCGCCACCAAGGACCTGTACCATCTGCCGCCGGAAGAGGACGCGAAGATTCCGACCGTGTGCCACAGCCTGGACCAGGCGCTCGAATACCTGGACAAGGGACGCGGCTTCCTGACCAAGGGCGGCGTGTTCACTGACACCATGATCGATGCATATATCGAGCTGAAGATGACGGAAGTCACCCGTTTCCGCATGACGACCCATCCGATCGAGTTCGACATGTACTACTCGCTGTAGGACCAGTGTGGCGTGAAAAGGACCCGTTCAGGGTCCTTTTCTTTTTGGAATCAAGGGCTTAGTTGGCTTTTCTGAAGAGTTGCGCGATACTGAAAGGCCGTCCTGTGCACTTGCGTGCGAGGGAGCCCTCCATGAAATACGCTTTCCTGATTCCGCTGGCCGTTGCCGCTCTGGCAGCCAACAGCATTGCCCAGTCCCGCATCTACCGCTGCGGCAACACCTACACCAACAACGCTGCCGAGGCCCAGGCCAAGGGGTGCAAGCTGATGGATGGCGGCAACATCACGGTGGTGGAGGGCACACGGGTGAACTCCGGGTCCTTGCGTGTGGCCACCGCGCCTCAGTCGGCTGCCGGCCCGGGTCAGCGCGTTGATGCCGACGACCAGCGGGCGCGCGATGCCGACTCCCGCGTGATCCTGGAGACCGAACTCAAGAAGGCTGAAGCCCGCCTGTCCGACCTCGTCAAGGAATACAACAACGGGGAACCCGAGAAGCTGGGCCCCGAGCACCGCAATCAACAGAAGTACCTGGACCGCGTCGCCGAACTGAAGGCCGGCATCGCGCGCACCGAAAGCGACATCGCCGGCATCAAGCGGGAGCTTGGGCGGGTTGCGTCAAAATGAGGGCTTGACCCCACCGGCGCCCCTTTCCGACCGCTTCCAGTCGCTGGACCTGCTGGCCACCCTGGTGGCCGTGGTCGGCAGTGACGGTTCGGTTCTGTTCGCCAACTCCGCGCTCGAGGACGCCCTCGGCAGCTCCCGCCGCACCATCAGCGGCTCGAATTTTCACCAGTGGTTCAGTGAACCGCACATCCTGCAGAACGCCCTGGAAGCGGCAGGCAGCAACGAGTTCGCTGCGCTGCGTTACGACGCCTGGCTGCTGCGCCCGAACAGCGAGCCGCTGCCCGTGCACGTGGTGGTGGCGCAGACCGACAAACCCGGCGAGATCGTCGTCGAACTGCTGCCTCTGGAAGCGCAGGCCAGGCAGGATCGCGAGGAACGGCTGAACGACCAGGCCCAGGCCAACAAGGAGTTGATCCGCAACCTCGCCCACGAGATCAAGAATCCGCTGGGCGGCATACGCGGCGCCGCGCAGCTGCTGGAGATGGAAATCGAGTCGCGCGACCTGAAGGAGTACACGCGTGTCATCATCCACGAGGCCGATCGCCTTCAGACCCTGGTCGATCGCCTCCTTGCGCCGCACCGGCGGCCGCATGTGGTGGGCGACGTCAATGTCCATGAAGTCTGCGAGCGGGTCCGCTCGCTGATCCTGGCCGAGTTTCCGAAGGGCCTGGCGGTCGTGCGCGAGTACGACACATCGATCCCCGAGTTCCGGGGCGACCGCGAGCAACTCATCCAGGCCGTTCTCAACATCGCGCACAACGCCTGCCAGGCGCTGTCGGACCGCATCGCGGCAGGCGATGCACGGCTGGTCTTGCGCACCCGCATCGCCCGGCAGGTGACGTTCGGCAAACAGCGCAATCGACTGGCACTGGAATTGCATGTCATCGACAATGGGCCCGGCGTGCCGGACTCGATCAGGGATCGCATCTTCTTCCCGTTGGTGTCGGGCAAGGACGGCGGTTCCGGCCTCGGGCTGACGCTGGCGCAAACTTTTGTCCAGCAGCATCACGGGCTGATCGAGTGCGAAAGCGTCCCGGGAAGGACGGATTTCAAGATATTGATTCCTTTGCCGTAACACTGATCCATTTGACTTTGGGGTAAGCAATGAAGCCGATCTGGATCGTTGACGATGACCAATCCATCCGCTTCGTGCTGGAGAAGGCGCTGCTGCGCGAGGACCTGCCCACTCGAAGCTTCACCAGCGCGCGCGAGGTCCTGCAGGCGCTCGAGTCCGGCGACGACGAGAACGGCCCGCAGATCCTGGTGAGCGACATCCGCATGCCGGGCGGCTCGGGCCTGGACCTGCTCACCCAGGTCAAGGAAAGGCTGCCTGGCTTGCCCGTCATCATCATGACGGCGTTCTCCGACCTGGACAGCGCCGTGTCCGCGTTCCAGGGCGGCGCGTTCGAATACCTGCCCAAGCCGTTCGACTTGCCCAAGGCGATCGAGTTGATCCGCCGCGCCGTGGAGGAAAGCCAGCGCGAGGAGGTGGCCGAGGAGCGCATGGCCGCGGCGCCCGAAATGCTGGGCCAGGCGCCGGCGATGCAGGACATGTTCCGTGCGATCGGCCGGCTGTCGCAAAGCATGGTGACGGTGATGATCACAGGCGAGTCCGGCTCGGGCAAGGAGCTGGTCGCGCGCGCCCTGCACAAGCACTCGCCGCGCGCGAATGGGCCGTTCGTCGCCATCAACACCGCGGCCATCCCGAAGGACCTGCTCGAAAGCGAACTGTTCGGGCATGAGCGCGGCGCGTTCACCGGAGCCCAGACGATGCGCCGCGGGCGATTCGAGCAGGCCGAGGGCGGCACCTTGTTCCTCGACGAAATCGGTGACATGCCTTTCGATCTGCAGACGCGATTGCTGCGGGTTCTTTCCGACGGCCATTTTTACCGCGTCGGCGGGCACAACGCCATCAAGGCGAATGTGCGCGTGATCGCGGCCACGCACCAGGACCTGGAGCAGCGCGTGAAGGACGGCATATTCCGCGAGGACCTGTTCCACCGCCTCAACGTGATTCGCCTGCGGCTGCCGGCGTTGCGTGAGCGCGTGGAAGACATCCCGGTGCTCACACGCCACTTCCTGAAGCAAAGCGCCAGTCAACTCGGGGTGGAACCCAAGCGGATCTCGGATGCGGCGCTGGCGCGGCTGGCGACCTTCGCGTTTCCGGGCAATGTGCGCCAGCTGGAAAACATCTGCCATTGGCTCACCGTGATGGCGCCGGCCCAGCTGATCGAGCCCAAGGACTTGCCGCCGGAGATGGCGCCGGCACCCGGTGAGGCGGACACGCTGGCGGCGCCGCAAGCCGGCGGCGAGCCAGTGCGCGCCGCGGTGCAGGCGGAAGCGCCCGTGGCCGCGCCGGCAGCTTCGTTCGGCCCCTCCGCGGCGCCCGACAAGACTGGCATCGCGCCGCGCAGCTGGGAGTCGGGCCTGGAAGCGGAAGCGCTGGAATTGCTGGCCAGCGGCCGGCACGATGTCTGGGAAGAACTCACGAAGCGCTTCGAATCCAAGCTGATCCTCACGGCGCTGGCCAACACCCGCGGCCGCCGGATCGAAGCCGCTCAAAAGCTCGGAATCGGGCGCAATACGATCACGCGAAAGATCCAGGAGCTCGGGCTGGAATAATCAGATTTCCAAAGTCACCGGCGCATGGTCGCTCGGCTGCTTCCACTTGCGCGGCGTCCGGTCGATCGTGCAGGCCTTGACCTCGGGTTTGAGCGATTCGCTGACCAGAATGTGGTCGATGCGCAGTCCGCGGTTCTTCTGGTAGCCCAGCATGCGGTAGTCCCACCAGCTGAAGCTCCTTTCCGGCTGCTCGAACAGGCGGAAGCTGTCGCAAAGGCCCAGTTCCGTCAGTTTCCGGAAGTGCGTCCGCTCCTCGGTCGTGTGATGGATCGTTTCGCGCAAACCTTCCGGGTCGAAGGAGTCGCGGTCTTCCGGCGCGATGTTGAAGTCGCCGAGCAGTGCCAGGCGCGGATGGCGTTCCAGCTCGCTGCGAACGTAATCGCATAGTCCCCGCAGCCAGCTCATCTTGTAGTCGAACTTGGGTGTTCCGGGCGCCTGCCCGTTGACGAAGTAGCCGTTGACCAGGCGTATCTCGCCGCCGGGGCTGTCCAGTGTCGCCGCAATCACGCGTGAGTGTTCGTCGGGGAATCGCGCGATGTTCTTCACGACATCGCGCAGCGGGTGGCGGCTCATGATCGCCACGCCGTTGTATGTCTTCTGGCCGAACACCGCGCAGTGCTCATAGCCTGCCAAGCGCAGCACCTCGAGCGGGAATTTGTCGTCGGTGAGCTTGAGCTCCTGCAGGCATAACACGTCGACCGGATTGGCCGCGGTCCAATCCAGGACGTGCGCAAGCCGCGCCGTAAGCGAGTTGACATTCCAGGTGGCAAGTTTCATGGGTGGCCCAGAGCTTGAGGCGCTATGTTGCCACGATCGATTGCCCACAAAAAAGCCGGAGGGTGAGCGGCTTGAAGCCGCCCGCCCTCCGGCGGTAAGGACGGTCGATCTGCTCCTTTGCAGCGTTCGACCTAGAGCGTCACGTCGGTCGTCAGCGACTTGCGATGTACGCCGCCAAGTCCAGCTTTTGTTGCGCCGTCAGCGAGGTCTGGAAGCGGTTCATCGCTGAAACGGCGGCAAAAGCCGCGTTCATCCCGGAGACGGTACTGGCGTTCTTCACATTCATGTTGTTGCTCGCTGGATCGGAGCCGTGGCAACCGGAACAGTTCGCCGAATAGACCGTGGCTCCCGCCGCGACGTTACCGACCGGTACCGGTGCCGGCGTCGGTGCCGGGGTCGGCGCGGGTGTCGGTGCGGGCGTGGGTGCCGGCGTCGGAGGCGGCGTGGGTGCCGGTGTCGGTGCCGGCGTGGGTGCCGGCGTCGGTGCGGGTGTGGGTGCCGGAGTGGGTTTCGGTGTCGGTGCCGGTGTGGGTGCCGGAGTCGGTACCGGTGTAACCCCGTTCTTGCGACTCAGAACGTACGCAGCCAAGTCCGCCTTTTGGGTGGTAGTCAGCGAGATGCCACCCATCGCGCCAACACTTGCAAGGGCCGAATTCAGCCCTGACACGGTACTGGCGTTCAGGACGTTCATGTTGTTGGTTTTCGGATCGGCGCCATGGCAACCGGAACAGGTCGCCGCGTAAACCGTGGCTCCCGCGGCCGCATTGCCTGGTGCTGGTGTCGGTGCCGGTGTCGGTGCCGGGGTCGGCGCCGGTGTCGGCGCTGGTGTCGGTGCGGGTGTCGGCGCCGGTGTCGGTGCCGGTGTCGGTGCGGGTGTCGGTGCGGGTGTCGGCGCCGGCGTCGGCGTTGGTGTCGCGCCGGCTGCCGTGGCGGTCCACGTGCCCTTGTCATCACGGGACGGGCCGGCCAGGGCGCCACTCATGCTGCCGTCGGCAGCGGTGTTTCCAGTCACCGTAACTGTGCGGTTCTCGCCCAAGCTCACGCTCAGCCTGATTGCACCGTGCGAGTCGATCGTGCCGCTGACTGAATAGCCCTGCGCGCCGCGATACTGGGCATTCAGCGCAGCCATTGCCGAGTCGTATGCGGCCATGCGCTGGGAAAACTGGGTCCTGAACGTCGCCAGCGCTTCCTTCTGCGCGGCACTGAGCCCATCGGAGCCGCGAACGGCACCGGCCGCCAGCGCCGCCTGCAACTGCGTCGACAAAGCCTTGATGTCTGCGCGCATCGCGGCGGTCAAGGCGGCGCGTTTGGCGTCGAAGTCCGCTTGCGAGGCAGCACTGTTGGGCACCGTTGTCGCGTCGGGGAAGAATCGTCCCTGGACTTCGAGGACGCCGTCGTCGCGCTCGCCCTTGAGCCCCAACATGCCCTTGAGGGTCGTGCCGGCATCGGGTCCACTGTCGACCTTTGCCGCAAAAGTGAAGTTCAAGGCTTGCGCTTCGAATGTCGACGCACTGACCGACAGCGTCGTCTCGGTTTCACGCAACTGCACCGCCAAGGGCTGGTCGGACGGGGCATCGCTGCCTCCGCCGCCGCAACCGAACAGCAAGGCCGTGGCAAGCCCGACAGCTGCCAGGCGGAAATAAGGTCTTGAAAAATCCCGTCTTGTACTCACAACTACTCCTACTGATTGAATATCGAGGACTCCGAGCCACTTGCTGCCTGCCAAGCGAAGTGCCTGCGGCCGTGGTCTTTTCGAAGGGTTACAAACGAGCCTTTTGGCTTTCTTGTCAGCTCGCGCCCTCTTTCAAGCGCCAAGCTCATGAACCCGAAGTTACTCAACTTGTTCGCATGGTTGAGTTAGGGTTTGTTGCCGTGTGTTTATTGCTCAGCTCGGCATTTGCAAGCGGTTCGCTGTTGCGACACGCTCTGTGGAAAAGTCCAAAAAGTCCCGCGTGTAGAGGGCTAGCGCCCCGCACGGACGTGCTTCAGCTGATGAAGAATTCCGCGCGGCTGCGGTAGCCCACGCTTGCGGGCCGCGTGATTCCGTTGCAACTATTAGGAACGCGTAGGAATACTCTGATGCACCGCTTCCGCGACGGATTGCTCGCTCGCCTGGAAGAAATGTAATTTCAGATATGCAGGATCGCCAGTGCGCCGACCGCGACACCGATGCCGGCCACGCCGAACATGCCCCACTCCAGCCACTTCTTTTTGGTGAGCAAGGCGATGGCGGCCAGCGCGATCGACACCTGCAGCACCGTAGTGGCCTGGGCCCAGCGGTGATGCTGGTGCATCTGTTCGTCGCTCTGCTTGTCCCAATCCGTGGCTTGCGCTTCCAGTTTGCGGGCCTCGGTCTCGATCTCCTTTTTTTCCTTTTCGTAGCGGTCCACCTTGGCCTGGTAGAACGATTGCTTGTCGGGCGGGGAGAGATCGCGCGACACCTCCGCCAGCGACTGCTTGGTGCTCTTGGCCTGGAAATAATTCCACTGGTTCGACGCTTCGGTCTTCTTGATCGCAGCGTTGTTCTTGTACAGGCCGGCATTGGCCTGCGTCGCGCCGCCCATGTACGCGAAGATCGCACCGACCGTGGCGATCACGGCCGTGAACATCGCGATCTGGTTGATCATGCCGCCACCGGCGACGCCGTCATGGGCCGCGGCACCATGGCTGGCATGCTGCGCGGCGTGCTCGAGTTCGTGGTCGTGTGGGCCGTGAACGTGGAATCCTGCTCCTGACATATCAAACTCCTGCTCGTGTGTTCCGGTAGGTGACGAAACTGTAGTCCAGCCCGGTGGCGGAGCGCTGGCGCCGGCGCGCCAGCTCCAACCACTCGGGACCGAAGCGGGGGGCGAACACGTCGCCGTCGAATTCCGCTTCTATCTCGGTGACCTCCGCGGTACTTGCCAGCGGCAAGGCGTCGGCGAAGATCTGCGCGCCGCCAATCACCCAGGCCTGCCCTTGCCCTGCACACAGCGCGATGGCTTCGGGCAGCGAAGCGGCGCGCGTGGCGCCTTGCGCATGCCAATCAGCTTGGCGCGTGACGACGATGTTGGTGCGTCCGGGCAATGGCCGGAAGCGCTCGGGCAGCGATTGCCAGGTCTTGCGCCCCATGATGACGGGGCGCCCCATCGTGACCTGCTTGAAGTGCGCCATGTCCTCCGGCAGGCGCCAGGGCAGGCCGCCGGCCTTGCCGATGACGCCGTTTCGGGCGCGCGCGAAGATCAGTCCCAGGTTCATGCGGAGGGCCTGCTCTCAGACTGCTGCGTCATTGGACTTGCGGGATGCGCTCATACCGCTACCGGCGCCTTGATCGCGGGGTGGCATTGGTAGTTTTGCACTTCGAAGTCCTCGTACTCGTATTCGAAGATCGACGCCGGCCGCCGCTTGATGTCGAGGACGGGGTAGGCGAATGGCCGGCGGCTCAACTGCAATTCCACTTGTTCGTGATGGTTGCTGTAGACATGGCAGTCGCCGCCGGTCCAGATGAAGTCGCCGACGGCGAGGTCGCACTGTTGCGCCATCATGTGCGTGAGCAGGGCGTAGCTGGCAATGTTGAACGGCACGCCCAGGAAGATGTCGGCGCTGCGTTGGTAAAGCTGGCAGGACAGTTTTCCGTCAGCCACATAGAACTGGAAGAACGCATGGCAGGGTGCCAACGCCATCTTCGGGATCTCGGCCACGTTCCAGGCGCTGACGATGATGCGGCGCGAGTCGGGGTTGGACTTGATCGTTCGCACGGCCTCGGCGATCTGGTCGATGTGTCCGCCACCGGGCGCGGGCCAGCTGCGCCACTGGACGCCATAGACCGGTCCCAGGTCGCCGTCGGGTCCGGCCCACTCGTCCCAGATCGTGACGCCGCGCTCTTTCAGCCAATTGTTGTCGCTCGAGCCCTGCAGGAACCACAGCAGCTCCAGGATGATGGACTTGAGATGCACTTTCTTGGTCGTCACCAGCGGAAAACCTTCGGCCAGGTCGAACCGCATCTGGTAGCCGAACACGCTGCGCGTCCCGGTTCCGGTGCGGTCAGTCTTGGTCGTTCCGTGCGTGAACACGTGACGCATGAAGTCTTCGTATTGCGAACGGACGGGGCGCAAGGCGTCGGTCATGGATCGGATTATGCTCAGATGCGCAAGGCTCTCAGGCGCGCAGAACCCGGCCCGGGTTCATCAGGTTGCGCGAGTCCAGCGCCCGCTTGATCGAGCGCATCATATCCAGCGCCACCGGCGATTTATGCCGTTCGAGCTTGTCGACCTTGAGGCTGCCGACGCCGTGCTCGGCCGAGATCGAGCCGCCGAAGCGCAGGACCGAATCGTAGACCAGCGTGTTGACTTTCTCTTCCCAGTCCCTAAGGAACGCCGCCGCGTCGCCCCCTTGCGGCGTTTGCACGTTGTAGTGCAGATTGCCGTCGCCCAGATGCCCGAAGTTCACCATCCGCACACCCGGGATTTCACGCGCCAGCAGGGCGTCCGTGACTTGGCAGAATTCCGCGATCGCGGAAACCGGCAGCGAAATATCGTGCTTGATGTTCAAGCCTTCCTCGGCCTGCGCCAGTGGAATGCATTCGCGGATATGCCAGAGCTGGTGGGCCTGGGTCAGGCTCTCCGCAACCACCGCATCCGTCACGCAGGCCTTTTCCATCGCCGTATCCAACAGGCCCTCGAAACGGCCACGCGCATGCAGCTCCGACTCGTGGTCCGAGTTCTCCAGCAGCACGCAAAAAGGCGTCTGCTCGTACAGCGGGACGCGCATTTGCCGGAAGTGCCGCGCCACCAGTTCGAGGGCGAACTGGCCCATCACCTCGAAGCCCGTCAGGCTCGCGCCCAGATGCTTGTGGGCCAGCCCCAGCAGGCGCACCGCATCTTCCAGTGAGGGCACGGCGGCCCATGCCGTGAGCGTGGCGGCCGGCAAGGGATAGAGCTTCATGGTCGCGGCCGTGATGATGCCCAGCGTGCCTTCGCTGCCGATGAAAAGATCGCGCAGGTCGTAGCCGGTGTTGTCCTTGCGCAGTCCCGACAGGCCGTTCCAGATTTCGCCTTGCGCCGTGACCACTTCGAGGCCCAGGCACAGTTCACGCGCATTGCCATAGCGCACCACCTGCGTGCCGCCCGCGTTGGTGGCCAGGTTGCCGCCGATGGTGCAGCTGCCTTCGGCGGCAAGGCTCAGCGGAAACAGGAAGCCGGCCGCTTCGGCGGCCTGCTGCAGACTTTGCAGCACGCACCCGGCCTCGGCGGTCACCGTCAGGTTGGCCGCGTCGAGTTCGCGCACCGCATTCAAGCGCTGCAGGCTGAGCACGACCTGCGTTCCTGAAGCGTCCGGCACCGAACCGACCACCATGCCGGTATTGCCGCCTTGCGCAACGATGGAAGTGGCCGCGGCAGCGCAAGCCTGGACGATCAGCGCGACTTCGCCCGTCGACCCCGGCCGCACCACCGCCAGGGCCTTGCCGCGCGAGCGCTTGCGCCAGTCCTGCTCCCATGCGCTGAGGTCGCCGTCGCACAGTACATTGCTGCCGCCCACGATGCGGCGCAACTGGCCGATCAATGAATTCATGGTATGGCCTTTCCGAGGCGGATCCTCACGTGCAGCACGCAGGCTGCGAACAGCGCCAGGCACAGCGCGACCTCCAGCAGGGCCAGCCGCGCGCTCAAGCCGCGGTCGCTGTAAGCGCGCACGGCGCCTTCAGCGAAATAGACCCAGACCACGAGGCTTACCCAGCGGTAGGTGTACATGCGATTTCGCAGCAGCCCTGCCAGCGGAAAACAAAGCGGCAGCACCTTCACCACCAGCCAGGAGCCGCCGGGGCGCAGCGGCGCGAGCCACAGCTCCCAGGCCAGCCCGAGCACGACCAGCGCCAGCAGGCTGCCTGCGGCCAACCAGCGGGTCAACGCCACGGCGGTGCCGGGCTGCGCGCTGGCTGCGGAATCGGACTGGGTCATGGGCGATGGCATCATAGCGGCCGATGGACTTTCGCCCGCTGCTCGCCGATCTCTCGCATTTTCCGTGGAAGTCCACGGCGCTGACACTGGGCGAACGGTTCCGTGAAGACCGGCTGGGCCTCACGGCCAGCAGCCTCACGTTCACAACCACCATGGCCCTGGTGCCCTTCTTCACGGTGGCGCTGGCGGTGTTCACGGCATTTCCCATGTTCGGCAAGCTGCAGGGCGCGCTGCAGGCCTGGCTGGTGCAAAGCCTGATCCCCGATGCGATCGCCCGTCAGGTCCTGGGCTATCTCACGCAATTCGCAGGCAAGGCCAGCCGGTTGGGGGCCGCGGGCCTGGCCGCGCTGTTCATCACGGCGCTGGCCCTGGCCCTGACCATCGACCGTACGCTCAACAGCATCTGGCGCGTCAAGCGGCCCCGGCCCCTGGCCCAGCGCGTGCTGATCTACTGGGCTTTCATGACACTCGGCCCCCTGCTGCTGGGTGCTTCCCTGAGCATCACCTCCTATGTGATATCGGCTTCGCGCGGGCTCGTGACTGCCATGCCCGGTACGGTGAAGATGCTGCTCGATATCGTCGAATTCTTCCTGCTGGCGGGGGGCCTGGCCGCTTTGTACCGTTACGTGCCCAACACGCCGGTGCGGCGTGGCCATGCCTGGGCCGGCGGGCTGTTCGCGGCGACCGGCATCGAACTGGCCAGAAAGCTGCTGGCCTTGTACCTTGGCACGGTGCCGACGTATTCGATGATCTACGGTGCTTTTGCGACGCTGCCGATCCTGCTGGTATGGATCTACGTGGCATGGATCATCGTGCTGCTGGGTGCGGTGATCGCGGCTTACTTGCCCAGCCTGATCGCGGGGACGCGCCGGCCCGGCGGTGCCCCCGGCTGGCTGTTCCAGCTCGCGCTGGAAGTGCTGCGCGAACTGCACAATGCCCGCGCTTCCGCCCGGCGCGGGCTCAGTGTGCCGCAACTGTGCGCCAGCCTCCAGCTGGACGCGCTGCAGCTCGAGCCGGTTCTGGAAATCCTGGTGGAGCTGGACTGGATCGGCCGCGTCAACGAAGTCGAGGACGAGGAAGACACGCGTTACATCCTCCTGGCCGATGCGCAGGCGACCTCGCTCGAACCGCTGATACGGCATTTGCTGCTGCCGCATTCCGAGGCGACCGCCAAGCTCTGGAAAAGCGGACGCCTGTCGTCGGTCTATCTCAAAGACGTCGTCTGACGCTTCGGGAAAATGCCGGCCCAGGGCCTCAGCCCCTGCGCTTGAAGTACTGCACGGCGCGCTCGTGCTGCTGCGCTTCTTCGCGGGTCCCGAAGGTGCCGAGGTTGCGGCGCTTGCCGGTCTTCGGGTCCACCTTTCGCGAGTACAGCCTGTAGCCGCCACTGGAAAGTTTTCGGATCATGCCGCCAGCTTATGCTCGCCGCGCGCCGCCGCTCTGTCGGCCCGCTGCGAGCGCCGGCGTAGGTAGATGCCCACGACACGGAGCCGGCCGCAACGGACGGGCGATTCAGGCCAGGACGAAAGGCGCTTGCAGGAAGCCCCTGAACCGGGCCCGGCCGCCGCGCGTAGGGGAGGCGGTGAGGCGGTAGCCCGGAAAGCGCTGCAGAAAACGGCCGATCGCGACGCGGCCTTCCAGCCTCGCCAGGCTCATGCCGGCGCACTGGTGGATGCCGAAGCCGAACGCCAGGTGCCGATTGTTCTCGCGCCCGAGGTCGAGCGCATCGGGATGGCTGAACTGCGCCGGGTCGCGGTTAGCCGCGCCAATGCAAAGCGTCACCAGGGCGCCTGCCGGCAGCCGCACACCGCCCAGCTCGCATGCGTGCAAGGCGCGCCGGTTGCCCAGCTGGTTGGACGATTCGAACCGCAGGAACTCGTCGACCGCTACGCTCGAAAGCGTTTCCAACGCGCCGTGGTCGCCGCCCAGACGAGTCATGCCGGAAAGCAGGGCGGCTTTTTCGGCCGGCCATTCCTGCAGGGCCACCAGTGCATTGCCGATCAGGTTGGTAGTTGTCTCGTGTCCTGCATTCAGGATGAACAGGCAGTTTTGCAGCAGCTCGCTTTCACTCAGCCGCTCCTGCCCGGTCTCGCCAAGAATCAGCCGCGTCAGCACGTCGTGCTCCGGATCGCCCGGATTCTTGCGGCGGTCGGCGACCAGCATCTGGAGATAAGCGGTGAACTCGCTCACGCTGCGGTTCCCCCGCGATTCCTGTTCGGGCGTCAGCCGGGGCTCCAAGGCTCCGAGGATCGCCAGCGACCAGCCACGCAGCGAAGCGCGGTCGGCGCGCGGCACGTCCAGGAGATTGCCGATGATCTCCACGGGAATGGCGCATGCGAAATCCTCGATCAGGTCGCCGCCGCCTTTGGCCTCGATGCGATTCAGCAAGCCGTCGACCAGCGTTACGAGGCCGGGCTCCATTTCGGCGATGGCGCGCCGTGTCAGCGCACCCATGATGAGCTTGCGCACGCGGGTGTGAAGCGGCGGATCGTTGAACACCAGGCTGGTGGTGTGGTGTTCCAGCAAGGGCGAGCCGGCGCCGTACTTGGGCGTGAACTCCACCCGCTTGTCGGAGCTGAAGGTGTGCGCGTCGCGGTAGGCCTGGATCAGGTCGTCATAGCGCGTCAGGAAGTACGAGCCGTCGGGCATCGGCTTGACCGGCTCGGCTTCGCGCAGCAGCGCATAGACCGGATAGGGATTGGCCAAGAAGTCCGGCGGCAGCGCCCGCAGGTCGAAGCCGGCAGCGATTTCCTGTGCGCGCGCCCCCGTCATCGGCGGCGTGATCACGGGAGCGCCGCTCATGTCTTCAGGAAGTCGCGGATGGCGAACAGCGTGGCGTCGGGCGTTTCCGTCATCTGGTTGTGACCGACCGGCAGCGTCGCCACCTTGACCGACTTGCCGCTTTCGCGGGCGCTGCCGATCAGCGATTGCGCGGCCCTGGGTTGGGTCATCTGGTCTTCGGCGCCCAGCACGAACAGCACCGGACAGGCAATCGCGGCGATCGCCTTCTCGCCGTTGGCATAGCTGTCGCACGCCTTGAAGCCGCGATGGAACACGTTGACCCGCGGGTTGCTCGCGAGCACCCGTCGCGCCAGAGCCGTGCTCGCGCCGTACACCCATGTGCCGGGACCGAGGGCCGATGGCGGCGCGGCGAGCGTGCTGCGCGAGAACACGTTGATCATCTCGATCGCTTTCATCGGCTGCCCAAGCGACGCGTCCAGCAGAGCCGCCGACACCTTCATCGGGTACGCGGTGCCGACGAGGACCAGGTGCGAGACTCGCTCTTTCAATCGTGCCGCCGCTTCGAGCGCGATCAGCGAGCCCCAGCTGTGGCCGACCAGCGCCGCCTTGGCCACTCCGGCGGCATCGAGCAGGGCGGCAATGAAATCCGCCGCTTCCTCGACGCTCGATGGCGCATCGCCTTCACTGCGGCAATGGCCCGGCAGGTCCACAGCGAGCACGTTCCACCCGTGGTGTGCCAGGTAGCGGGTCTGCAGGATCCAGACGCTGTGATCGCAGACGACGCCGTGGATGAAGACGACCGTCGGCCTGGCCGCATCGAATGTCTTGCCGCCGGTGTAGCAGTAGGTGGTGTGGCCGTTGACTTGCAGGTACATTGCGCCTCCTATGCTTTTTCCGCTGCTTTCAGCGCCCGCTTCAAGTCGTCGATCAGGTCGCTCGGGTCTTCCAGCCCGATCGACAGCCGGATCGTTCCCTGGGTGATGCCGCCGGCCGCCAGTGCCTCGTCGCTCATGCGGAAATGCGTGGTGCTGGCCGGATGGATCACCAGCGAGCGGCAGTCGCCCACGTTGGCCAGATGGCTGAACACCTTGAGCGTCTCGATGAATTTCTTGCCTTGCTCGCGATTGCCCTTGATGTCGAAGCTGAAGACGGAGCCGGCGCCCTGGGGCAACAGCCTTTGCGCGAGCGCATGGCTCGGATGCGACTGAAGCATCGGATGGCCCACGCTCGCCACGAACGGATGGGCTGCCAGGAATTCCACGACTTTGCGCGTGTTGCTCATGTGGCGCTCCATTCGCAGCGGCAGGGTCTCGATGCCCTGCAGGATCAGCCAGGCGGTGTGCGGGCTCATGCAGGCGCCGAAATCGCGCAGGCCTTCGCGCCGCGCCCGCAGCAGAAAAGCGCCGACTGTCGACTCCTCGCTGAACACCATGTTGTGAAAGCCGTCGTACGGGGTGGTCAGCTCGGGAAATTTGCCGGAGCGCTCCCAGTCGAAACTGCCGCCGTCCACCACCACGCCTCCGATCACCGTGCCATGGCCCGAGAGGAACTTGGTGGCCGAGTGGTAGACCAGGTCGGCGCCCAGCGTCAGCGGTTTCATGAGGTAAGGCGAGGTAAGCGTGGAATCGACAAGCAGGGGCACGCCAGCCTCGTGCGCGATCGCGGCGACCTGCGGAATATCGAGGACCTCCAGCCCCGGGTTGCCGACGGTTTCGCCGAACAGCAGCCGCGTCTGAGGCCGGATCGCGGCGCGCCAGCCGTCGATGTCGCCCGGCTTGACGAACGTGGTGTCTATGCCGAAGCGCCTCAGGGTGTAGTGCAGCAGGTTCTGCGAGCCTCCATACAAGGCTGTGCTCGCCACGATGTGCGAGCCCGCGCCCATGACGGTCGCGATGCTCAGGTGCAAGGCCGCCTGGCCGCTGGCGGTGGAGATGGCGCCGATGCCGCCTTCCAGCGCCGCCATCCGCTGCTCCAGGACCGCGTTGGTCGGGTTGCTGATGCGCGAATAGACATGGCCCGACCGCTCGAGATTGAACAGCGCAGCCGCGTGATCGCTGGACTCGAACACGAACGAGGTGGTGAGGTGGATCGGCACGGCCCGCGCACCGGTGGCCGGGTCGGGCGCGGCGCCCGCATGCAGGGCCAGGGTGTCAAAGCCGGGGTCGGAGTAACCGGGCATTGCAGCGTCTCCTCGAATTGGTGAGGCTATGGAACTGGTCCCGATTGTGGGCTATATTCACCTGACCGGCAGCTCACCGGTGCTATTGAGGAGACACAATGAAAGTCAGCGACATCCTGCGCGTGAAGGGCAATACCCTCTATACCGTCACGCCCGACGAACCGTTGGCCCAGGCGTTGAGCCTCATGTCCGAAAAGGACATCGGCTCGTTGGTGGTGATGGAACACGGCGACATGGTGGGCATGCTCACGTTCCGCGAGGTGATCCAGTGCATCGTCAAGAATGGCGGCAAGGTGGGCGACGCGGTAGTGCGCGCGGCGATGGACGGCCAGCCAGCGACCTGCACCTCCGAGACCGAACTCGATGAGATACGCCACATGATGCTGGAGCGCCATTCCCGCTACATGCCGGTGATCGACCGGCGTGTATTGATGGGCGTGATCAGTTTTTACGACGTCGCCAGGGCGATCGTGGACAGCCAGAATTTCGAGAACCGGATGCTCAAGGCCTATATCACCGACTCGCGCGGCATCGAGGAGCCGGCCGGCCCGCAGCTTTAGACCCAGGCGCCGCTTTGGGATAATCCCATCAAGCCCTCACCCCGGCCCTCTCCCAGGGGGAGAGGGTGAGAACGCTTTGGGAGAGTCTCAAGTATGAGCGGCAACACCTTCGGAACACTTTTCGCCGTCACCAATTTCGGTGAGTCGCACGGGCCGGCGATCGGTTGCGTGATCGACGGCTGCCCGCCCGGCATGGCGCTCAGCGAAGCGGATATCCAGCCCGACCTGGACCGCCGCCGTCCCGGAACCAGCCGCTACGTGACCCAGCGCCAGGAGGCCGACCAGGTGGAAATCCTCTCGGGTATCTACGAGGGCAAGACCACCGGCACGCCGATCGGCCTGCTGATCCGTAACACCGACCAGCGCAGCAAGGACTACGCGGAAATCGCGCAGACCTTCCGCCCGGGCCACGCCGACTACACCTACCTGCAGAAATACGGACTGCGCGATCCGCGCGGGGGCGGCCGCGCCTCGGCGCGCCTCACGGCGCCGATGGTGGCAGCCGGCGCAGTGGCCAAGAAATGGCTGGCGGAGCAGTACGGCATGGTGTTTCGCGGCTGCATGCAGCAGCTCGGCGAGATCGTCATTCCCTTCGAGAGCTGGGACCACGTGGCCAGGAACCCGTTCTTCGCGCCGGTAGCCGACGTGACGCAGCTGGAAGCCTACATGGACAGCTTGCGCAAGGCGGGTGATTCGTGCGGCGCGCGCATCCGGGTGATGGCGTCGAACGTGCCGCCGGGGCTGGGCGAGCCGCTGTTCGACCGGCTCGACGCCGACATCGCGTGGGCGATGATGGGCATCAACGCGGTGAAGGGCGTCGAGATCGGCGCCGGCTTCGCCAGCGTCACGCAGCGTGGCACCACGCATGGCGATTCGCCCACGCCGCACGGCTTCAGGACCAACAACGCGGGCGGCGTGCTGGGCGGAATCAGCACCGGGCAGGACCTGGAAGTCTCGATCGCGATCAAGCCCACCAGCTCGATCGCCAGCCCGCGCGAAACCATCAACCTGCAAGGCGAGCCCACCCAGGTCATCACCAAGGGCCGTCACGATCCCTGCGTTGGCATCCGCGCCACCCCGATCGCGGAGGCGATGCTGGCGCTGGTCGTGATCGAGCACGCCCTGCGCCAACGGGCCCAAAACGGCGACGTCGTTTCGCCGGTCCCCGCCATCCCCGCGTCCGTGCCGAGGCCGTAGCCGCGTCATGAGCTACCCGGCCAAGACGCTGTTCGGGTTCGGCTGCTACCTGTTGCTGCTCGGCGCTGGTCTCGTCCTTTTCCCGAACGCGGTGCTCGCGCTATTTGGGGTGGCGCCCACTGTCGAGGTGTGGATCCGTGTGGCCGGCGTGCTGGTGCTGCTCATCGGCGCCTACGATGTGCTGGCTGCCCTGTCCGAGCTTCACCAGTTCATCCGCTGGTCGGTGCCACTGCGGGCATCGGTGATCCTGTTTTTCGCGGTATTCGTATTGCTGGGCTACGCGCCGGCAGTCCTGCTGTTGTTCGGGCTCATCGATCTCGTTTGCGCGGTGTGGACCTGGATCGCGCTGCGCCAGAGCAGCCGCGCCCCGCAGCCGGCCATCTGAGGACTTCAGCCCGGCCGTGCGGCCGGTGCCGCGCCTCGCGTTCGCCCGGGCCGCTGGAACTCAGCGCCCCCTTGGGCACTCTGACTGCATTCCACAGGAGGCCTTCCATATGGATAGCAATACCTCTGTTCCTCCGGCCCAACTGATCGACCTGACCCGGCAGGTGGACGTCTTCTACTGGTGCCGCATATTCGACGTCAGCGTGGACCAGTTGCGGGACGCCGTTCATCATGCCGGTCACCAGGTCTCGGAGGTGCAGAGGTATTTGAAGCAAAAGCTGACCGCGGCAAGCTGAGCGCTGTACTGCAATCTGTAGGCTCACTCCTACCGGACCCATTCAGGTCTTTCGACACGTCATCCGGCCTTGCCGGGCGATAGTGGCCTTTGCGTCCAGAAGGAGCATCAATGGCCAGACCGACCGGCAGGAATACGCCGCGCCAGAACGGCAGCGACGCCACAGGCGAAAAGCAGCGGGAACTGCAGCGTGAGCAGGACCGCAAGGACCAAACCGCGAGCCGCCAAGGGCGCGGCAACAAGGATAAGGCGGTGCAGGCAGGGGCGCGCGAGCAACCCGAACCCCCGCTGCCTGCACAGCACCTGCAAAAGCCGGGCTTTGAGGCCCAGATGGCGCTCAAGCCGCGGTTCGATGCGCCCGATTACCGGGGCAGCGGCAAGCTCCAGGGAATGGTTGCGCTGGTGACCGGGGGCGACTCCGGCATCGGCCGCTCGGTCGCGGTCCTCTACGCGCGCGAAGGCGCGGACGTGGCGATCGTCTATCGGGACGCGCACCAGGACGCGCAGGAAACGAAGCGCTACGCCGAGAAGGAAGGACGCCGCTGCCTGCTGATCCCCGGTGACGTGAAGGATTCGACGTTTTGCCGCCAGGCGGTGGAAAAGACCGTGCAGGAATTCGGCAAGCTGGACGTGCTGGTCAACAACGCGGCGTTCCAGCTGCACGCGCAGTCGCTCGAAGACATCACCGACGAACGCCTGGAAGAAACGATGCGCACCAACATCTTCGGCTACTTCTACATGGCACGGGCGGCCTTGCCGCACTTGAAGGAAGGCTCGTGCATCATCAATACGGGATCGGTGGTCGGCCTGCGTGGAAGCTCACACCTGCTTGACTATTCGGCCACCAAGGGAGCGATCCACGCCTTCACGATGTCGCTGGCGAGCAACCTGGTCGACAAAGGCATCCGCGTCAACGCCATTGCGCCCGGGCCGGTCTGGACGCCGCTGAACCCGGCCGACTCCCCGGCCGCGAAGGTGGCCGAATTCGGCAAGCAAACGGACATGAAACGTCCGGCCCAACCCGAGGAGCTGTCGCCCGCGTACGTGTTCCTGGCCTCGCCGGTTTGTTCGAGCTACATCACCGGCATCGTCTTGCCCGTGACGGGAAGCGTCGGAGACTGAAGGAACCGGCTACGATCGCCCCGATGACCACCGAGCTCAAGATCGATTTTGTCTCCGACGTGTCCTGCCCCTGGTGCGCCATCGGGCTGGCATCGCTGGAACGGGCGCTCGAGCGCCTCGAGGGCGAAGTCCGCGCCGACCTGCATTTCCAGCCATTCGAACTCAATCCCGGGATGCCGGCGGGCGGGCAGGACGTCACCGAACACCTGACGCAGAAGTACGGCAGTACCCCGCAGCAGCAGGCGCAATCGCGCGACGCCATCCGCGCACGCGGCGCGGCGGTCGGTTTCGACTTCCGCAAGGAAGGACGCGGGCGCGTCTACAACACCTTCGACGCGCATCGGCTGCTTCATTGGGCGGGGGCGGAATACCCGGAGTCGCAACGGGCGCTGAAAAAGGAGCTGCTCAAGGCGTACTTCACGCACGGCCGCAGCCCGGAGGACCGCGAGGTGCTGCTACAGGCGGCTGCGCAGGCCGGGCTGGATCCGCAGGGGGCGCGCGATGTCCTCGATGGCGGCCGATATGCTGCGCAAGTGCGCGAGCGCGAACAGTTCTACCTCGACCATGGGATTCACGCCGTGCCGGCGGTGATCGTCAACGACAGGCACCTGATTCAGGGCGGCCAGCCGCCGGAGGTGTTCGAAGACGCACTGCGCCGCATCGCGGCAAGTGCTTGAACGCTCGGGTATTTGCGGGGCAGGATCAACTAGGCCCCGGCGGGCCGGTTGCTTTCGTTGACGGTGATCCAGAAGTCGTATAGCAGGCGGATCTTCCGGCGCAGTTCGTCGTAGTCGGTGGCCTTGCGCACGTAACTGTTCGCGCCGGCGGCGTAGCAGGCGGCGATGTCGTTTCTTTCGGTCGACGAAGAGTGCATGACCACCGGGATCGAGGCGGTGCGCGGATCCTGCCGGATCGCCTTGAGCACTTCCAGCCCGTGCAGCCGGACCAGTTTCATGTCCAGGATCACCAGCCGCGGCTGCCGGCCGGTATCGCGCGACGCGTGGGCGGCCCGGCCGAACAGGTAATCCAGTGCTTCGACGCCGTCGATGGCGGTAACGATGTCCCCGGGGGCGCAATATTCTTCGAGAGCCATCACCGTCAACTCAAGGTGATCGGGATTGTCATCCACCACGAGGATCGCGGCGCGGTTCATGTTCGAGCCCCCCGGAAGCACGGCTTTCCGGCACTTTGGCCGGACTCTCCCTGATGACGCCAGCGTGGGCGTGCCCGCCAGCTTGAGGCCTATTTTCCCACATACCGGCGAAGGGGTCATTCAACTCATCAATGGAGGGTGCGGTGGCCGCCGATAGCGTCGCGTCCTACATGAAGATACGCCTTGCGCCGACGCAACGTCAGCAGTATCGGAGGTCAGGCCCGCGAGGTCCGCGCCAGCTCCAGGCAATAGTCCATCAGTGCATCGGTCTCGATGGACTTGTCGAATACGCGATCGCTGCCCAGAGCCTCGCAGCGCTTGCGCACGTCCGGATTGGCGGTGCCGGTCAGCACCACCATTTTTTGCGCTGGCTTGCGATTGCGGCAGGCATTGAGCACACCGAAGCCACTGCCGCCCGGTTCGAGTATCAGGTCGATGATGGCGATATCCCACTCGTTGGCCGGGTCGGTCAACCAGGCGATCGCCGCTTTTTCGGTGCCGGCCACGCCCCCGGTAACGATCCCCGTCAGCTCGAAGAGCGCTTCGCTCAGGCTGTCGCGGATCGCCACGTTGTCTTCGACGACAAATGCTTTGAGGGCCAACCCCGGTCTCCTTGCCGCTGACGCTGCCGATCAATGGCATTTTGCACGGAACCGGCGGCGCCGGGGGCGCTGGGGTCGTCCGCTGAGCTTCAGTCGCAGCCCGGGCCCCGGCGCCCGGGGCTTGGCACTCGCCTAACCGACTCGCACTTCGATCCGCCGCGGCTTGGCTTCTTCCAACTTGGGAATCGCGAGCTTGAGGACGCCATCCTTCAGGCTGGCCTCGATCCGCGATGCGTCGAGTTCGCGGCTGAGCGTGAACTGGCGGCGATAGGAGGGGTACTGCGCTTCGCCGTAGACCAGCTCCATGCTTTCGGGCTGGATCGTTGCCGCAGTGGCCTCGAGGATGAGGCTTTCGCCATCGACGCGCACACCGAGCCTTTCACGCGAAACGCCGGGCAGGTCGGCCAGGAGCGTGATGCCGGACTGGTCTTCGAATATGTCCACCGGCGGCACGACGAACGGCTGGTTGGCCGCGTCTGGATCGGTCCTTGGCCCGGTCATGCGGTTGGGGTCGGAAGTCTTAAGTTCGGAACTCATGGCAATCTCCTTTTCCAGCAGCTCGACGGATCAATTCACTTCAATGCGGCGGGGCTTGGACGACTCGCGCTTGGATATCGTGATTCGCAGGATGCCGTCGCGATAGGTGGCGTCCACCTTGCCCGGGTCGGCGTCGTCGGGCAGGCTGACCACCCGGCGGAAATTGCCGGCAAACCGCTCCCGCGCATAGACGCTGACGGAGTCACCCGCCGCGGGCACTGCGCTCTTGCGCTCGCCGGCGATCACCAGCAGCCCGCGGTCGACGCTCAGCTGCAAGGTGGCCGGATCCAGTCCCGGCGCCAGCGCCATCACCTCGATGCTGTCCGGCGTCGTGCCCACGTTGATGACGGGAAAGGTCGCGCCGGTGAGGGCGCGGATGCTCGACCGTTCGGCCGGGCGGAACATCTGGTCCAACACGTCTTGAAGCCGGTTCAGCTCGGAAAAAACGTCCCCGGCAGGTCGGAAGGATGTGTTGATCATTGCAGCTCTCCTTTGATCTGGTTAACAAAGAAACAACTGATTGCGCTGCGCAGCCCGCAGCCGCCGCGCGAATTTGAATTAGCGCCGGCCCGGGTTTTTTCAAGAGTCAGGAAATGCGGCTCAACAGGACCGGCACCGCCGACACCAGCAGGGCGATGCCGGAGGCGGTGAGCAAGGCCAGGATCACCTTGCGAAAGCCGATTTCGCTGATCCCAAGGTAGACGCGGGCGCCGATCAGGGAGGGAACCAGCATGGCCGGCGCCACGATCGCGAACAGCGGGACCATCTGGGAAGTGGCGATGCCGGTGGCCAGGTAGCCGGTGAAGGTTACCGCCAGCATGGCCAGGTTGAAGTTCTGGATGACCGCGCGCTGGGTGTCCTTCTCGAAGCCGCGCAAGGTGCACCACAGTGTGGGCACCACACCCGTGAAACCGCCCAGCCCACCCATCATCCCGCCGGCCGCGCCGGCCAGCGCATCGCCCGCACGTCCGCCGGCCGTGATGCGCGGCAGCCGTGCCGCGAAGAACATCAGCGGACACATCACGACCAGGAGCAGCCCGAGCAATCCCTTGAACAGCGGAATGTCCAGCCGCGGCAGCACGTAGACGCCCAGCGGCACCCCGGCGAGGCCGCCGGCGATGAAAGGCAGGAGCCGCTTCAGGTTGAAGCCGCGCCGCACCGACACTGCCGCGATGATCTGTCCGGTCAGGGCGCCGAACACCGCCAATGGAGCCGCCAGCCGCGGCTCCAGGGTCCAGGCCCACAGCGACATGGCCGTCAGGCCGAAGCCGAAGCCGGACAGCCCCTGGACGAAGCCGGCCAGCACCGCACCGACAATGACGATGACAGTTATCGAGTCCAAATTCCTGGTGTCATGCGTCACTCGTACGCCGACACCGGCACGCAGCTGCAAAACAGGTTCCGGTCGCCGTAGACGTTGTCGACGCGGCCCACGGGTGGCCAGTACTTCGCGTGGTGCGAGGAGCCCGCCCCGGACCCCGGTCCGGGGTGGAGCAACGCCGCGCCGACCTCGCGCGGGTAGGCGTGGGTCCACTCGCCTTTGAGCAGGGCGGCCGCCGTGTGCGGCGCGTGCTTGAGCGGGTTGTCGTCCTGCGGCCATTCGCCGCGCTCGACGCGCCGCACTTCCTCGCGGATGGCGATCATCGCTCCGATGAACCGATCCAGCTCGTCCAGCGTTTCGCTTTCGGTCGGCTCCACCATCAGCGTGCCCGCGACCGGGAAGCTCAGCGTGGGCGCATGAAAGCCATAGTCGATCAGGCGCTTGGCTACATCTTCGGCGCTGACGCCGCTGGATTCCTTCAGCGGCCGCAGGTCCAGGATGCATTCGTGCGCGACGCGGCCGTTCGGGCTGGCATAAAGCGTCGGGTAGTGACCCTTCAGCCGCGCGCTGATGTAGTTGGCGCTGAGGATCGCGACCTCGGTGGCGTCCGTCAGGCCCCGCGCGCCCATCATGCGGCAGTACATCCAGCTGATCGGCAGCACGCCCGCGTTGCCCAGCGGCGCGGCCGACACGGCCGCCAGGCCGGCGGGCCGGTCGGTCTTGCGGCGCGCCGGCGTGGCGCCTTCCGCGCGTCCCGTGGCGCTCACATACGCGCCGCCCGCAGCCGCCGTACGGTGGCCGGGCAGGAACGGCACCAGATCTTCCACCACGCAAACCGGCCCCACGCCCGGTCCGCCGCCGCCGTGCGGGATGCAGAACGTCTTGTGCAGGTTCAGGTGGCTCACGTCGCCGCCGAATTCGCCCGGCGCCGCCAGGCCCACCAGCGCGTTCATGTTGGCGCCGTCCACGTAGACGCGGCCGCCATGCCGGTGCACCAGCGCGCACAGCTCCTTGACCTGCGTCTCGAAAACGCCGTGCGTGCTCGGGTAGGTGATCATCGCAGCGGCAAGGTTGGCGCTGTGCTGCTCGCACTTGGCCTTCAGGTCGGGAAGGTGGACGTTGCCGTTCTCGTCGCAGGCCACCACGACCACCTGCATGCCGGCCATGTGGGCGCTGGCAGGGTTGGTGCCGTGAGCCGATGACGGGATCAGGCAGACGTTGCGATGGCCCTGGCCCTTGCTCTCGTGGAAGCCGCGAATCGCCAGCAGCCCGGCATACTCGCCTTGCGAGCCGGCGTTGGGCTGCAGGCTGATGCCGGCGTAACCCGTGGCCTGGCACAGCCACGCGCGCAGCTGTTCGTCCAGTTCCGCGTAGCCTTGCAACTGGTCGCGCGGCGCGAACGGATGGACGTGCGCGAATTCCGGCCAGGTGATGGGCAGCATCTCGCTGGTGGCATTGAGCTTCATCGTGCAGCTGCCCAGCGGGATCATGCTGCGGTCCAGCGCCAGGTCCTGGTCCGACAAGGCGCGGATGTAGCGCAGCATGCCGGTCTCGGAATGGTGCGTGTTGAACACCGGGTGCGTGAGGAAATCGCTGGTGCGCCGCAGTTCGGCGGGAATCAGCGGCTCGATGCCTTTCTCGTACTTGGCCAGCTCGGGCAGCGCCTGGCCCGGCTTGCCGAAGAACGACCAGAGCAACTGGATGTCTTCACGCGTCGTGGTTTCGTCCAGCGTGATGCCCAGGTGACCCGGCAGGGTGCGGCGCAGGTTCGCGCGGGCCGAGTGGGCGCGGCCGGCGATCAGGTCGGTCGCATCGCCCGTTTGCACGGTGAGCGTGTCGAAGGCGCTGGCCGAGGTGATCGCGTAACCCATCTCCCGCAAGCCCTGGGCGACCACCGCCGTATAGCCGGCGACGCGCGACGCGATCCGCTTGAGTCCCTGCGGGCCATGGTAGACCGCGTACATGCTGGCGACGACGGCCGGCAGCACCTGGGCCGTGCAGATGTTCGAGGTTGCCTTCTCGCGCCGGATGTGCTGTTCGCGGGTCTGCAGCGCCAGCCGGTAGGCGGGGTTGCCGTGCGTGTCGATGCTCACGCCCACCAGCCGCCCCGGCAAGGAGCGCTTGAACTCGTCGCGGCACGCCATGTACGCCGCGTGTGGACCGCCCGCGCCCATGGGCATGCCAAAGCGCTGCGTCGTGCCCAGGACGATATCGGCATCCCATTCGCCGGGCGGCACCAGCAAAGTGAGGGCGAGCAGATCGGCTGCCACGCAGAATGCCGCATTCCTCGCGTGCGCCTGTTCCACCAGCGGGCGCAGGTCAGGGATGGCGCCGCTGCTCGAGGGGTACTGGGCCAGCACGCCGAAGCAGTCGTGCTCCTTCATGAGGTCAGGCGCGGAGCCGACCCGCACGTCGATGCCCAGCGGCCTGGCACGGGTCTGGATCACCTCGATGGTCTGCGGATGGCAGTCGCCGGCCACGATGAAGATGTTGCTCTTGCTCTTGACACTGCGCCTGGCCAGCGTCATCGCCTCGGCCGCGGCGGTCGCTTCGTCCAGCACCGACGCGTTAGCGATGGGCATGCCCGTCAGGTCGCACACCATGGTCTGGAAATTCACCAGCGCTTCCATGCGGCCCTGGCTGATCTCGGCCTGGTAGGGCGTGTAGGCGGTGTACCAGGCCGGGTTTTCCAGCACGTTGCGCAGTATCACGCCGGGGGTATGCGTCCCGTGATAACCCTGGCCGATGAAGCTCTTGAATACCTGGTTGCGCGCTGCGATCGCCTTGAGCTCGGCCAGCGCCGCCGCTTCCGTGACGGCTTCCGGCAGCTTCATCGGGCTGCCGCGCGCGATTGAACGCGGCACGATGCCGTCGATGAGCGCGCGCCGCGAGGATTCGCCGATGACGGACAACATCTGCCGCTCGTCGGCGTCGTCGATGCCGATGTGACGGGCGATGAATTCGGACTGGTTCTCGAGCTCGCTGAGGGGGCGGGCGGATTGCATCAACATGTCAGGTTGTCGTCTTCAGAAATTTGGCATAGGCCGGCTCGTCCATGAGCTGGTCGAACTCGGCCATGTCCTTGATGAGGAGTTTGAAAAACCAGCCATTGCCCATGGGGTCCCGGTTGGCCAGCGACGGATCGGCGCGCAATTCCTCGTTGACCTCGGTCACCTCCCCCGACACCGGCATGTACATGTCCGCCGCCGCCTTCACCGATTCGACCACGCCAGCCACTTCGCCCTTGGCGTACGAGCGGCCCACCTCGGGCAAGTCGACGAAGACCACGTCGCCAAGCGCGTCCTGCGCGTGCAAGGTGATGCCCGCGACGGCGGCTTCGTGGTCCTCGAGCTGAATCCATTCATGCTCTTCGGTGTATTTGACGGTCATGCGTTTCTCCTTGAAAGGGGTCGGATCGGGTGGGGCCGCAAGCGATGGTAGCGATTCAGCCGCGATGGTAGCGAGTGGGAACGAAGGGCATGCCGGCCACTTCCATCGGCACCGGCTTGCCGCGCACGATCGCATTGACGCGCGTGCCGAGGGCAGCCGACGGCGAGGCGACATAAGCCATCGCGACGGGCCGATTGATCGTCGGCCCCAGCAGGCCGCTCGTGACCTCGCCGATCCGCCGCCCCTGGGCGTCCTGCAGTTCCGTGTGTTCGCGCACCGGGACGCGCTCCAGAGCAACCAGGCCAACGCGCTTGCGTTCCACCGGAGCGGTGCCGTGCAATTGGCCCAGCACCTTGGCCGCACCCGGAAAGCCGCCCTCGCGGGCGCCGCCGACGCGACGCACTTTCTGGATCGCCCAGGCCAGGCCTGCTTCCACGGGCGTGGTCGTGGTGTCGATGTCGTTGCCGTAGAGGCACAGGCCCGCTTCCAGACGCAGCGAATTGCGCGCCCCCAGGCCGATGGGTTTGACCTCGGGTTGGGCGAGCACGGCTCGCGCCAGCGCGTCCGCCTGCGACTCGGGCACGGAGATTTCGAAGCCGTCCTCGCCGGTGTAGCCGCTGCGCGTGATGAAAAGCTCGCCGCCACGCCAGTCGAAGCGGTTGCCGGTCATGAACACGAGCTGCTCCACTCCGGGTACCAGCCGCGTCAGGGCATCGACCGCCTTCGGCCCTTGCAGGGCGAGCAGCGCGCGCTCGGGCATCGTGATCACGTCACAGCGAGAGCCGATGTGTTGCTTGATATGCGCGATGTCGCCGGCTTTGCAGGCACCGTTGACGATCACGAAAAGATCGTCGCCGCGATTGACGAACATCAGGTCGTCGATGATCGTGCCGGCTTCCGTCAGCAGCAATCCGTAGCGCTGCTTGCCAACCGGCAGGTCGATCACATCGACCGGCAGAAGGGATTCGAAAGCGGCCGCGGCGTCGGGGCCGGCCAGGCGCAGCTGCCCCATGTGCGAAACGTCGAACAGGCCCGCCGAAGTGCGGGTCTGGTGATGTTCGGCCATGAGGCCGCCGGGATATTGGACCGGCATCGCATAGCCGGCGAAGGGAACCATGCGGGCGCCCAGTTCGAGGTGCAGCGCATGGAGCGGGGTATGAAGCAGGGATTCTTCTTGGCTGGCGGACACGCGGCTCTCCGTTTCTCAGGGGCTGGGGCCTGGTCAGGCCCGCATCATGGTACACACCATGGACGGCCCCTGCTGTCCGCTTTACCTGAGAGATTCACCCCGTTACGGGTTTGCT
>DATNBX010000072.1:0-6860 GCA_035571795.1 Ramlibacter sp.
CCCTGGATCGCCCAGCTGCTCAAGGGCGGGAAACGGGTGGTGCGGGTGAAGTACGGCGTCGACGAGGACGTGTGCACCGGCGACCATGCCTGCATCCGCCTGTCGGGGTGCCCGACGCTGACCATCAAGGACAACCCCGACCCGCTCAAGGTCGATCCGGTCGCCACCGTCATCGACGGCTGCGTCGGCTGCGGCTTGTGCGGCGAGAACGCCCAGGCCGCCACGCTGTGCCCGTCGTTCTATCGCGCCGAGGTGATCCAGAACCCGAAGTGGCTCGAACGCGTGCTCGAACGGGCGCGAAGCGCCGTAGTTCGAGCACTAAGGCGACCCTGAGACTTTGCGGGACAGATCAAGAATTGCACAGCAATTTTGCTCTGTCCCCAACTGACTAGAAATGCACAACAAACCCACCACCTTGCTGATCTGCGCCCTCGGCGGCGAAGGCGGCGGCGTGCTGGCCGAGTGGCTGGTCGACATTGCGCGGCACGCCGGCTACGCCTGCCAGAGCACTTCGATTCCCGGTGTGGCCCAGCGCACCGGCGCCACCACCTACTACGTCGAGGTGTTCCCCGTTCCGCTGGCGCAGCTGCAGGGCAAGCGGCCGGTATTCAGCCTCAATCCGGTACCGGGTGCGCTCGACGCGATCGTCTCGTCCGAATTGCTGGAGACGGCGCGCCAGATCGGCAGCGGCATGAGCTCGCCGCAGCGCACGACGGTGATCACCTCCTCGAGCCGCACGCTCACCACGCAGGAGCGCATGCAACTGGGCGATGGCCGCAGCGACAGCGCCGCCCTGGTGAAGATCGTTGAGGCGTTCAGCCGCGAGCACCACGTCTTGGACATGGGTGCGCTGGCGAAGGAGGCCGGCACTGTGGTCAGCGCCGTGATGCTGGGTGCGATCGCGGGCAGCGGGCTGTTTCCGTTCGAGCGGAAAGACTACGAGGACGTGGTGCGCGCCGGCGGCGGCAAGGCGGCCGAAGCGAGCCTGCGCGGATTCGGGCGGGCGTACGAGATCGTCAGGGGCTGTCATCGCGGACTTGAGGAGCCTGCCCCGGACTCCGATCCGGGGGGATCCAGGGCGGCGCACCAGGATGGATTGCGGGTCAAGCCCGCAATGACAACCCTTGGCGACTTTCCCCCGCAAGTCCACGACATGCTCGCCCTCGGCCATGCCCGCATGCTGGAGTACCAGGGCGCGGCGTATGCCGATCTGTACCTGCAGCGGCTGCGCGACGTGCTGGCAGCCGAACGCGCGGCCGACCCTGCAGGCGCGCACGGCTTCGCCACCACGCGCGAGATGGCGCGCTGGCTGGCGCTGTGGATGGCATTCGACGACATCGTGCGCGTGGCCGACCTGAAGAGCCGCGCGAGCCGCTGGCAGCGCGTCAAGCGCGAGGTGAAGGCCGGCGACGCCGACCTGCTGCGCGTGTACGACTACTTCAAGCCGGGCGCGAGCGAGTTCGCGGCCTTGTTGCCGCCGCGGCTGGCGCAGCGAGTGTTGGGCTGGGACCGCAGGCGGGTCGCCGCGGGCAAGCTGCCCTGGGCGCTGCCGCTGGAAATCGGCACGCACTCGGTCACAGGGATGCTGGGCCTGCGCGCGCTGGCGGCGCTGAAATGGCTGCGCGTGCGCGGCAGCCGCTATGCCAACGAGCAAGCCATGATCGGCAAGTGGCTCGCCGGCGTGATCGAGGGCAGCCGGCGCGACTGGCAGCTTGGCCACGAAATCGCGTTGTGCGGCCGCCTGATCAAGGGCTACGGCGCGACCAACGAGCGCGGCAAGGACAACCTGCTGCACGTACTGGATCACCTGGCACGCGGCCCAGCGCCGGCCGCCGCCGCGCAAGCCATTGCGGCCGCGCGGGAGGCGGCACTGGCCGACGACGCCGGCAAGGCACTGGATGCGGCGCTGCTGCAGCACGGCGCGCCCGCCCGACCGGTCAAGGCGCAGCCGATCCGCTGGATGCGACGCTCGGCCAAGCAGACTCCTAGAGCCTGACGATCGCGTCGACGATCTGCCGGGGCCGCAGCAGTGAGGGCATCATGCACCACCGGTCCAACGCCTCGTTGCCGACCCGGATCATCCCGGTGTGCCGCGACAGGTCCGCATCGACTTGCGGGTTGCGGTCGTAGAAGCCAAGCTTGCGCCGGATCAGGTCCATGTCGTCGCGGCCGCCAGTCAGGAAGGTCCAGCCCGGCTTCACCCCGTACTTGCTGGCATACGCCTGCAGCGCCGCCGGCGTGTCCAGCTCGGGCTGCAGCGTCAGCGAGTACATGAAGATGTCGCGGCCCACGCGCTCGCCCAGCATTTCCTGCACCTGCAGCAGATTGGCCGTGTCGGGCGGACAGATGTTGGTGCAAGCGGTGTACATCATGTTGAAGATCACCAGCTTATTGCCCTTGACGACATCGTCGTAGAACCGGACTTTCCGGCCTTCGTGCGTTTGCAGCGCAGCGTTCGGGAAGTAACCGGCGCGCGGCCCGCCCACCGAAGCGGAGGCGGAAACAAGGAGCGGGGCCAGCGCAACTGCGCCCGCCGCCGATTTGAGGAACATCCGTTTCGTGCTCATCCTGGAAACTCCCATCAGGTTGGGTTGATTCTCGAAGCTCGACAAGCTGTTCAAGGCACCACATCCCAGCGAATCATCATTGCGTGGTCTTCATGCACCGTGTTGTGGCAGTGCGCGACATATTTGCCGGTGAAGTCCCGGAAGACGATGAATACGCGGACTTCTTCGTCCGGGCCCACCACCGTGACGTCCTTGCGGCCACGCTCGTGCGGCGGCGGCGGCCTGCCATCGCGCGACAGGATGCGCTGATCCTCCAGGTGGATGTGGAGCGGATGCCACCATCCGCCTCCGCCGTTTTTCAACACCCAGATTTCCGGCCGCCCGCGCCCTGGGTCAGCATCGATTCGTTCCGGGTCGAAGAACCGGCCGTTGATTTGCCACTGGCCATTTCCCCGTTCCAATTCGAAACGCCTGGTGCGCACGACGCTGACAAGGTCGACTGGAGCCAGCGCGCGCAACTTGGCCGGAACCTGGCTGTTGTCCGGGGCCGGCGGCTCCCGGTCGACGTCGATGCGCAGCATGGGCGTTCCCGGGTTCTGCAGCTTGTCGTCCGGCCCTCTGGGGTCGTCCTGCACGATGCGGTCGACCAGGAACAGCTGGGCTCCGATCGGATACCTGGAAAAGTCGACCACTATGTCCCCGCGTTCGGCCATCCCGAGCCGCACGTGCTGCGCGGTCAACGGCGCCTCCAGCAGGTCGCCGTCGTTGGCGATATAGGCGAACTCCTGATCGCGTCCCTGGAAGGTCAGGTACACCTGGAAGAAGCGCGTCGCACTGCCATTGCACATGCGGAACCGGTACTTGCGCCGCGCGACCTTGAAGAACGGCTGGATCTTTCCGTTCACCAGCATTTTTTCGCCGACGAAGCCTTCCGGGTCGAACTGGTCGAAGAACAGCATGCCGCTGGAGTCGAACTTCTTGTCCTGCAGCATCAGCGGAATATCGAACTGGCCGACGCCGCTGGGCAAGCGCAGCGCGGCGGGGTTGGGGTCGTTTTCGTTGCCTGAATCGATCGCGTCGAACAGCAGGTGGAACCCGGCCAGGCCCTTGTACACATTGGCCGCGGTGAAATCCATCCGGTGGTCGTGATACCAGAGCGTGCCCTTCATTTCGCGCGGATCGCCGAAGGTCGCCGGGCTGTCGTCGTACCCCGCCAGGATGTTGGGATAGTGATAGTCGTAGTAGGCTCCGGCGCGGGTCAGCGTCGGACCGAATTTGGTTGGGCTGTAGAAGTCGCCGGCGTAGCCATCGCTCTCCGCTGCAATATGCCCGCCATGCAGATGGGTCGATATTTCCGGCGAGCCGAAGCCGATATGGTTGGCCGGCAGGTCGTTGTACATGCGAACCAGCACCGGGTTGCCGATCCGGTTGACGAAGGTCGGTCCCGGCAGCAAACCATCGAATCCCCAGATCAACTGGGTCGGCAGCTCGGGATGGAATGAATGGAGCGCTTCCCTTGCATGAACTTCGTAGAGCGTCTTTGGCAGGAACTCTTCCCAACGCTGATGCGGCAGGCGCCCCGCTTCGCCGGGTCCGGCTTCCTTTTGCGGCGGTGGATCCAGTGCCGCCACCGGCTGCTTCACCGCCGGAAGTGGCAGGGGGACGGCAAATGGTGTCGTGAAAGGACTGCGGCCGACCTGGTCGCCGTCTTTTGCATTGCCCGACTTGGGTGAAAGCAGGCCATAGGCGGCGGCTGCGACGCCGGAGGCCGCGCCCAACTTGAACACGAACCGGCGGCTTGGCCCCGCAGAGCCGTCCGGCAGGAAACTGGACATGAAGAACACCTCCCTGAAGGAACTCGCTTCATAGACCGGGCCAGCCGGCGTGTCTCGCTGGACAACAAGATTGAGCGTGATATCCAACAAAACGACACACCCATAATGGGGCGCGGCGTGACTAATTGCGGCTCAGCCTGCACACTTGGCGGCTTTTCGCATGGCAGTCCCACGGGAAAGCCCGATGACAGCAACTCAGCTATTTCTTATACAAAGTAACCGTTTCACACCAATACGAGGAGACCATGCATAACATCCGTTTCATCTTCAGACTGACGGCCGGCGCGCTGGCTGCCGCACTCGCGCTCGGCACGGGCCTCGCCCAGGCCCAGGACAAACCCATCGCGCTCAAGCTTTCCAGCTGGGTGCCGGCCCAGCATCCGCTCAACCCCAGCCTGCAGGCCTGGGTCGACGACATCAAGAAAGCCTCGAACGGGACGCTCTCCGGAACGCTGTTCCCCTCTGAGCAGCTGGGCAAGGCGTTCGACCATTACGACATGGCGCGCGATGGCATCACCGACTTCGCTTACGTCAATCCCGGCTACCAGCCGGGGCGCTTTCCCCTGATGGCGGGCGCGTCGCTGCCGTTCCTGTTCGCCAATGGCAAGGGCGGCACCGCCGCGATCGACGCCTGGTACAAGCAGTACGCGGCGCAGGAGATGAAGGACGTCAAAGTCTGCTTCGCCTTCGTCCACGATCCGGGAACGTTCCATGCGCGCAAGAAGATCACGCTGCCCACCGAGATCAAGGGCATGAAGATCCGCCCGGCCACCAGCACCATCGGCCAGATGGTGACGGCGCTGGGCGGCACCAACGTGCAGTCGTCGGCGCCGGAAGCGCGCGACATGCTCGAACGCGGCGTGGCCGATGCCATCACCTTCCCATGGGGCTCGATCAGCCTGTTCGGCATCGACAAGGTGGTGAGCTACCACATGGACGTGCCGCTGTATGTCACGCCGTTCGTGTGGGTCATGAACAAGGACAAGTACGACAGCATGTCGGCCGCGCAGAAGAAGGTGATCGACGACCACTGCACCACCGAGTGGGCCGAGAAGGTCGCGACGCCATGGGCCGATTTCGAGTTCGGCGGCCATGCCAAGCTGGCCGCGATCCCCGGCCACGAGGTCTACAAGCTCACGCCCGACCAGCTCAAGGCGTGGCGCCAGGCCGTCGCACCCGGCGAGGCGCAATGGGGCGAAGGCGTGAAGAAGACCGGCCAGGACCCGAAGAAAGTGATGGATTCGCTCAAGGCGAGCCTGGCCAAGTACAAAGCGGCGCTATAACGGGGCGATAACGGGGTGCGCGCGCAGCCCACCCCGTCCGTGCACATCAAATGGCAACGCGCAAGAGGAAGAACTTCGCCGACCGCATGATCAGCTCGATCGAGTGGCTGGCGGCGACGTTCGTCGGCCTGGTCGCGCTGAACATCTTCGTGGCGGTGGTGCTGCGCAAGTTCTTCAGCACCTCGATCCCCGATGCCTACGACTTCGGCCGCATGTTCCTGGGCATCCTGATCTTCTGGGGCATCGCGGCCACCAGCTACCGGGGCGGGCACATCACGGTGGACCTGATCTGGAGCGCGGCCGGGCCGCGCCAGAAGCGGGCCATCGACGTGTTCGCGACGCTGGTGCTGCTGTTCGTGGTGACCGTGCAGACCGCGATGCTGTTCGACAAGGTGCGCGCCACCTATATGGACCATGTGCTGACTTATGACCTGAACATCCCCACCTGGCCGTTCTACGCGATCGCGTGGGCCGGCGACGTGTCGGCCGTGGTGTTGATCGCGATCCGCACCTGGCGCCTGGTCGTCAAGCCGGAGGCGCTTCGGGAGGAGCACCCCGAAGAACATAGAACCGAGTGAGCACATGAGCACTGACGCGATCGCGGTCCTTGGTTTCGTGGTTCTATTCATCCTGATGCTGCTGCGCGTGCCGGTCGGCATGGCGATGGGCCTGGTCGGGGTCACCGGCTACAGCTACATCGTCGGGGCCGGCCCGGCGCTCAAGCTGGTGGGCCAGACCTCGATGCGCACGGTCACCGACTACACCTTCGGCGTGATCCCGATGTTCATGCTGATGGGCGCGCTGGTTTCGGTTTCCGGCGTCAGCCGCGAACTGTTCAAGGCCGCGAACTCGATGATCGGCCACCTGCGCGGCGGCCTCGGCGTAGCCACCGTGCTGGCGTGCGGCGGCTTCGCGGCGATCTGCGGATCGTCGGTCGCGACCGCCGCGACCTTCTCCAGCGTCGCTTATCCGGAAATGCGGCGCTTCGGCTACCCGCAGTCGTTTTCCACCGGCGTGATTGCCGCGGGCGGCACGCTCGGCGCGATGCTCCCGCCGTCGACCGTGCTGGCCGTCTACGCCATCCTGACGCAGCAGGACATCGGCAAGCTGTTCATGGCCGGCATCGTCCCGGGACTGCTGGCGATGCTCATGTACGTGCTGACCATCATGATCATCGTGCGGGTGCGCCCCGGCTGGCTGCCGCGCGGAGAGCTCAAGCCGTGGAGCGAGCGGGT
>DATNBX010000073.1:0-4403 GCA_035571795.1 Ramlibacter sp.
ACCCTTCAGGCCGTCGGCGATGCGGTGCTTGCTGCGCTCCCACTCCAGGTGCAGCGCCTGCGGCAAGGGCAGATTCCACTGCTCGTACGCGTTCATCCGGTCCGACCGCATCGTCTCCTGCGGGAAGTTCGCGAGCTGGCGTGCAAGTTCGACGGCAGCGTCGCGCGCATGGCCCTTCGCCACGACGCGATTGGCCAGCCCCATCTGCAGTGCCTCATGCGCGTCGACCTTGCGACCCGTCAGGATGAGGTCCATCGCACGCCCCATGCCCACCAGGCGCGGCAGCCGCACCGTGCCGCCATCGATCAGCGGCACGCCGAAGCGCCGGCAATAGACGCCGAAATACGCGTCTTCTTCCATCACCCGCAGGTCGCACCACAACGCCAGTTCCATGCCGCCGGCCACCGCGGCGCCGCTGACCGCGGCGATCACCGGCTTGGACAGCAGCAAACGTGATGGCCCCATCGGACCCGGAGCGGTCGCCCTCGTAGCGCCGGCTGGCCCGGCCGCGGCCGGGGTGAAGTCGAGGTCGCCCAGCACGTCGGCGGCGCTGCTGCCGAGCTCGCGTGCCATCTGGGCGCCGAACTGCAGGTCCCATCCTGCGCAAAAGTGCCCATGCGCGCCATGAAACACGGCCACCAGCGCCTCTTCATCGGCATCGAACGTGAGAAAAGCCTCGTATAAGGCGCGCGCCGTGCTGAAGTCCACTGCATTGCGCACCTCGGGCCGATCCAGCGTCACCACAGTGACTGATCCCAGTTTTTCGACACGGACAGGTGCATTCATCTAGGGATTACACCTGAATTGAACGCAACGCGTCCAACCGGCGACATCGATGCGGGCCAACCCTGTACTTGATGCGCCGCCGCAAAGCTATAACCGGGCGACGTGCCTGGGAGGGATGGTGCAATTCATTCAACTGGTGATCAGCGGCATCTCGCAAGGATGCATCTACGGCCTGATCGCGCTCGGCTTCGTGCTCATCTATAAGGCCACCGAGACGGTGAGCTTCGCGCAGGGCGAGCTGATGATGCTGGGCGCGTTCTGCGGCCTGGCGTCGATGACTTTCCTGGGCTTCCCGTTCTGGCTGGCGGTCTTGAGCGCGATCGCCGCGATGGCCGTCTTCGGCGTGCTGCTCGAGCGGCTGGTGGTCCGGCCAATCCTGGGGCAGCCCGCTTTTTCGATCGTGATGCTCACCATCGGCATCGGCTACGTGGCGCGCGGCCTGATCACGATGATCCCCGGCATCGGCACCGAAACGCACACGCTGCCGGTTCCCTACAAGGACATGGTGTGGAACGTCGGCGGCGCCGCGGGCGGCCAGGGCACCCTGGTGCTGAACCTGGAGCAGATGGTGGTGATAGTCACCACCAGCTTGCTGTGCCTGCTGCTGTTCGCGCTGTTCAAGTACAGCAAGATCGGCGTCGCCATGCAGGCCTCGTCGCAGAACCAGCTGGCGGCCTACTACATGGGCATTCCGGTCAAGACGCTCAACGGCATCGTCTGGGGCCTGGCCGCCGCAGTGGCCGCGGTTGCCGGCCTGCTGCTTTCGCCCATCACCTTCGTGCACGCCAACATGGGCTTCATCGGGCTGAAGGCTTTTCCGGCCGCGGTGGTCGGCGGCTTCGGCAGCTTGCCGGGCGCCATCGTCGGCGGCCTGATCATCGGCATCGTCGAATCGCTTTCGGGGTTTTACCTGCCGCAGGGCTTCAAGGACATCGCCGCCTACATCGTGGTGCTGGTGATGCTGATGGTGAAACCGAACGGGCTGTTCGGCGAGAGGTTAAGAAAGAAAGTATGAATACCTTGCGGGACAGATCTTCAGCTCTGTCCCCAACTGACTAGAGAACGAAGTGCGTTTCATCTTCAAGACCGACTACGCCCAGGACATCAAGCTGGCCCGGCACCGCGGCCATGTGTTCTGGTACGGGCTGTTGTTGTTGCTGCTGCTGGCCGCGCCCTGGCTGTTCGCCGAGTATTTGCTGGCGCAGCTGACGTTCGTGCTGATCTACGCGATCGTCGGCCTGGGCCTGATGCTGCTGGCCGGTTTCACCGGGTTGTTCTCGATCGGCCACGCGGCGTTCCTGGGCGTCGGCGCCTACACACAGGCGGTATTCGTCAACGCAGGGCTGCCCTTTCCGTTGGCGCTGCTGTTGGCTGGGCTGCTGTCGGCCGCCGTCGGCGTGGTCGTCGGCCTGCCGGCGCTGCGCGTGAAGGGCATCTACCTGGGCATCGCGACGCTGTCGTTCGGCTTCATCGTCGAGGAAGTGCTGGCGCGCTGGGAGTCGGTAACCGGCGGCAACTCGGGGATCAACGTCAAGCGGCCCGAGATGTTCGGGTGGCAGCTGACGAGCGATCGCGAGTTCTACTATGTCTGCCTGGTCGTCGCCGTGATTGCGACGCTTGCCATCCTCAACCTGTTGCGCTCACCCACGGGTCGCGCGTTCGTCGCGATCCGGGATTCCGAGATCTCGGCGCAGAGCATGGGCATCCACCTGGCGCGCTACAAGACGCTGTCGTTCGCGCTGTCGGCGGCGCTCGCCGGCATCGGCGGCGCGCTGTACGCGCACCAGATCCGCTTCCTGTCACCGGACCAGTTCAACATCATCCAGTCGATCGATCTGCTGCTGATGGTGGTGATCGGTGGCCTGGGCTCGGTGCACGGCGCGTTCCTCGGCGCCATCTTCCTGATCGGCCTGCCCGAGGCGATCGGCGCGGTCAAGGACTACCTGCCGGAATCGGTGGGCCAGGCGCCCGGGCTCAAGGCCGTGGTGTACGGCGCCGTGCTGATCGCCTTCGTGCTGTTCGAGCCGCTGGGCCTGTACGGGCGCTGGCTGAAGGTGCGCACCTACCTGCAACTGTTTCCGTTCTACCGCCGCGGCCTCTTCAAGCGGCAGAAATCGTTCCAGAAATCGGATCGATTGAGATGAAAAGCCCACCCCCGAAGCGCCTTCGGCGCCTCCCCCTCAAGGGGGCGCCACCAGCGGCCCGGGAAAGCCGGTTCCGCGGTGGCCCGCGAAGAGACACGTGCCCCGGAAGCATGTCATGAGTGACATTCTTCTTGCGGCCAGGAACCTGAGCGTGCGCTTCGGCGGCGTGCTGGCCGTGGACGACGTCAGCTTCGACGTGCGGCGGGGCGAGGTGTTCACGATGATCGGCCCGAACGGCGCCGGCAAGACCACGGTGTTCAACCTGATCAGCCGCATCTACACGCCGACCACGGGGTTGATCGAATACGAAGGCAAGCTGCTGACCGCGCAGCCGCCGCACCGGATTGCATCGCTGGGCATCGCGCGCACCTTCCAGAACATCGAACTGTTCGAGTACGCCACCGTGCTGCAGAACCTGCTGATCGGCCGGCACATCCACCGCAGGACCGGTTTGTGGAACGAGTTGTTCTTCACCGGCAAGGTGCGCCAGGCCGAGATCGACGCGCGTGAAAAGGTCGAGAAGGTGATCGACTTCCTCGAGCTGCAGCATCACCGCGACTCGATGGTGGCCGGGCTGCCTTACGGCGTGCGCAAGGTGGTCGAGCTGGCGCGGGCGCTGTGCACCGAACCGAAGCTGCTGCTGCTGGATGAACCGTCGTCGGGCCTGAACATGGAAGAGACCGGGGACATGGCGTTCTGGATCCAGGACATCAGGAACGACCTGGGCATCACGGTGCTGATGGTGGAACACGACATGACACTGGTGTCCAAGGTGTCGGACCGCGTGCTGGCGATGAACCAGGGCCAGGTACTGGCGATGGGCACGCCGCGCGAGGTGCAGGACCATCCCGGCGTGATCGAGGCCTACCTGGGTTCGGTGGAGGACGTGGACAACTTGAGGCGAGTCATGTCATGAGCCACAACCCGCCCGCCGTCAGCGACGTGCCGGTGCTGAAGCTGCTCAACGTCGAGTCGGCTTACGGGCCGATCCGGGCGATCCGCGGCGTCAGCCTGCAGGTGCGCCGGGGCGAGATCGCCACGGTGCTGGGCTCCAACGGCGCGGGCAAGACGACGATCCTGAAAACCATCTCGGGCATCATCGACCCGCGCAAGGGCAGCATCGAATTCAAGGGCGAGAGCATCACGGCCCGGGACCCGGCGCACATCGTGCAGCAGGGCCTGTCGCACGTGCCCGAGGGCCGCGAGGTGTTCCCGCTGCTGACCGTGCACGACAACCTGGTGATGGGCGCCTACACCCGCAGCGACCGCGACGGCATCGCCCGCGACATGGAGGCGGTGTACCGCTACTTCCCGATCCTGAAGGAGCGCGCCACGCAGGATGCCGGCCTGCTGTCGGGCGGGCAGCAGCAGATGCTGGCGATCTCGCGCGCGCTCATGGCCGCGCCCGACCTGATCCTGCTGGACGAACCCAGCCTGGGCTTGTCGCCGATACTGACGCGCGAGATTTTCGAG
>DATNBX010000074.1:0-2401 GCA_035571795.1 Ramlibacter sp.
TCCCGGCAAACCGTGGTGCTGCGCCCCGAGGTCAGTGGCCGTGTCACGCAACTGAATTTCCACGACGGCGAGCGTGTGCGCCGCGGCCAGCTGCTGGTGCAGCTCGACGACCAGCTGCCGTTAGCGCAGGTGGAGCAGGCGCAGGCCGAGCTGTCGATCGCGCAGGCCAACCATAAGCGCAACCAGGAACTGGTGGCGCAGAACTTCATCAGCCAGCGCTCGGTCGACGAGAGTGCCGCGAACCTGCAGGTTGCACAGGCCAAGCTGTCGCTGGCGCGCGCCACCGCTGCGCGGCTTCGCATCGTCGCTCCCTTCGACGGCATCGCGGGCATCCGCAACATCAGCGTGGGCGACTACCTCAAGGACGGCGCGGATATCGTGAACATCGAGGACATGGACGCGATCTTCGTGGACTTCCGCCTGCCCGAGCGATTCCAGACCAAGATCCAGCGCGGCCAGACGGCGCTGGTGGACCTCGATGCATTGCCCGGCCGCAGGTACGCCGCCGTGGTACAGGCGATCGACCCCCTGGTCGATGCCAACGGCCGGTCGGTCGGCATTCGCGCCTGCATCGACAACCGCCAGCTTCAATTGCGCCCCGGCATGTTCGCGCGCATCACGGCGGTGTTCGGCGAACGCGACAATGCCCGCGTCATTCCTGAAGAAGCGATCGTGCCGCAAGGGGGGCGCCAATTCGTCATCCGGCTGGTGGACGGGCCGGACCAGGACACCAAGCTCGCCCAGCGTGTCGAGGTGAAGGTCGGTATGCGCAAGCCCGGGCGGGTCGAGATTACCGATGGGCTGAAACCGGGCGATCTGGTCGTCACCGCCGGGCAGCAACGGATTCAAAAGGACGGCATGCCGGTGCGGGTGGTGGATCTCAACCGTGCGGCTGGTGGCAGTCCGCAGCAGGCACCCGCGGCAGAGGCAGGCACCGCGGCGCGGGGCAGCGCTCCTGCTTCCGGCGCGATCGCCCCTAACGGCTTCGCTTCCGCAAACGGCTTGCCGGCCTCGGCGGCGCCGGGAATTTCCACTGCAGCGGCGGCTCCAACGGAAGGTGGTCCCAACCCGTGCCTGGTGGCTGCGGCCGGCGCGGGCGCGTCCAAAGCGGCAGGTGGGACTGGCGCACGGCCCGTGAAGCGCTAGGGGTGCGCTACCGACAGAGACTCATGCAACTGCCCGAAATCTCGATCCGCCGGCCGGTCTTCGCCACTGTGCTGTCGCTGCTCGTCCTGCTGGTCGGCGCGGTGAGCTTCGACCGCCTGGCGGTGCGCGAATACCCCAAGATCGACGAGCCGGTCGTAACCGTCAGCGTGACGTACCCGGGCGCATCGGCCGAGGTGATTGAAACCCAGGTGACCAAGCCGCTGGAAGATTCCATCGCCGGCATCGACGCGGTGGACGTCATCACGTCGATCAGCCGGGCCGAGCAGAGCCAGATTTCGGTGCGCTTCCGGCTCGAAAAAGACGCGGACGCAGCCGCGGCCGAGGTGCGCGACCGGACCTCCCGTGTGCGCAACCGCCTGCCGCAGCAAATCGACGAGCCGGTGATCGCCAAGGTCGAAGCCGATGCCTTTCCGGTGATCTGGCTGGCATTCACCAGCGACACGCTCAGTCCGCTGCAGATCAACGACCTGGTCAACCGCATCGTCAAGTCGCGGCTGCAAACGGTGACCGGCGTTGCCGACGTGCGCATCTTCGGCGAGCGCAAGTACGCGATGCGCGTGTGGCTGGACCCCGACAAACTGGCCGGCTACAGGCTGACCACGCAGGACGTGGAGGACGCGATCAGCCGCAGCAACCTCGAGTTGCCCGCCGGCCGGATCGAATCCCAGCAGCGCGAATTCAGCGTCACGTCGCAGACCGACCTGGTGCGCCCGGCGCAATTTGGGGAGATCGTCGTCAAGAACGTGAACGGCTTCCCGGTCAAGATCCGCGACGTGGCCCGGGTCGAGGAGGGCGCCGCCGACGAGCGCAGCCTGGTCCGCCTGAACGGCAGGAGGGCGATCGGCACTGGCGTCATCCGGCAGGCCACGGCCAACCCGCTGACGCTGTCGCAGGGCGTGCGGGAAATGATTCCCAAGCTCAAAGCCGATTTGCCGCCGGACATCGCGATCGACATCGCCAACGACAACTCGCTGTTCATCGACCGTTCCGTCAGGAACGTGTACCGCACGATCGGAGAAGCGATCCTGCTGGTCGCGCTGGTGATCTTCATCTTCCTGCGCACCATCCGCGCCTCGATCATCCCGATCGTGACCATTCCCGTGAGCCTGATCGGCGCGTTCGCGCTGATGGCGCTGTTCGGATTCACGATCAATACGCTCACCCTGCTCGCGTTGGTGCTGGCGATCGGCCTGGTGGTGGATGACGCGATCGTGATGCTGGAAAACATCTTCCG
>DATNBX010000075.1:0-13226 GCA_035571795.1 Ramlibacter sp.
GACCAGCGCGAAGCTGCTCACGATCTCGAAGTAGAGCAGCGCCAGGCCGCCGGTCTTGCCCACCTTCTTCATGTCTTCCATGCCGGCGATGCCGACGACCACCGTGCAGAAGATGATCGGCGCGATCATCATCTTGATCAACTTGATGAAGCCGTCGCCCAGCGGCTTCATCTCGGCGCCCAGCGCCGGATAGAAGTGGCCCAGCAGGACGCCGACGATCACGGCCGTGATGACCTGGGCGTAAAGCGACCGGTAAATGGGCAGCTTGCGCGGCGCAGCCGACGGCGTGTTGATGATGGCAGCCATGCTTGTCTCCTGGATGAATCCAATTACTTTAAGGCCGTAATTCCGTTGCGCCATTGTGGGAACCCGCAACTGGCGCACCGGCGTACGCCATGTGTCGTATTTCCTGGTAGAGCACCCAAACCCAGAATCGGTTCGTCCACATCAAGAGCCCGCGAGGGCAGGGTGGGGCCAATCAGGGAATTGTTCAGCTGACGATCTTCAAATTTCGCAAGGAGCTTCACACATGCAACGTCGATTCACCCTCAAGGCGCTCACCGCCGCCGTGGCACTGGCCAGCCTTTCCGCGCTGCCGGCTCATGCCGCCGACACGATCAAGGTCGGCATCCTGCACAGCCTGTCGGGCACGATGGCGATCTCCGAAACCGTGCTCAAGGACACGGCGCTGATGGCCATCGATGAGATCAATGCCAAGGGCGGCGTGCTGGGCAAAAAGCTCGAACCAGTGGTGGTGGACCCGGCCTCCAACTGGCCGCTGTTCGCCGAGAAGACCAAACAGCTGCTCACGCAGGACAAGGTTGCCGTGATCTTCGGCTGCTGGACTTCGGTGTCGCGCAAGTCGGTGCTGCCGGTGGTGGAAGAACTCAATGGCCTGCTGTTCTACCCGGTGCAGTACGAGGGCGAAGAGCTGTCCAAGAACGTGTTCTACACCGGCGCGGCGCCTAACCAGCAGGCCATTCCGGCGGTGGATTACCTGATGAGCAAGGACGGCGGCGCGGCCAAGCGCTGGGTGCTGCTGGGCACCGACTACGTGTATCCGCGTACGACCAACAAGATCCTGCGCGCCTACCTGCACAGCAAGGGGGTGAAGGACGCCGACATCGACGAGAAGTACACGCCGTTCGGCCACAGCGACTACCAGACCATCGTTGCCGACATCAAGAAGTTCGCCGCCGGCGGCAAGACGGCCGTGGTGTCCACCATCAACGGCGACTCCAACGTGCCGTTCTACAAGGAGCTGGGCAACGCGGGCCTGAAGGCCAAGGACGTGCCGGTCGTCGCGTTCTCGGTGGGCGAGGAGGAACTGCGCGGCGTCGACACCAAGCCGCTGGTGGGCCATCTGGCGGCGTGGAACTACTTCATGTCGATCAAGAACCCGAGCAACGACGAGTTCACCAAGAAGTGGGCCACCTATGCGAAGGCGCACAAGCTGCCCGGCGCCGACAAGCCGCTGACCAACGACCCGATGGAAGCGACCTACATCGGGGTCAACATGTGGAAGCAGGCGGTCGAGAAGGCCAAGTCCACCGACGTGGACAAGGTCATCGCCGCCATGTCCGGCCAGACCTTCAAGGCGCCTTCGGGCATCGTCTCGAAGATGGACGAGAAGAACCATCACCTGCACAAGTCGGTGTTCATCGGCGAAGTGAAGGCCGACGGCCAGTTCAACGTGGTGTGGAAGACGCCGGGCCCGGTGAAGGCCAAGCCCTGGTCGCCGTACATCGAAGGCAACGACAAGAAGCCCGACGAACCGGCGAAGAAGTAAGACGCCCCCCGAAGCGGCCCACGGTGTGGGCCGCCTCCCCCCACTGGGGGGGCGGCGCGGCCGCTTCGGAGCGGCCGGGCGCGGCGCGCCCCCGAAGGAGCGAGGCGCTTGCAGGGTGGGCAGCGGGCCTGCCTACCCTACAGGTTCTTTCATGCTGATTCGCGCTTTCCTCTTCCTCATCGCACTGCTGGCAAGTCAAGCCCACGCCCTCACCGCCGACGAAGCGCGGGCCATGGCCGCCGGCGAGAGCGACGCACGCATCGAGGCGCTCAACAAGGCGATCGCCGGCGCCGACGACCGGACCGCGGCCTTCATCCAGGCGCTGGCCGACGACGCGGTGAAGGTCGCGGGCGACAAGGCGTTCGTCGTCAAGGACGGCAAGGGATTCGATCCGGTCACGCTCGCCCCCGCCGCGCTGCCGGCCGATGCCGAGGACGTCATCAACAACAACCGGATGCGCGGCGAACTCGACACCGCGCTGGCGGCGCTGAAGCTGTTCTCCAAGGACGTCGCGCAGCGCCGCGCCGCGATCAGGACGCTGCAGAACGAGAGCGACGAGTCCAGGTTGCCGCTGATCGAGAAGGCCTATGCGGCGGAGAGCGATCCGCAGGTCAAGGAGCAGCTCGCGATGGTGCGCGCGGCCGTGCTGCTGGGCAGCGACGACAAGGCCAGGCGCATGCAGGCCGCGAAGCTGCTGTCGCAAAGCAGCAACCCGAACACCAAGACGCTGCTGATCGAACGGCTCAAGGCGGAAGCGGACGCGGACGTGAAGTCCACGCTGGCCGCCGCCTTGCGCACGGTCGACGCGTCGCTCGCCTGGGGCGACAAGGCCGGCGCGCTGTTCTCCGGCATCAGCCTGGGCTCGATCCTGCTGCTGGTGGCGCTGGGGCTGGCCATTACCTACGGCCTGATGGGCGTGATCAACATGGCCCATGGCGAGCTGATGATGCTGGGCGCCTACGCGACCTATGTCGTGCAGGGCCTGTTCCAGAAATACCTTCCCGGCGCCTTCGACTGGTACCTGCTGGCCGCCGTGCCCGCCGCGTTCGCCACATCGGCGCTCATGGGCGCGGCGCTGGAGCGCAGCGTGATCCGCTTCCTTTATGGCCGTCCGCTGGAAACGCTGTTGGCCACCTGGGGCATCAGCCTGATGCTGATGCAATTGGTGCGCTCGGTGTTCGGCGCCCAGAACGTGGGCGTCGAGAACCCGAGCTGGATGAGCGGCGGCGTGGTGGTGATGGGCAACCTGCAGCTGCCGTGGAACCGCATCGTCATCGTCGGCTTCGCGCTGTCGGTGCTGCTGGTCATGGCGTTCCTGATCGGCCGCACCCGCCTGGGCCTGTTCGTGCGCGGCGTCACGCAGAACCGGCCGATCGCCTCGTGCATGGGTGTGAACACCGCGCGCATCGACACCTACGCTTTCGCGCTCGGGTCGGGCATCGCGGGACTGGCCGGCTGCGCGCTCAGCCAGATCGGCAACGTCGGGCCGGACCTGGGCCAGGGCTACATCGTCGACTCGTTCATGGTGGTGGTGCTGGGCGGCGTCGGCCAACTGGCCGGCACCGTCTATGCCGCGCTCGGACTGGGCGTGCTGAACAAGCTGCTCGAGGGCTGGGCCGGCGCCGTGCTGGCCAAGATCGCGGTGCTGGTGTTCATCATCGTCTTCATCCAGAAGCGCCCGCAGGGCATCTTCGCGGTGAAGGGGCGGAGTGCGGAAGCATGATGGACCAAAGCCTGGAACTGCCTGACGCGCAGGACGCGACAGTGCGGGCGCGACGTAAACGGCGCAAGAAGGACACCATCAATGTCCTGGCTTCCCTGGCGCCGCCCTCTTCGACTCGCTCGCGTTTCTTGCCGCCGGTCGTGCTGCCTTCAAGGCCTGCGGTGCTCACCCGCACGGGCTGGACCGCCTTCATCGTTGCCCTGATCGCCGTCTGCCTCGTCGCGCCGCTGCTCAATCTCGCCGTTCCCCGCGGCAGCGTTTTCCACATGAGCGACTACGCCGTCGCGCTGGTGGGCAAGATCATGTGCTATGCGATCTGCGCGCTGGCGATGGACCTGATCTGGGGCTACACCGGCATCCTGTCGCTGGGCCACGGACTGTTCTTCGCGCTGGGCGGCTATGCGATGGGCATGTACCTGATGCGCCAGATCGGCCGCGACGGCAACTACAAGAGCGACCTGCCCGACTTCATGGTGTTCCTGGACTGGAAGCAGCTGCCCTGGCACTGGAGCTTCAGCGACAGCTTCGCCGCCACGTTGTTCCTGATCGTGGCGGTGCCCGGCCTGGTGGCGTTCGTGTTCGGCTACTTCGCTTTCCGCTCGCGCATCAAGGGCGTGTATTTCTCGATCATCACGCAGGCCATGACCTTCGCGGCGATGCTGCTGTTCTTCCGCAACGAGACCGGCTTCGGCGGCAACAACGGCTTCACCGATTTCAAGCGCATCCTGGGCATTCCGATCGCGACGCCTTCGATGCGCATGGTGCTGTTCGTGCTCACCGGCGCGGCGTTGCTCGGTTTCTTCCTGTTCGGGCGCTGGCTCATGGCGGCCAAGTTTGGCCGGGTGCTTCAGGCGATCCGCGACGCCGAGTCGCGCGTGATGTTCTCGGGCTACAACCCGGTGGGCTACAAGCTCACCATCTGGACCATCTCCGCCGTGATGTGCGGCGTGGCCGGCGCGCTCTATGTGCCGCAGGTCGGCATCATCAATCCGAGCGAGATGAGCCCCGCCAATTCGATCGAGATCGCGATCTGGGCGGCGGTGGGCGGCCGCGCCACGCTGGCCGGCCCGATCGTCGGCGCCTTCCTGGTCAACGGCGCCAAGAGCTGGCTCACGGTGGCGGCGCCGGAGATCTGGCTGTACTTCCTCGGCGCGCTGTTCATCGGCGTCACGCTGTTCCTGCCCGATGGCGTGATGGGCCTGTTGCGCAAGACCGGCGGCATCGCCGCATGGGCCAGGCGGCTCAAGGGCGGCCGGCCATGACGCCCGACCTGATGGAAGAAGGCGCGCGCCGCACCCAGGCGCACCGGCAGCGCAAGCTCAAGGGCAGGACGGAGTCGGGCGGGCGCCAGGCCAGCTTCGGCCGGCTGGCCGTTGCCGGCGAAGTGGACGTGACCCATGGGCGGATACTGTACCTGGAAGACGTGAGCGTCAGCTTCGACGGCTTCAAGGCCATCGACAGGCTGTCGCTGGACATCGCGCCGGGCGAGCTGCGCTGCGTGATCGGTCCCAATGGCGCGGGCAAGACCACGATGATGGACATCATCACCGGCAAGACGCGGCCCGACGAGGGCAAGGTATTTTTCGGCAGCACGATCGACCTGCTGCGCTACACCGAGCCGCAGATCGCGCAGATGGGGATCGGCCGCAAGTTCCAGAAACCCACGGTGTTCGAGCAGCTCACCGTGTTCGAGAACCTGGAGCTGGCGCTCCGGACCGGCAAGGATGTCCGCTCGTCGATGTTCTTCCGACTGGACTCGGGCCAGGCCGACCGGCTGGCCGAGGTGCTGCACACAATCCACCTCGCGGGCAGCGCAATGCGCCCGGCCGGCAGCTTGAGCCACGGCCAGAAGCAATGGCTGGAGATCGGCATGCTGTTGATGCAGGACCCCAAGCTGCTGCTGCTGGACGAGCCGGTGGCCGGCATGACGGACGAAGAGACGGCGCGCACGGCGCAGCTGTTCCTCGATCTGAAGGGCCGCCATTCGCTGATGGTGGTGGAGCACGACATGAGTTTCATCAAGAGCATCTCGGAGATCGTCACCGTGCTGTCGGAGGGCTCGGTGCTGGCGCAGGGCACGCTGGAGCAGGTGCAGAACGACGAGCGGGTGATCGAGGTCTATCTAGGAAGGTGACAGGAGGCATTCATGCTGACCGTCAGGAACATCAACCAGTACTACGGCGGCTCGCACATCCTGCGGGGTGTCAGCCTCGACGCGCAGCCCGGCAAAGTCACGGTGCTGCTTGGCCGCAACGGGGTGGGCAAGACCACGCTGCTGAAATCCCTGATGGGGCTGGTCCCGATCAGGACCGGCAGCATCCAGTTCGAGGGTAAGCCGATTCATCATTCCACGCCTTACCAGCGAGCGCGGGCCGGCATCGGCTTCGTGCCGCAGGGCCGCGAAATCTTCGCACGGCTGACGGTGGAGGAGAACCTCCGCATGGGGCTGGCCTACAAGAGCGCCGCAACGCCGATCCCGAGCGAAATCTACGAGCTGTTCCCGGTGCTCAAGGCCATGCTGGGCCGGCGCGGCGGCGACCTGTCGGGCGGCCAGCAGCAGCAGCTAGCGATTGCGCGCGCCCTGGCCGCCGGACCCAAATTGCTGATCCTTGACGAGCCGACCGAAGGCATCCAGCCCAGCATCATCAAGGACATCGGCCGGGTGCTCCGCGGCCTGGCGGACCGCGGCATGAACGGCCGGAAGGTGGCGGTCCTGCTGGTCGAACAGTACTACGACTTCGCGCGGGAACTGGCGGACGACTACCTGGTGATGGAGCGCGGCGAGTTCATCGCCCGCGGGCTCGGCAAGGACATGGAAGCGCAGGGCGTTCGCCAGCTGGTGGCCATCTAGTCGCTGCATTTTTTCTACCCGGCGATTGGACCTGCGCCTGCACATCCAGTAGGCAGGTGCCTACCGCATCTGGGGGCACCGTCGCGCACGCCGGCCGACGCGTCGAGCCTAAGGTCAAGGCATTACCAAACCAGGAGAAATCAGATGCCTGTCATTCTTTGGCTACTCGGTGTTCCGCTCGTCGTGGTCGTGCTGTTGATGCTGTTTCACGTCATCTGACGATAGCGAGGCCAGGTCTGGCGGGGTGCCTCACGGCAACTTGCGGACCTGCTCGAGCTGCTCGAGGTTGTTTCCCGACCATTCGCCGCGGTCGCCCTCCTGGGCCTGGCCGCCGAACGCCGGCTCGGCTTCCTCGGGACCCTGGTTCGCGTAAGGCTGGCGCCCGGCACCATCGTCCCAGCTGACCTCGCTGGGGGTGCCGTGTTCCGCCTTGCCGGCTTTCGGGCGCTCGCTTGGCGAATCCGGGCTCATGACGGCGCCTTCGCGCTGTGCCGCCACTGGGCAAAACTGAACCCCATGCCACGTTCATACGCATTGAAAACATCGCGCACCGGCAGCACTTCGGGCAGCACGTAGACCACGCTGGCCTGGGCCTCCAACGGGCTGAGATAGTCGCGATAGAACTGGCCCGCCACATGCAGCGAGCCATCGGATATGCGCTTGTCCGCGACGTCGCCGGAGGCGAGCCGCTGCGGGCCGCGTCCCGGCGAAACGCCCGATGGGATGCCATGCAGGGAAACCGCGGCATCGCCGTTGATCCAGACGATGCGGTCGCCATGAACCGAGAGCCAGGGGGCCGCAACGAAGCGCCCCGCCGGCGTCGCCGCCGGCGCGGCCGGTCCGTCGGCGCGGCTGGCGCCGAGCAGCACGGGTGCGCTCCCCCGCAGCCGCCCGGAGGCATCGAACGCGAACAGCTTCGCCCGGGCCTTGTCGACCACGACGAATGGCAGACCGGCATGGTCCTGGGTTTCGACCGCCCACTGTGCAACGTGCTCCACTTCGATCGACGCGCGCTCGCGCGCCAGGTCGTCAAGCATGGCGGCCGCGGCGATGTTGGGCGTCGGCATCAGCGTGGCGGCGTGATCGAAGAACAGGCCAAAGCCGATCAGCGCGACAGCAATCCCAGTATAGAAAACCGGGCCCGTGGGCCCGGTCTTTGAAGTATTGAACACAGTCGGTCTAGCGTAGCGGCAGCCGCTGACAGCTATGTAGGACAAGGTCGAATGTACATCCTGTTGCAGCCACCTCTGCGGGGCATATGCCCCGCTCGACCATAGCCTGAAGGTTCATGGCCCGAACGCGAAGTTGACGGCGGTCGAGGTCCCGCCGCTGATGTCGGCCGGCTTGGTCTGGGTAGCGCGTCCCGGCGACTGGGCCTGGATCGTGTACTTGCCGGCTGCCGCCGCGTCGGGCGCAAAGCTCAATGCGCCGCCTCCCGCGAAAGCCGCCTTGACGGGCGCGCCCACAGGCAGGTGGAAGCGATAGGTACCGAGCACCGAGTCGACGGGCTGCTGGCCCAGCTCGATGGCCGGCCCGCCGGTCAGCGACTGCAGTGCGAACGCCGTCGCATCGGTCAAGGCGATGGAGACCGTGCTGCTGCCGGAAACGGAGGTCACTGTCATCGTGCCCGTCACATCGGCCATCGCGGACACCGGCGTGGCGATCGCCGTTGCGGTGCCGTTGATCACCGTCGTGGTGGTGCCGGCGGGAACGCCCGTGATGACGCCGGTGGCATGCCCGTCCGAGGTGATCACGAGCGTGTAAGTGCCGGCCGGCAGGAACGGAATGGTGAACTTGCCGGTGCTGTCGGGCACGGTCGAGCGGACGGTCAGGCCATTTTGCTGCGCGGCCACGGTAGTGCTGCTCAAGCTGAGGGTGGTGGTGACGAAGCCCTGCAGCCCGGTTACGACGCGCGGCAGCACGGAGATGACGGGCTTGAGGATGAACTTGCCCGAGTTGCCGGCGCTGACGATGGATTTGCAGGCGTCGAAGTCAAGCACCAAGTCCGCCGTTTGCCCGCTGGCGACCTCGAAGTGCGCCTGCAGCTTCAGGCCGCTTTGCTGCGCGCTCGGGGTGGTCAGCGCCGTCAGCGTGCCACCGGTCGGCTGCACGGAATTGGCGAAAGTGGTGGTACCGCTGGCATTGCTGGACAAGACCAGCCGGATTTGCGAGTACTGGCCGGCCGGCAGCGTGGTGGTGCCCAGTTCTTCCAGCACGCCATTGGTGAGCGTCGTCAGGTCGATCTTCCTGGCTGGCGTGATGTTGATATCGGTCCAGCCGGCATCCGAATCGGCGGCGCTGGCGCTTTGATGCACCCGCACCTGTTCGACCGTGACGAAGACGTGGTCGAAACCGCAGCTTGGTGCGTCGGTCAACGCCACGCGCAGGCTGCCGTCGGTGGAAGCCGCGCTCCCGCCACCGCCGCCGCAGGCGGCCATCATGGCGGCAATTCCCAGCGCGCCGATCCAGCGCACGGCGTTGGTCCAGCGCCCTCCAGAATCATTTTCGGCTCTCATGTGTGTGTCCTTGCGTTGTTGAGGTGCAGCCACCATGCTGATCTAATTGATGAGTCGAATCGTTAACAGACGTCACCAAACGCCCCTGGATGCCCGCTGTCCAGCCGAGTTGTTACATTCGGGCGCTCGCGCTTCACATGCCGTTGTTTTGGTGCCGCTTCGGCGATAGGTAATAGGTAAACAAAAAGCGGGCTCAAAGGCCCGCTTGATCTGAGGTGTTCGCGCTTAACGGGCGGTTGAGGGCACCAGCACGACCGGGTCCGAGGTCTGGGGCTGGACCGTCACCGAACTCGATCCCGCCGGCATGATCACTGTCTCCACTTCGCGCAGCAGGCCGCCGCCGGCGATACTGCCGCTGGTACTGCCAAACCCCATCATGCGTGCCTGGCACGCCGCCTTGTCCTCGCCCATCAGAACGTCGCAGCGTGCGGCGGCATTGGCTTCGAACCGGCCGCCGGCATTGTCCAGCAGGCCGCGCTTCTTGTCGGCCTGCGCATTTCGCGCTTCGCGCAGGCAGGTGGCTTGATCCTGTTGGGTCTTGCCGCTCAGGCAGGCCTGGACCTCCTGCTGGTAGTTGCCCGACGCATCGATCCCGGTGGTACCAGTGGCGACCTGAGCCGTGGCGGCGGTCACCGCCAGCAGCGCGGTCACGCCGAACGACACGAGGCTCTTGCGCGAAAGGGCGGAATCGAATGCGGTCATGACGAAACTCCTTGCAATGGAGGGAATGACTTGAAGTCTAGGAACGATTCCAGCGCGGCCGTGCCGGAGATCAGTCCGCATTCGCGGCGGCGAGTTGCCGGTTGCGCCGTAGGACTGGGATTACTACAGCGCCCAGGTCCGCGGCCGGTTTGCTGTCAAGTTCCACAACGCCGGGCGCCAGGCATCGCGGATGGCCTTCAGCAGAGCGAGTGCCGGCTCGACCAGCGGCGCCAGCACGCGCACCGCGATCACGCGCGGTCCGGGTGCCGTGGCTGCGGCCACTGCACCCATGGGATGCGCCCCGATCGCCTCGCGCGCCAGCTCCAGCGCCAAGTCGCGCCGCGCGCGGCTCAAGTCGGAGCCCGCGGCCAGGAACAGCGTACCGATGCAGCGCCGCCCCGCCAGCCCCAAAGGGCCATCCATCAGGCGTGGGTCCAGCGCATCGATACGGCCGCGCTCCAGCCATGAGCCGTTCAATTCAAGGTGCTGCAGCATGCTGCCCTGCGCGAACGGCAAGCCGGACTCCGGCAACCCCAGTGCGGTGACGTCCCAGCCGATCAACTCGGCGCCCGGCGCCAGGGCCAGCGTCAGGTGGTTTTCCGCGCGGCAGCCGCTATGGCAGATTGCCTCGAGCGGCAGCCACTCCAGGCGCGCGCCTTCGTCCAGCGCGATGTGCGTGGCCTGCACGGCCGGCTCGCCCTGCGAGCGGTAGAAGCGGGTCGCACCGGGTGTGGTGACCAGCCCATGCGAGCCGGTCGCCGCGCGGATCGCGATCTGCAGCGTGTCGCCGCCGACCAGGCCGCCGGGGGGGTGCACCAGCACGTTGTGGCAGATCGCATCGCCCTCCGGATAGAGCGTCTGCAGGATGCGCAGCGGCCCGTCGTGCTCGAAGCGCGCCACGCAGCGGCCGCCTTCGAGCCGGTAATCGAGCGCAAGCCGCGCGTGCCAGGGCATGGGCGGTCAGCCGCCGTGCGAGCCGGTGCACGCGCGGCCGAGGGTGCGCTGGCGGCCGCGGTGGGCGCTGTTTAGCTCGTGCTCGTGCTCGTCGGCAGCTGCGTTGCGGCGCGCGACGAGCGCTGGTGGGAGAAGAATCGAAAAAGCCATGTGGAGCAACGGCGCGCGCGGCGATGTGCAAAACGCCCATTCTCGCCTCATGGCGACGCCGTTTCGATTCGCGCCGATTGGCGCGCGAATCCCGCCTGGGAGTAGGGCACGTCCGACGCCGCCATGCGGCAAGCGCGCACGCTGAGCCTGTATGGGCGACTACGCGACTGCTGTGGGGTGCGAACGATATTGCGTGCACCGGCCGTTCGTTTCAGGCGGCGGGTGGTCGCAGCCGCAAGGCAACGGCCCGCTTTCACAAACACGCCGTTCGCGGCAAAGGAGTGTCATATGAATTTCATACTCTGGCTCATCGTAGGCGGTATCGTCGGCTGGCTTGCCAGCTTGATCATGAAGACCGATGCTCAACAGGGCATCCTGCTGAACGTCGTCGTGGGCATCGTGGGTGCGTTCATCGGCGGCTGGCTGATCTCTCCGCTGGTCGGTGCCGGCACGATCAATGAAGGCTTCAGCGTGGCGTCGCTGCTGGTCTCCCTGGTCGGCGCGATCATCCTGCTGGCGATCGTCAACCTGTTCCGGCGCGGCCGCGTCCGCTAAACCGCCCCGAGAGGCGGGCCAAAAGCCTCATCAAACAAGATTTCGGCACTCGGCTCTTCGGGCCGGGTGCCTTCTTTCTGGCTCACGCGAGGCGGCACCGGCCGCCTCGTCTTGCTGGTCCTTCAGGCGCGCAGCACGCCGGCCGCGACCAGCGCGGTCATGTTGACGACACGCCGCACCGTGGAGGAGGGCGTCAGCACGTGGACCGGTTTCGCGGCGCCCAGCAGCATCGGGCCCACCGTGATGCCGTGGCCGCCGGTGATCTTCAGCACGTTGAACAGAATGTTGGCCGAGTCCAGGTTCGGGCAGATCAGCACGTTGGCCTCGCCCGACAGGGTGGTGTCCATCAGGCTGCCGCGGCGCACGGTTTCCGACAGGGCTGAATCGCCCTGGATCTCGCCGTCGCATTCCACATCGGGAGCCATCTTGGCAAACAGTTCGCGCGCGAGGCGCATCTTGCGCGCCGAAGCGCGGCTGGACGTGCCGAAGTTGCTGTGCGAGAGGAAAGCCACCTTGGGCGGCAGGCCGAAGCGGCGCACTTCCTGCACGGCCATCGCGGCAATGCCGGCCAGCAACTCGGCGCTCGGGTCCTCGTTGACGTAGGTGTCGGCGATGAACAGCGTGCGGTCCTGCAGCATCAGTGCATTCAGGGTCGCGAAGCCCGGCGCGCCCTCGGCCAGGCCGATGACGTTGCACACATGCTCGAAGTGCGCATCGAAGCGCCCGACCAGGCCGCACAGCATCGCGTCGGCGTCGCCCAATTGGAGCGACAGCGAGCCGATCAGCGTGTTGGAGCGGCGCACCGCCGCCTTGGCGGCTTCCGGCGTCACGCCATGGCGGCCCATCCGGTGGTGGTACGCCTCCCAGTACTGGCGGAACCGCGTGTCGCTTTCCGGGTTCACGCACTCGACATCCTTGCCCAGCTTCATGCGCAGGCCGGCCTTGGCGATGCGCGCCTCGATCACGGCCGGACGGCCGAGCAGGATCGGCTGGGCCACGCCGTCTTCGATCGCCAATTGCGCGGCGCGCAAGACGCGATCGTCTTCACCCTCGGCAAATATCACCCGCTTCTTGGTGGTCGCCGACCTGGCGGCCGCGAACACCGGCTGCATGATCATGCCGGTCTGATAAACGAAGCGCGTCAGGCTCTGGCGATAGGCGTCGAAGTCCGTGATCGGACGCGTTGCGACGCCGGATTCGGCCGCTGCTTTCGCCACGGCCGGCGCGATACGCAGGATCAGCCGCGAATCGAACGGCGTGGGAATCAGGTACTCGGGCCCGAACGCGAGCTCCTTGCCGGCGTAGGCGTTGGCCACTTCCTCGCTGATGTCGGCCTTGGCCAGTTCGGCGATCTCGCGCACTGCCGCGAGTTTCATGGCTTCGGTGATCTTGGTCGCGCCGCAGTCGAGCGCGCCGCGGAAGATGTAGGGGAAGCACAGGACGTTGTTGACCTGGTTCGGGTAGTCCGAGCGGCCGGTCGCGATGATGCAGTCGGGCCGCACGGCCTTGGCCAGTTCGGGCCGGATTTCCGGCTCGGGGTTGGCCAGCGCCAGGATGATGGGCCGATCGGCCATCGTCTTGCACATCTCCTGCGTCAGCACGCCGGCCGCCGAGCAGCCGAGGAAAACGTCGGCGCCCTTCACCGCGTCAGCCAGGGTGCGCGCGTCGGTGTTTTGCGCATAGCGGGCCTTCGATTCGTCATAGCCGCCCGGGCGGCCCTCATAGACCAGGCCCTTGTAATCGCAGGCCCAGACGTTCTTGCGCTTGACCCCCAGCCCTACCAGCACGTCCAGGCAGGCGATGGCGGCGGCGCCGGCGCCAGACACTGCGATCTTGACCTCGGCAATATTCTTGCCCACCAGTTCGAGCGCGTTGAGCAGCGCAGCGGAGGTGATGATGGCCGTGCCGTGCTGGTCGTCGTGAAACACAGGGATGTTCATGCGCTCGCTCAGCTTCTTCTCGATATAGAAGCACTCAGGCGCCTTG
>DATNBX010000076.1:0-27946 GCA_035571795.1 Ramlibacter sp.
CATCCCGGGCTCGACCCGGGATCCATGCCTCGAAACGCGGGGCCTTGGCCGGCGTGACATGGATTGCGGGTCAGGCCCGCAACGACAACCTGGAGTTGAAGCCATGTCTTTGCGCGCAACGCTCGATTTCCTGCTCTACGATTGGCTCCGCGCCGAGGAGCTGACGCAGCGCGCGCGCTTTGCCGACCATTCCCGCGAAACCTTCGAGGCCGTCTTCGATACCTGCGAGCGGATCGCACGGGAGAAATACGCGCCGTTCAACCGGACGGTGGACACTGAAGAGCCTCGCTTCGACGGCGAAAAGGTGATCTTGCCGAAAGCGACGCACGAAGCCCACAAGGCATTCGCGCAGTCGGGCATGCTCAGCGCGGCGCAGGACTACGAAATCGGCGGCATGCAGCTGCCGTACACGATCGAAGCCGCGTCGCAGACCTTCTTCTCCATGGCCTCGGCCAGCATCGGCTCGGGCATGCTCACGGTGGGCAACGCGAACCTGCTGCTGGTGCACGGCAGCGCCGCGCAGAAGGAGGTGTTTGCGCTCAACGAGTTTTCCGGGCGCTGGTTGGGCACCATGTGCCTGTCCGAACCGCAGGCCGGCTCGTCGCTCTCCGACATCACCACACGGGCAGTGCCGGACGGCGAGGATTTCGAGAGCGATCCGCTCGGCCCGCGCTATCGGCTTCGCGGCAACAAGATGTGGATTTCGGCCGGTGAACACGAGCTGACCGAAAACATCATCCACCTGGTGCTGGCCAAGATACCCGGCCCGGATGGCAAGCTGATTCCCGGCACCCGCGGCATTTCCCTTTTCATCGTGCCGAAGAAGCTGGTGAACACGCGGGGCGAACTCACGGGCCAGCGCAATGACATCGCGCTGGCCGGCCTGAACCACAAACTCGGCTGGCGCGGCACGACCAACACGCTGCTCAATTTTGGCGAAGGCAAGTTTCCGGTCGACGGGAAAGCCGGCGCTGTCGGCTACCTGGTGGGCCGGCCGCACGAAGGATTGCGCTGCATGTTCCACATGATGAACGAGGCGCGCATCGGCGTCGGAATGGCGGCCGTGATGCTCGGCATGGCCGGGTACCACGCCTCGCTCGACTATGCGAAGAACCGGCCGCAGGGCCGGCCCGTGGGACCGCGGGGCAAGGACCCGGCGCAGCCGCAGGTGCGCATCATCGAGCACGCCGACATCAAGCGCATGCTGCTGGCGCAAAAGTCCTATTGCGAAGGCGCACTGGCGTTGGAGCTGTATTGCGCCCGCCTCGTGGATGAGCAGCACACCGGCGAGTCGCAGGCGGCCGACGAGGCACGGCTGCTGCTGGAAGTGCTCACGCCGATTGCCAAGAGCTGGCCCAGCGAATGGTGCCTGGAAGCCAATTCGCTGGCGATCCAGGTCCACGGCGGCTACGGCTACACCCGCGACTTCCCGGTGGAACAGTACTGGCGCGACAACCGCCTGAACATGATTCACGAGGGCACGCACGGCATCCAGGCGGCCGACCTGCTCGGACGCAAGGTGCTGATGGAGGGCGGCCGGGGCCTCGAACTGCTGTCCGGGCGGATCGAAGCGACGATCGCGCGCGCCACCGCGCAAGCCGAATTAAGCGAGCACGCAGTGGCGCTGGGCCAGGCCTTGCAGGACGTCCGCGCCGCGACCGAGGCCGCCTGGTCGGGCGGCGACCCGGCGCTGGCGTTGGCCAATGCCGTGCCTTACATGCAGGCTTTCGGGCATATGGTGCTGGCGTGGATCTGGCTGGACGTGGTGCTGGCGATCCCCGCAGGCGCCAGGGACCTCCCGGCCCAGCAGGGCAGGCTGCGGGCGGCCCGCTATTTTTATCGTTACGAATTACCCAAGATCGGCGCCTGGCTCAATGTGGCCGCGAGCCGCGACGCGACCTGCGCCGGCATGCCGGAGGAGGCCTTCTGATCACACAAAGACGCGCGGCGAACGCACAATCGATGACCCTAAAAGGAAAACATACATGACACGCATTATTTCGGAACTGTTCGATCTCAAAGGCAAGACGGCGCTGGTGACCGGCGGCTCGCGCGGCCTGGGCCTGCAGATGGCCCACGCGCTGGGCGAGGCCGGCGCGCGCGTGATGCTGACTTCGCGCAAGGCCGGTGACCTGGAAGAAGCCGCTGCCGAACTGCAGGCGGCGGGCATCGACGCGCGCTGGATCGCCGCGGACTGTGCCAAGGAAGAGGAAATCCACCGCCTGGCCGACGAAACCCTGCAGCGCATGGGCGACGTGGACATTCTCGTGAACAACGCAGGCGCCGCCTGGGGTGCACCGGCCGAGGATCATGCGGTGGCGGCATGGGACAAGCTGATGAACCTGAACGTGCGCGGCTATTTCATCCTGTCGCAGCACATCGCCAAACGCAGCATGATCCCGCGCAAGTACGGCCGCATCGTCAACATCGCCTCGATCGCCGGCCTGGGCGGCAACCCGCCGGAAATGCAGACGCTGGCCTACAACACGTCCAAGGGTGCAGTGATCAGCTTCACCCGTGCCCTGGGCTGCGAATGGGGCAAGTACAACATCACGGTCAACGCCATCTGCCCGGGTTTTTTCCCGAGCAAGATGACGGAGTTCACGCTGCAGCGGCTGGGAAAGGAACAGCTTGCCGCCCACGCGCCGTTGCAGCGGCTGGGCGACGACGAGGACCTGAAGGGCGTCACGCTGCTGTTCACCTCCGACGCCGGCAAGCACATCACCGGCCAATGGCTGGCGGTGGATGGCGGCGTCAGCGTGATCACGGGCGGTTGATTTGAACTTCGGCGCATACATTCCCTTCGTCGAGCACCTCGGCTTCGAGCTCGTTCGGTTTGAAGGCGGCCACTCCGAAATCCTGTACGAGCCCAAGCCGGAGCATCTGAATTCGTTCCAGGTTGCGCACGGAGGCGCCTGCATGACGCTGCTGGACGTGTCGATGGCAACCGCCGCCCGCAGCGTCACCGAAGGCCTGGGCGTAGTCACCATCGAGATGAAGACAAGCTTCATGCAACCGGCGCGCGGCAAGCTGGCCGGCCGCGGGCGCCTGATGCACCGCACGGCAACGATGGCGTTCACGGAAGCCACGATCTTCGACAGCGAAGGACGCGCGTGCGCCCATGCCACGGGGACGTTCAAGTACGTCAAGCGGCTGCCCACGAGTCCGACCAGCGTCAACGACCTGACCGTCATTTCCACAGACTAGGGAGACCGTTCAGGAGTTGCCTGCAGCAATCTTGCCTTGTACCTCCACCGAGTGGGAGACCCTCATGCCGCAGAACAAGCAGTTCATCCTGGACAACCGCCCGCGGGGCGAGGCGTCAACATCCAACTTCAAGCTGGTCGTGGGCGAAACGCCGCCGCTGCAGGACGGCCAGGTGCTGGTGCACCACCATTTCCTCAGCCTCGACCCCTACATGCGCGGCCGCATGGACGACGCCAAGAGCTATGCGGTGCCGCAGCCGCTGGGCCAGGTGATGCAGGGCGGCACGGCAGGCGAAGTGGTGGAGAGCCGCTCGCCGAAATACCGGCTCGGCGACAAGGTGGTGGGAGCGGGCGGATGGCAGGAATACGCCGTGGTCAACGCCGACCAGCGCGGCGCGCTGAGAAAGGTCGACACGGCGAATGTGCCCTTGTCGCATTACCTGGGCGCGGTTGGCATGCCGGGCGTCACGGCCTGGTACGGGCTGGTCAAGATCATCGAGCCGAAAGCCGGCGAGACCATGGTCGTCAGCGCGGCCAGCGGCGCGGTGGGCAGTGCCTTTGGCGCCCTGGCGAAGGCGCGCGGCTGCCGGACGGTAGGCATCGCGGGCGGACCGGACAAGTGCAAGTACGCAGAGGACGAACTCGGCTTCGACGCCTGCGTCGACTACAGGCAGCACAAGGATGCGGCATCGCTGTCCAAGGCGCTTGAGGAAGCTTGCCCCGGCGGCATTGACGGCTACTTCGAGAACGTGGGCGGGATGGTGCTGGACGCCGTGATGCTGCGCCTTAACGCGTTCGCCCGCATTGCACTGTGCGGCATGATCGCGGGCTACGACGGCCAGCCCGTGCCGATGTCCAATCCGCGATTGCTCCTCAACAACCGGGTCAAGCTGCAGGGCTTCATTGTCGGCGAGCACATGGAAATCTGGCCGGATGCGCTCAGGGAGCTGGCCGCCTTGGTGGCCGGCGGCCAATTGCGTCCGCGCGAATCGATCGCGCAAGGGATCGAGTCGGCGCCCGAGGCCTTCCTGGGCCTGCTCAAGGGCAGGAACTTCGGCAAGCAGCTGGTCAAGCTGATCTGAGGAGCGACCCATGTCCGACCAGACCCACGAAGTGTTCAACCAGCCGGAGCCGCTGGTCGACTACAACCTCTTCGAAGGCAACAGCGCCTTGCAGGCCGGCCTGAAATTCAATGCGCCTCAGCTCGACACTGCGCCGCTGGCCGCGCTTGGAAAGACGCTGGGCAGCCAGGAGATGCAGACCCACGCGCGGCTGGCCAACATCCATACCCCGCAGCTGCATACCCACGATCGTTTCGGCCGGCGCGCCGATCTGGTCGAATTCCATCCGAGCTACCACGCGCTGATGGCCGCCGCGACCGCGGCCGGGCTGCACGGCACCCCGTGGACGCAGAAGATCGCCTCGCCGCATGTGCTGCGGGCCGCCTCGTTCATGCTGTTCACCGAGCTGGAGCCGTCGGTCCTGTGCCCGATCTCGATGACATATGCCGTGACGCCGGCGTTGCGCCGGAACGAAGCCGTGTACGCCGACTGGGGCCCGGGCCTGGCCAGCCGCTCCTATGACCCGGCGTTGAAGCTGTGGCGCGACAAGGTGGGTCTCACCATGGGTATGGGCATGACCGAAAAGCAGGGCGGGTCGGACGTGCGCGCCAACACCAGCAAGGCCGAGCCCGACGGCCAGGACAATTGGGGCCAGCGCTATCGTGTGACGGGACACAAGTGGTTCCTGTCGGCGCCGATGTGCGACGCCTTCCTGATCCTGGCGCGCACACCGGCAGGCCTGAGCTGCCTGTTCCTGCCGCGCGTGCTGCCCGACGGCTCGGTCAACGCCATGCGCATCCAGCGCCTGAAGGACAAGCTGGGCAACAAGGCCAACGCCAGTTCCGAAGTCGAGTTCCAGCAAGCCACCGCGTGGCTGGTGGGCGAAGAGGCGCGGGGCGTTCCACAGATCCTCGAGATGGGCACGATGACGCGGCTGGACTGCTCACTGGGCACCAGCGGGCTGATGCGGCAGGCCTTGTCGATCGCGCTGAACCACACGGCGCAGCGCGAGGCGTTCGGCAAACGCCTGATCGACCAACCGCTGATGCGCAACGTGCTGGCCGATCTCGCGCTCGAATCCGAGGCTGCGACGGCCCTGGCACTGCGGGTCGCCCGCGCCTTCGACAAGCCCGGCGATGCCCATGAAGCCGTGATGGCACGCGCGCTCACGCCCATCGCAAAGTTCTGGATCTGCAAGCGCGGCAGCCACTTCGCCCAAGAGGCGATGGAATGCCTGGGCGGCAACGGCTACGTGGAGGAAAACGGCGAGGGCATCATGGCCCGGATCTACCGCGAGATTCCGGTCAACTCGATCTGGGAAGGCGCGGGCAACATCATGGCGCTGGACCTGCTGCGCGCGCTGCAGAAGGCCGACGGCGGCGCGGCGCTGGCTCATGAACTGGCGCCCGCCAAGGGCGCCCACCCGGCGCTGGATCGCCTGGTAGCCGCCTTGCCGGCACGGGTCCAGGAAATGGCCACCGAACTGGAAGCACGGCGGCTGGCGCAGGACGTCGCGCTGGCGGTGCAGGCCGCCTTGTTGCTGCAGACTGCCCCCTCGACGGTGTTCGCTGCCTTCTGCGAGTCACGCTTGGCAGGCGACTGGGGCTATACCTTCGGCACGCTGGGGGGCGGCACCGATTTCGACGCCATCATCAGGCGCGCGATGCCGCGCTGAGAGTCAGCAAGCGACAAGGAAGGATTGATGCCCATGCCCGACCTGATCCTGCACCATTACCCCAGCTCGCCGTTCTCGGAGAAGATCCGGATCGTCATGGGCTACAAGAAGCTGGCCTGGAAGTCGGTCGTCATCCCGCCCATCATGCCCAAGCCGGACGTGCTGGCGCTGACCGGAGGCTATCGCAAGACACCCGTCTTGCAGGTAGGTGCCGACGTGTACTGCGACAGCTCGCTGATCTGCGACGTGCTGGAGCATGTGCAGGGCCAGCCCACGCTGTATCCGCCGCACCTGAAGGGGGTGTCGCGGGTGTTCGCGCAATGGGCCGACACCACCCTGTTCTGGGCCGCCATGGCCTACAACCTGCAGCCCAAGGGCGCGGCCCATGTCTTCGCGAAGTCACAGCCCGAAGCGGCCAAGGCGTTCGGCGAGGACCGCAAGGCGATGAGCGGCAACATGGTGCGGCTGCGGCCGGCGGATGCCACCAGCGCCTACCGCTCTTACCTGCGGCGCATCGCGCACATGGCGGAGGAGCACGACTTCCTGTTCGGCACCGATCCCTGCATCGCGGATTTCGCGACCTATCACGCGCTCTGGTACACGCGCGTCCAGGTGCCGGTGCTGGCGGACATCCTGGCCGCCACGCCGGCCGTGAGCGAGTGGATGGACCGCATCGCGGCGATCGGCCACGGCGGCATGGACAAGTTCAATTCGGCCGATGCGGTCGTCGTGGCCAAAGCTGCCGAGCCGATGCCGCCGGGCGGGAATCTGCTGATCGACAGCGCCTTCCAGGACGATCACGGCATCCCGCTGGGCAGCCAGGTCACGATCACGTCCGAAAGCTTCGGGCCGGAGCCGACCCACGGCGTGCTGCTCGCCGCCACGCGGACCCACTACACGCTGCAGCGCGAAGACGCCAGGGCCGGCATCGTGCACGTCCACTTCCCGCGCATCGGCTACGTGCTGCGCAAAGCCGAAGCTGCTTGAGTCTTGCGGAGGGCAGGGCAGATGTCGCGCGCGTCCGGTTGGTGCGTTTTCGACACCGCAATCGGCACTTGCGGCATCGCCTGGAACGACAGCGGGCAGGTGGTTGGGGTCCAGTTGCCGGAAGCGGACGAACGGGCCACTCGCGCCCGCATGCAATCGCGCTTTCCGGCAGCGGCGCAATGCTCTCCGCCGCCGGCCATCGGGGCGATCGCGCAGCGAATTCGCGCGTTGCTGGAAGGCCAGCCCGATGCGCTGCTGGATGTGCCGCTCGACATGACGGATGTGCCGGACTTCAACCGACGCGTCTATGAAGTCACGCGTGCCATCCAGCCGGGCCGAACCTCGACCTATGGCGAAGTGGCGGCGCGCCTGGGCGAGCCGGGCGCGGCCCGTGCCGTCGGGCAGGCGCTGGGGCACAACCCGTTCGCGCCGGTGGTGCCATGCCATCGCGTACTCGCCGCGGGCAGCGCAGGAGGCGGCTTTTCAGCCGCAGGGGGCGTCGCCACCAAGCTGCGGATGCTGCAGATCGAAAAGGCCCAGCTCGGGTCCGAGCCGGGCTTGTTCGACTGACGGCGCGGCGCCGGCTTATTTACGGGCTGCCAGCCCATGGCGCAGCCGGAACGCCGCCCACTGCCGGCGGGCGCGCGCTTTCCAGCGCAGCGCTGCCTGCCATGGAGCGGAACACCGGAGCTGCGCGATGACCCCATCCTTCCAGCTCTTCCAGCGCGGGTACCAGCGGGCGAACCACGCCAGCCGCAGCAGCGCCGGCTCGGTCAGCGTGAACAGCCGCGCCAGGACTGCCGTGCCCAGGACCTTGGCCGTGAGCAGCACGCCGACGCCCAGTAGCGCATGGCCACGCCCGATCAGGAACAGCGCCAGCAGCTTGACCGGCAGCAGCGCGAGCGCCGGGAGGGCGAACACTGCCACAGCGGCCCAGGGCGGCAGCGCGCGGATCCGGCGCTCGATCGCCGCCCACAACGGCAATCGCGCCAGCTTCGCCAGGAGGGCGGCAAGCGGCTCCCAACCCCATTCCTCGAACAGCAGGATGAGCGCGATCAGCGCAAGGAACGTGTTGCGCAGGAGCCGGCGTAGCCAGTGCATCCCGCGAGTCTAGCCTTCAACAGCCCAGGCTGAGCGCCTGCAACGTCTTGCCTGACTTCGGCTCGAAGATCACGAGATTGACCTGCCGTGGATGCGAGGGTTCGGCGGCGACAGCTCGCAGCGTGACCTTCGCGGCACCGCGGTACTCACCGGCGGGCACGTACTGCCGGACCACGAAATCGTGCTGGAGGAACTCGCCGGCGTTTTCTCCCGCCTTGACTTTGCTGCCATGCCCGTGCTCGGTCACGGTCCAGTAGGCGCCCCAGGCCGCAACGCCTTCGGACGGCGTCACGAGCGCTTCGAAGGCGTCTCCGGCACTTTTCTGCAAGGAGATTCGTGCGCGGGCCGGTTCCCTGCCATTGCCGAGTGCACGCGAATAGTCGCGCCAATCCTGCCCATCGCGCACCAGTTGCGGCGTGTAGACGCCCGACTGCCCGCTGCGCCTGGCGACCTGGCGTTGCCGGTCCGTATACGCGGGACTGGCGAAGCGATCGATCCAGCCGATGTAGTCCCAATAGCCCACGTGGAAAGCCTGGACCACGGCGCGGCCGCTCGCGGCGCTGGCTTTCAGTGTGGACAGCCAGCGATCGGCGGGTGGGCACGAACTGCAACCCTCCGAGGTGTACAGCTCGATGACAGGGGTGAGCGTGGCGGCCGATTCCGCTTTGCAGGCGGCGGCGGAGGCGAGTGCGCTACCGGCGCCTGCGAGGGCACAGGCCGCGGTGAGAACGGAGAGAACTGGTTGCATGCGGCGCTCCAATGCCCCTTGGTCGCGCCACTCTAGCGCTTCTTACAGCCTCATGAACTCACATGCTCGCGCGCGGTCACGTCCGTCGGTATGTCGACGCGCGCCGGTTGCAAGCGTTCCAGCCGCGTTTCGAGACGGCTTTCCAGTTCGTTCAGCCGGCCATCGAGCATGCGGCTGATCGCATCCAGCTGGCTGCGCAGTTCGCGCTGGTTCTGCACCATCGCCTTTTCGAACTCGCTGGCCACGATGGACTCGCGCTGCCGGTTGTCCCGAAGGTGCGTGTCCAACTGCTGGCGCAGATCGGTGAAGCGCGAGGCCTCGGCTTTTTCGGCCAGATCGCGCTGGGCTTGCAGGGTCTTGGCGTGGCGGCTCGTTTCGCGCATGTGGCGCGACTCCTGCATCGCGCTGCCCATGAGGAAGAACAGCAGCGTGACGCCGAAGACGGCCAGCATGATCAGGCCCAGCGGCGCCTCCTCGACAACCACGCCGAAGTTCAGCGGCGATGTGCGCGTGAATTCAGGCCAGTTCTGGGCGGCGAAGCCGGCGACCAGCAAAATCGCAACAACAAGAAAAAATAATCGGGCGCGCATTGGAGTCTCCTTGGAGGGAATAAGCCATTCTGGTCAGCGGCCGGAGGCGCCGAATGTCAGCCAAGATGCCGTATTGGTGTGCGTGCTGTGTGGCAAACTGCCGCGTCGCCAGTGTCCGATGCAGAAGTTCTCCAGCAGTTACAAATGCAAAAAATCATCCGGCAGATCGCCGCGGAAATCCGGGTCCAGGAACGCCAGGTCGAGGCAGCGGTGAACCTGCTTGATGGCGGCGCCAGCGTGCCCTTCGTGGCCCGCTACCGCAAGGAAGCAACCGGCGGCCTGGACGACGTGCAGTTGCGCGAACTCGAGTACCGGCTGGGCTACTTGCGCGAATTGGAAGAACGGCGCGCCGCGGTGCTCAAGAGCGTGCAGGAGCAGGGCAAGCTCACCCCCAGCCTGCGCGCTGCCTTCGAGGCCGCGCCGACCAAACAGGAACTCGAAGACCTTTACCTGCCTTACAAGCCCCGGCGGCGCACCAAGGGCCAGATCGCGCGCGAAGGCGGCATCGAGCCGTTGGCGGACAAGCTCTTCGCCGACCCATCGCTCATTCCGGCTGACGAGGCGGCGCCCTTCGTCAAAGCGGAAATAGGCGAGGGCGGCGAGGATTTCACCAGTGTCGCAGCCGTACTCGATGGGGTGCGCGACATCCTGTCCGAGCGGTGGGCCGAGGATCCGGCGTTGGTGCGGCAATTGCGCGAATGGCTGTGGTCGGAAGGGCTGTTCAAGTCCAGGCTCATGGCCGGCAAGGACGAAAACAGCGCCGACGTGGCGAAGTTTCGCGATTATTTCGACTACGCCGAGCCGATCGGACGCGTGCCGTCCCATCGTGCGCTGGCCGTCCTGCGCGGCCGGCAGCTGGAGATCCTCGACGCCAAACTGCTGTTGCCGGTTGAGCCGGAACCGGGCCGCACTTCCATCGCCGAAGGCAAGATCGCGCTGCATATCGGCTGGAGCCACCAGGGCCGCGCCGCCGACGACCTGCTGCGCAAGTGCGTGGCCTGGACCTGGCGGGTGAAGCTGTCGCTATCCACCGAGCGTGACCTGTTCGCCCGGCTGCGCGAGCAAGCCGAGAAGGTGGCGATCAAGGTGTTTGCCGACAACCTGCGCGACCTGCTGCTGGCCGCGCCGGCCGGGCCGCGCGTCGTGATGGGCCTGGACCCGGGCATCCGCACCGGGGTGAAGGTGGCAGTGGTCGATGCCACCGGCAAGCTGGTCGATACGGCAACCGTTTATCCACATGAGCCGCGCCGCGACTGGGATGGATCGCTGCATCAGCTCGAACTGCTGTGCCGCAAGCACGGCGTGAACCTGATCGCGATCGGCAACGGCACGGCCAGCCGCGAAACCGACAAGCTGGCCGGCGAACTGATCAAGCGGCTCGATTCCCCTCGTCCTGAAGGGGCGGCTTCGACAGGCTCAGTCCGCGCGGTGGAAAAAGTCGTGGTCAGCGAAGCGGGCGCCTCGGTCTATTCCGCCAGCGAATTCGCCTCGCAGGAAATGCCCGGCGTGGATGTGAGCCTGCGCGGAGCCGCGAGTATCGCCCGCCGGTTGCAGGACCCGCTGGCCGAACTGGTCAAGATCGATCCGAAATCCATCGGCGTCGGCCAGTACCAGCATGACGTCAACCAGAGCGAACTCGCTCGCATGCTCGACGCCGTGGTGGAGGACTGCGTGAATTCGGTAGGGGTGGATCTGAACACGGCCAGCGTGCCGCTGCTGTCGCGCGTTTCGGGACTTTCGGGCAGCGTCGCCAAGGCAGTGGTGCGCTGGCGCGAGGCGCACGGCGCATTTGCGAACCGCAAGCAGTTGATGGAAGTCGGCGGCCTGGGCGCCAGGACATTCGAGCAAAGCGCGGGTTTCCTGCGTATTCGCGGCGGAGACAACCCGCTCGACATGACAGGCGTGCATCCGGAAAGCTACCCCGTGGTCGAACGGATGGTGGCCGCGACCGGTAAGCCGGTCGTCGAGCTGATGGGCCGCGCGGAAATGCTCGAGTCGCTGAAGCCCGAACTGTTCGCCAACGAGAAGTTCGGCGTGATCACCGTGAAGGACATCCTGGGTGAACTCGAAAAACCGGGCCGCGACCCACGCCCCGAGTTCAAGGTGGCGCGCTTCAACGACGGCGTCGAGAGCATCAGCGACCTGCGCGAAGGGATGGTGCTGGAGGGCACGGTGAGCAACGTCGCGGCGTTTGGTGCCTTCGTCGACCTGGGCGTGCACCAGGACGGTCTCATCCACGTCAGCCAGCTTTCTCACAAGTTCATCAAGGACGCGCGCGAAGTTGTGAAGACCGGCGACATCGTCACGGTCAAGGTGGTGGAAGTCGACGTGGCCCGCAAGCGCATCGGGCTTTCGATGAAGCTGGGCGAGGCGCAAAGCCGCCGCGACGGGCCGCGCGACAACCGCTACCAGGGCGCCGGACGCGGGGAGCGCGCCCCTCAGGCTCAACCGCTGAACACGGCGATCGCCGGTGCCTTCGCCAAGCTGCAGCGGTTAAGAAAATAACCATGGCCGGCCTTCGCGACATTGCAGGATTGGGTACACCGCAGCCGGCTGGATCACTGGATCGGGTGCTGGGTTGGGATGTGCTGCGCGGCTTGTGCGCTTTAGGCGTCGCTTTGTACCACCTGCTGTACTGGCAGGGCCTCGCGAGCCTGAACACGCTGGGCAGCTACGGCGTCTATCTGTTCTTCGTGCTGTCGGGTGCCAGCCTTGCCTACAACTACAGCGGGCGGCTCAGCGGCCCGCGCGACGCCGGGGCTTTCCTGCTGGTGCGCTGGCTGCGCCTGGCGCCGCTGTACATCGTCGTGTGCCTCGTCGTGGTGGCTGTCCTTGTGCTGCATTCGGGCCAACCCGTCGACCAGCTGCTGCTCCGGCTCGTGCTCAACGCGACCTTCGCATTCGGCGCCTACGATCCCGCTACTTGGGCCCTCGCCATCGGTGGCTGGTCGCTGGGCATCGAATTTGCCTACTACCTGGCCTTCCCGCTGCTGTTACTGGCCTTGCCGCGGCGGGCATGGTGTGCCGCGCTGGCCCTGGCTTTCTGCGTGCTGCAATGGATCTGGATCGTCCGCACCGTGGGCTCGCCGGCTGGTTACGCCGCCAGTTCAGTGGCTTACCACCAGGTGCCCGCCTTCGCGGCCTATTTCTTTGGCGGCTGCGTCATCGGCCATTGGCGCAGGACGAACTTCCGCGCGCTGCCCCTCATGATCGGCGTGCTGGCATGGGTGCTCATGACGGGTTTGCTGCTATGGCTCAACCCGGCGCGGCAAGGCGATGAATTGCTCGGCGCCCGTGGCGCAGCGCTGTTCTGCGCCTGCTTCGCAGTGGTGCTGGTCAGCGGCCAGGTGAGCGTGGGTGCAAGACTGGCACCGGTCGCGCGCTGGCTGGGCGATATCACGTACGGCTGTTACCTGATCCATCCCGTCATCTTTTTTGGCTTCATCTGGTTCGTGCTGCCGCGGCTGGCTGAATTCGAGATTTCCCAGGCCCCATTCGCCTTCAAATGCGCCGTCCTGGTCATGGTTTTGGTTCTGAGCTGCCTCACGGCCGCAGCCAGCGAGCGCTGGTTCGAGGCGCCGCTGCGCCGCTGGGGCAAGCGCAGGCTAGGCCACCAGGGGCGGCCGGCTCGTGCGCCTCACATCGACGCCGCCAGCATCTCTTCATAGTCCTGCGCCGAGGCGATGCGCGGATTGGTCTTGTGGCAGTGATCGGCCAGCGCGCCCTTGATGATCTGGTCGAACTGATCCCGGTGCACGCCCATCGCCGCCAGTCCGGCCGGCAAGTCCAGCCGCGCGTTCATGTCCTTGATTGCTTCGGGAATATCTCCGGCCGAGCGCAGGCCCATGGCATGGGCCATGCGTTCCAGGCGCCGGTCCTTGCGCACCGACTCGGCCTGTGCGTTGAAGCGAACCACCACGGGCAGGAACATGGCGTTGAGCGTACCGTGGTGCAGCCTCGGGTCGACACCGCCCAGGCTGTGGCTGAGCGAATGCACGCAGCCCAGGCCCTTCTGGAAGGCCATCGCGCCCTCCATCGACGCGCTCATCAGATTGAAGCGCGCCTCACGGTCTTGTCCATCCCGGGTGGCTCTCTCGATGTGGGACCAGCCACGCTCCAAGCCGTCCAGGGCGATGCCGTCGGCAGGCGGATTGATGGCGGCGGACATAAAGGTTTCCATGCAATGGGCGATCGCATCCATGCCCGTGGCTGCCGTCAATTTGGGCGGCAGGCCCAACGTCAACTCAGGGTCGCAAATGGCGGTTTTCGGAACCAGGTTCCAGGAGTGGAAGCCCAGTTTGCGGTGATCGTCCACGATGATGATGGCGCCGCGGGCGACTTCGCTGCCGGTGCCGCTGGTGGTGGGCACGGCGATCAGCGGCGCCGCCTTGTCGGTGATCAGCGGCGAGCCGCCTTCTATGGTGGCGTAGCGGGCGAGCGGCCCCTCGTGCGCCGCCGCGATCGCCACGCCCTTGGCGCAGTCGATGGCGGAACCTCCGCCCACGGCGATGAGGCCGTCGCAACGTTTCGACCGGTACACCTGCACCGCCGCGCGCACCGCGCCCTCGGTCGGATTGGACGGCGTCTGGTCGAACACCGCCACCGTCATGCCGGGCAGCGCGTCGAGGGCTTGTTGCAAGACCCCCGCGGCCTTGACACCGGGATCGGTGACCACCAGCGGTCGGGTGATGCCGACCCGCTCGCATTCCTGCTTGAGCAGCTTGACCGCGCCGAAGTCGAACTGGATCTGGGTCACGTAATAGATGAAGGCCATGGCAGTCCCGCGCTACGATTGAGAGCCCCACTGTAACGGCAGGAGAGACAGATTGAAACCAGCGCAACTTCCGCTCATCGCGACCCCGGTGTTTGCGTGATCGGCGTGAAGTTCCTGCCGGAATTTCCCCAACTGACCCCGGCCATGCGTTCGGTACTCGAGCGCATGGCCCGCGCCGGTTACCCGCCCATCTACACGCTGACCGCGCGCGAGGCCAAGGCGGCGTACGAAGCCGCTGCCGACGTGCTGGAAGTGCCGAAGGCGCAACTGGTGCGGATCGAGGATTTCACCATTCCGGCGCGCGATGGCCACCGGCTGGCCTCGCGCCTCTACGCGCCGGGCCGCGAACTGCTGCCCGTGCTGCTGTTCTTTCACGGCGGCGGCTTCACCATCGGCAGCATCGCGTCGCACGATGTGCTGTGCCGCCAGCTCAGCCGGTTGAGCGGGTGCGCCGTTGTGTCGCTCGATTACCGGCTTGCGCCCGAACATCGCTTTCCCACGGCGGTGAATGACGCCTGGGACGCGACGCAATGGCTGGCCGCTCACGGTCGCGGCCTGAACCTGGATAGCGGCCGGCTGGCGGTGGGCGGCGACAGCGCCGGCGGCACGCTGGCTGCGGTCTGCGCCGTGCTGGCTCGCGACGCCCGCCTGCCGCTCGCGTTGCAACTGCTGTTCTACCCGGGCTGCGCGGCAGCGCCGGACTTGCCCTCTCGCGAGCGTTTCGGCCATGGCCTGGTGCTGGAAAAGCCGCACATCCGATGGTTTTTCGACCAGTACATCGATCGCACGCAGCGCGAGGACTGGCGCTTTGCGCCGCTGAATGCACCCGATGTCGAGGGCGTGGCGCCGGCCTGGTTCGGGCTGGCCGAATGCGATCCGCTGGTGGACGAGGGCTTGGCATACGCGGATAAACTGAGGTCCGCGGGCGTTGCAGTGGACCTGGAAATCTATCGCGGCGTGACCCATGAATTCATCAAGATGGGGCGCGCCGTTAGCGAAGCGCGGCAGGCCCATGCCGATGCGGCGCGCGCCCTGTCAAGAGCCCTCAACCCATGAAACGACAAGACTTCCGTTTTTTCCATCGCCTGCGGGTGCGCTGGGCCGAAGTCGATATGCAAAGAATCGTCTTCAATGCCCATTACCTGATGTATGTCGATACGGCGGTGGCCGAATACTGGCGCGTCCTGGCGATGCCGTATGACGAGGCTATGCAGCTGCTCGGCGGCGACCTCTACGTCAAGAAGGCCACCGTCGAGTTCCATGCGTCCGCGCGCATGGACGACCGCCTCGACATCGCGCTCAAGTGCGGCAACATCGGCAAGTCATCCATGATGTTCACGGCCGCCATTTTTCGCGGCGACGAGCTGTTGATCAATTGCGAACTCGTCTACGTGTTCGCCGATCCTTCCAGCCAGACCTCCAAGCCGGTGCCGCCGCCGCTGCGCGAGATTCTCATGGCTTACGAAGCGGGCGAGAGTATGGTGCGGATCAGGACCGGCAGCTGGGAAGAATTAGGCGATCATGCGAGGCGCATTCGCAGCGAGGTCTTCCTTGCCGAGCAGCAAATCCCGGCCGAGATGGAGTGGGATGACGGGGACTCGATCGCTTTTCACGCGGTGGCCTATAACCGCCTGGACCAGGCGGTGGCGACCGGAAGGTTGCTGCAGCAGTGGCCGGGAGTGGCCAGGATCGGGCGCATGGCGGTGCACCGGGTCCTGCGCGGATCCGGCATCGGGCGGCAGGTGCTTCAAGCCTTGTTGACAGCAGCCTTGGCGCGCGGCGATCGGGAGGCCATGTTGCACGCGCAGTGCAGTGCCCAGGATTTCTACCTGGGCCTGGGCTTCCAGCCGCGCGGCGAACGATTCGAGGAAGCAGGCATAGCCCACATCGAGATGGTCCGGCAGCTGGTTCCAAATTAGATGGCCAGGAAAAAACGCAACCGCCAGAACGGCAAGTCCGGTGTCCAGCCAAGCGCGGAGCGGCCAACCGCCGCGCCGGGGCAAGCTGCCGGCCCCGCGCAGCCTGCAGCTTTGGCCGGGGAGGGTGCTATGCCGGCCGAAGTTGGTGGCATCGCCTCGGTCCTCATCTTCGCGCTGATGATGTTTCTCGCGCCGGCACTCGGCGTGCCTAACGAGCTGATGCTCCAGGACACGCTCAAGTCCATCGTCGTTGCTTTCGCCGCGCTGGCCGCGGCCCTGCTGTTCTTCTGGCAGCAGCGCGACCGCCGTGATGCGCTGCGCTGGCACGCCGTGATGTGGCTGCCCTTGCTGCTGATGGCGTACGCGGTGGGCAGCCTCTTCTGGTCCCACACCTACCTGGCCAGCAGTGAAGTCATACGGTGGTTCGTCTTCAGCGTGCTGGTGTGGCTGGGCGTCAACACGCTTGCGCGCGAACGCATGCCGGTGCTGGCCTGGGGCGTGCACGCGGGGGCGGTGGTGGCCGCGCTCTGGGCAGCGTTGCAGTTCTGGGTGGACTTTCATTTCTTCCCCCAGGGGCCGCATCCTGCGTCGACTTTCGTTAACCGCAACTTCTTCGCGGAATTCGCCGTCTGCACCTTGCCGTTTTCTGCCATGCTGCTGGCGCGGGCGCGGCAAAGCGCCTACGTCGCGCTGCTGGCGGCCAGCTCGGGCCTGGTCGTCGTGGCGGTGCTGATGACGGGTACGCGAGGCGCTCTGATCGCCCTGTGGCTGCAATTGCTGTTGGTCTTTCCCTTCATCGCATGGTGGTGCCGCAGGCAACTGCCTTTCGGGGCGTGGAACTGGCACACGCGGCTGATCGCCGCCGGTGTACTTATCGGCACGATCGTCGGACTGGGACTGATCAACACCGGCGACGAGGCGATTGCCGCCGAAGGCCGGGGCCAGAACGCGCTGCAACGCGGCTTCATACGCACCGGCTCGATTTCTGCCTCGGACCCGTCACTGGGCGTGCGGATGGTCATGTGGAAGGCGACCGGCACCATGATCCGGCAGCGCCCCTTGTCAGGCGTGGGGGCGGGCGCCTGGGAGAGCGAGATTCCGCTGTACCAGGCAGAGGGCTCACAGCTGGAAACCGACTACTACGTGCACAACGAGTTCCTGCAGCTGCTGGCCGAATACGGCCTGGCGGGCTGGCTGTTCCTGATCGGGCTGACTGCTTACCTCTTGACCGCGGCCTGGCGAACATTGAATGGCAAGGGCGCGCAAGCTCAGGCCGAGGCGCCCTGGCGCGCAGTCTTGCTGTGCAGCCTGCTCACGTTGATGATCGTCAGCAATGTCGGCTTTCCGTGGCGAATGGCGACCACGGGCGCGCTGTTCGCGCTGTGCCTGGGGGGACTGGCCGCATCGGACGCCCGCCTGGGCTTCGCCGGACAGGCGGCTGCCGCCCGGCTCTCGTGGCGGCCGTCGTTTTCCCGCGCGCTTGCGGGGTTCACTGTCGCAGTGATCGCCCTGGCGGCCTACATCACGCAGCAGGCGGCCGAGTGCGAGCAGAAGATCGTGCAGGCAACAAAAATCGCCCTGACCATTTCCGCCTCGGGCGATCCCAACAATCCAAGGTGGAACGGCGCGAAGTCGGAAATGCTCAAGCTGATCAAGGCAGGCATCGCGATCAACCCGCATTACCGCAAGATCACGCCGATGGTGGCGGACGAGCTCGCGCGCTGGGGCGACTGGAAGAACGCCATCTGGATCTGGGAAAGCGTCTTGTCGTCACGGCCTCATGTGGTTGCGATCATGTCCAACGTGGCGCGTGGCTATTCAACGCTTGGCAGGTCGGCCGAGGCCATGGCCTATATGGAGCGCGCCAAGAAGCTGCAACCGCGTGCCCCGTCGGTACGCTCGCTGGAAGTGATCCTCCTCAGCCGCAGCGGCCAGGAAGCCAGGGCGCTCGATTTGGCGCGCCAGGCCATTGCGGACAATATTTACGATTACGACCTGGCCAATGCCAGTTTCCATCTGGCGTCTCGCGCCGGCGACTACAAGCTGGCTGCCAAGGCGATGCAGCTGCGCATGGTGGCGTTGCCAGCCTCCAGCGTACAGGGCTATATGCAACTGGGCGAGATGTACGCGCAATCCGCCCAGGATCCGCAGCAGGCGACGGCTGCCTTCAGACAGGCGCTGGCATTGGCTCCACAGGATCAGCGCCAAGCCCTGTTGGAGCGCATGCCACTCGCGTACCGCGTCAAGGTCGACTCAACGGGCGGTGCGCAGGTGCCGGCCGCCGCTCAAACGTCGGCCACCAAGGGATAAGGCGGGGGCATCACCGACAGCACGGGACCTGCGGCGCCACCGGAGGTCACCCGGCCGCCTTCCGACGCCGGGATCTGGATCGAGACGATGGCATCCCAGCCGCCCGCCGGCGCAGCCGCCGCCTGCGCCACCAGACCGCAGGGCTGGCCGGCATCCGACTCGTGGAAAAGCTCCTGGCCTGCCTGCAAGGAAGCCGGGGAGTGCGCCAGGTAAGCACGGCGCTTGAGCGTCCCCCGGAATTGGCTGCGCGCCACTACCTCCTGGCCTGGGTAGCAGCCCTTCTTGAAGTTCACCCCTCCGACCGATTCGTAGTTCAGCATCTGCGGCACGAAGGCTTCCACGATCGGTGCCGTGATCGGGGCGATGCCGCTGCGCACCTCGCCCCACAGCCAGCGCTCGCGGTCCAGTGCGGGTCCGGCCGGCGCAGGTTCCCCTGCGGGTGCCACCCAGAGGCAGCGCCTATGACCGTCGGCGGAATAGAGCCGGATCACGCTCGCGTTGCCGATCTCGGTCTTGCTCCAAGGTTCCTGCAGATTGGGAGCGAGTTTCACGGCCGGCTCGCCGGCCAGCCCATACAGCTCGAACTCGGCCGTCGCATCGCGCAGCTTGGCCTTGGCGCGCAACACGAACATGGACATGCGCTTCAGTGTGGGTGCGAGGATGTCCCGGCTCACGACCAGCAGGATGTCCGTATGGCTGCGCTTGAATCCGACGAAGCTGGCCTGCATGCGGCCCTTGGCGGTGCAAAAAGCAGCCAGGCGCGCCTCGGACAGGCCCAGTAGCGCGAAGTCCTGGGTGAGCTGGTTTTGCAGGAAACTGGTGGCGTCGTCACCTGCCACCCCGATGATGCCCAGGTGGGACAAGAGCGTTACGCCGTTCAGAAGTTGAGTCATCGAGCCCTCGTGTTATTGCATGAACCCATTCTGCGCTGCGTTCAGTCCCTGAATTATCATCGTCTGTCCAATTTACTCCACGGCATAGGGGCAGCGATCCTTGCGGCGTTTCCTGTTGACGGTCTTCCTGCTGGCTTCGCTGGCCGCGCTCGCTGCGGGCGGATGGGCGCTGTGGTGGGTCTACCAGCCGCTGAGATTGCCGGCGCCCACGGTGGACCTATCGATCGAACCGGGGACCCTGCCGCGCGGCGTCGCCCAGGCGGTGCAGGATGCCGGCGTCGACGTGAACCCCGAGCTGCTCTATTTGTGGTTCCGCTTTTCCGGCCAGGACCGGCTGATCAAGGCCGGCAGCTACGAGCTGGAGGCCGGGATCACGCCACATCGCCTGTTGGCCAAGCTCGCGCGAGGCGAAGAGACCTTGCGCGCGGTCACCTTGGTCGAGGGCTGGAATTTCCGCCAGGTCCGCGCCGCGCTGGGCAGCGAGGACGTGCTCAAACCCGACTCGCGCGGGTTGGCCGATGAGGCGCTCATGGATCTGCTGGGGCGGCCGGGCCAGCACCCCGAAGGCCGTTTTTTTCCCGACACCTACACCTACGCCAAAGGCAGTAGCGATGTCGCCGTGCTGAAGCGGGCGATGCGCGCCATGGACAAGCGGCTGGCGGCGGCTTGGGCCCAGCGCTCGCCCCAGGCTGCGGTCAAGACGCCGGAAGAGGCGCTGATCCTGGCCAGCATCGTCGAAAAGGAGACTGGCAAAGCCGCGGACCGGCCGCTGGTCTCCGCGGTCTTCAACAACCGGCTGCGCGCCGGCATGCCGCTGCAAACCGACCCGACCGTGATTTACGGCTTGGGCCCATCATTCAATGGCAACCTGAGAAAGAAAGATCTGCAGACCGATACGCCATGGAATACTTACACCCGGCCCGGATTGCCGCCCACACCCATCGCGATGCCGGGCAAGGCTTCGCTGGTGGCGGCGGTCCAGCCGGCCCCGACCGACGCGCTGTACTTCGTTTCGCGCGGCGACGGCAGCAGCCACTTCAGCGCCAACCTGGACGAGCACAACCGCGCCGTCAACAAGTACCAGCGCGGGCAATGAGCGCGGTGCGGAAACGCATTTCCATGAAGCAAAGCCTTTTCATCACTTTCGAAGGCATCGACGGCGCCGGCAAATCCAGTCACGTGCCGGCGCTGGCCGACGAATTTCGCGCCCAGGGCAGGGTGGTGACCGTCACCCGCGAGCCTGGCGGAACGGCGCTGGCCGAGCAACTGCGAGCGCTGGTTCTCAACGCACCGATGGACGCATTGACCGAGGCGTTGCTGATGTTCGCAGCGCGGCGCGACCACCTGCTGCAGGTCATCGAACCTGCGCTGGAGCGCGGCGAGGTCGTGCTGTGCGATCGGTTCACCGACGCGACTTTCGCCTACCAGGGCCATGGGCGCGGATTCGACCTGCAGATCCTCGCCGCGCTCGAACGCTGGGTGCAGGCTGTGCCGGCGCTTCCGTCCGGAACGCTGCGCCAGCCGCACCTGACGCTGTGGTTCGACCTGCCACCCGAGATCGCCGCCGCCCGGCTGGCCGGCACACGGGCGCCGGACAAGTTCGAGTCGGAATCTGTGGCGTTTTTCCGCCGCGTGGCCGCCGGTTACGCCAGCCGGCAGGCGGCGCAGCCTTCGCGCTTCGCGCGCATCGCCGCGGACCAGCCATTCGAGGCCGTGTGGAACGATGTGGTGGCCGCCGTGCGCCGGCCGGGTTGGCTCGCATGAATTCACCTCCCGTCTGGATCGCGGCGCAACTGCGGCAACTGCTGGCCCAGCGCGGACACGCCTGGCTGCTGCAAGGCCCCTCTGGCCTCGGCCAATATGTCCTGGCGCTGGACCTGGCGCGCGCCTGGCTTTGCGACCAGCCCAGCGCCGGTGGCGCTTGCGGGCAGTGCGCGAGCTGCCACGCGGTCGACGTTCGCGCGCACACGGATCTTTGCATGCTGATGCCCGAAACAGTGATGCTGGAATTGGGCTGGCCGCTGGGCGAAAAAGCCCAACAGGACCTGGACGAGAAGAAACGCAAGCCGAGCAAGGAGATCCGGGTTGACGCGATGCGCGACGCCGTCGAATTCGCGCAGCGCACCAGCGGGCGAGGACGCGGCAAGGTGGTGGTGGTGTATCCGGCCGAACGCATGAACGAGGTGACGGCGAACACCTTGCTCAAGACGCTGGAAGAACCCGCCGGTGACCTGCGCTTCGTCCTTGCCAGCGAGGCGGCGCACCTATTGTTGCCGACGATTCGTAGCCGCTGCCTGGGCCATACGATGGCCTGGCCCGGGCAAGACGACGCCGCGGCCTGGCTGCAACGGCAGGGAGTCAAGCCGGCCGAGGCAGCCGCACTGCTGCGCGCCGCGGGCGGCCGGCCTGACGATGCCCTGGCCTTTTTCCAAGCCGGCCGCGACCCCAAGGTCTGGGCCGTCCTGCCCAAGGCACTGGCGCGCGGCGACGCGGGCGCTCTGGCCGGCTGGGAGCCGGCTGAGGCTGTCAGCGCATTGCAAAAGCTTTGCCACGACCTGCTGGCCGTCACATCGGGCGGGGCGCCGCGGTTCTTCCAGGCGGCGGACTTGCCCCCCGCCGGCTCCTTGGCGGCGCTGACCGGCTGGGCACGCGATCTGGCGGTCACTGCGCAGACCGTCGAGCATCCTTTTAACGCCGGATTGATGATCGAAGCGCTTGTGAGCCAGGCCCGGTCGGCCCTAAACTCGAAAGCCTGACATGAGCACCGCCTCGCCCACCACCCCGCGCCCCAGCGTCATCCAGCTTGCGATCAAGGAAAAGGCCGCCTTGTACGCGGCCTACATTCCGCTGTTCGCGGACGGGGGCGTTTTCATTCCGACCACGCGGGATTACAAGCTCGGTGACGATGTCTACGTGCTGCTGTCGTTGCCCGATGACCCGCAGCGCTATCCGGTCGCGGGCAAAGTGGCATGGGTAACCCCGGCGCGCGCCGCGGCCAACCGCACCCAGGGTGTCGGTGTGCGCTTCCCGGCGGACGAAAAATCGCGGCTGCTGAAGGCCAAGATTGAAGAGATCCTGGGCGGCCACCTGGGTTCCGAGCGGCCCACCCAGACCATCTGAAGCGCTACAATTTTTGTAGCTCACCGCAGCGGGGTCAAGCGCCCAGCCATTGCATCGCACCCATGTTTGTCGATTCGCATTGCCACCTCACCTTTCCCGAACTGGCTTCGCAGGTTCCGCAGATCAGGCAGGCCATGGCGCAGGCGCAGGTGGACCGGGCGCTATGCATCTGCACCACCCTCGAAGAGTTCGACGCTGTTCACGCACTGGCGATGCAGTACGACAATTTCTGGGCCACGGTGGGCGTGCACCCTGACAACGAGGATGTGACCGAACCGACGGTTCAGCATCTTGTGGAGCGGTCCGCCCGCCCGCGGGTCGTGGCCATCGGGGAAACGGGGCTGGATTATTACCAGATGGACGAGCGCAAGGGCGGCCGCGCCGTAGCCGACCTGGAGTGGCAGCGCGAGCGTTTCCGCACCCACATCCGCGCGGCCCGGCACGTGGCGCTGCCGCTCGTGATCCACACGCGGGCGGCGTCGGCCGACACCCTGGCGATCCTGACGGAGGAGGGCGAAGACGGCTCCAGCGGGTGCGCCGGCGGGGTCTTTCATTGCTTCACCGAAACCGCCGAGGTAGCCCGCGCGGCCCTCGACCGGAACTTCTACATCTCGTTCTCGGGCATCCTGACTTTCAAGAGTGCCCGGGACTTGCGCGATGTTGCGGCTTTCGTGCCGCTGGACCGGCTGCTGATCGAAACCGACAGCCCTTATCTCGCGCCTGTGCCGTACCGGGGCAAGATCAATAACCCGTCCTATGTTCCCTACGTGGCGCGCCAGATCGCCGAGCTGCGCCGGATGCCGGTCGAAGAGGTTGCGCGCGTCACGAGCGCCAACTTCGAGCGCCTGTTTCGCAGGACCCAATCATGAGGAAATACATTAGGATTTGTATATATCTAGTTGTCATTGCTGGATATTCTTTGTCTCGCGCTGGGTCCTATGAGGACTTTTTCGCGGCCCTCAAGCAGGACGATCCGCAGGCCGTCAAGGCTTTGCTGAACCGGGGATTCGACCCCAACACGCTGGATCCGAAGCGCTTGCCCGGCCTGTATGTGGCACTGCGCGACTCATCCCTGAAGGCCGCCCAGGCGCTGATCGACTGGCCGAAGACCAATGTGGAAATGCGCACGCCCGAGGACGAGAGCCCGCTGATGATGGCCTGCCTGAAAGGCCACATTGAGATGGTCAGGAAACTGATCAGCCGTGACGCCGACGTCAACAAGACCGGCTGGACGCCGTTGCATTACGCCGCGACAGGAGGGCATGTGGCGATCATCGAGCTCCTGCTGGAGCAGCATGCGTACATTGATGCGGCGTCGCCCAACGGCACGACGCCACTCATGATGGCAGCTCACTATGGTTCGCCGGCGGCCGTCAAGGTCCTGCTCGAAGCCGGCGCCGATCCGTCTCTGAAAAACCATTTGGGTCTGACCGCGATCGATTTCGCCAACCGCGCCAGCCGCCCGGACGCGGTCGAAATGATAGCCGCCAGGATCAGAGCGTCAGGACAAAAAGGCAAATGGTGACAAGGCGCTTTTGCTAGAACTTCACGTGAAGTCTGAGGATTGGACCGGCGCTTTCTAGCACCCCGGCGAGCCGCTTTTGAAGGCTGAATCCTGGGCGTGATACTTTATACGATGTATATTATGTTAAATTAACTATGGTGATCCATTAGCGCTCGCCCCTGCGGCGCGCGGTCGCCGATACCAGCTTCTGTTTGGGTCAAAACGCCCCTCATCATTGGGGGTTCCCCCGCAGTTCCCCAACTTGGGTGCAAGTGTGATTTCGCTGTGCACCTTCGTATGGCTGCTGAACAGTTCCGCAGTACCACATGGCACGGTTACTGCATGTTTCACTTCGCCAAGCGATGCACCTGTGCTCGATTTGAGCGGAGTCCCAATGACAAAGAAATTGCTGTTGCTTCTCGCCGGAGTGCTCACGTCGCTTCAAGCAAGCGCCCATGTGAAATGGTTTTCCATGATGGCCGACTGCGCCAGCGCTCCCGTCACAACCCTCAACCTGATTTCTTCGCCGCTGTTCGCCGCCCTCGCAGTTGCAGCATTCGCTGCCATGTTTGGGGTCGCCGCCATCGATATGAGGATTTCGCAAGGCGACAACATCCTCGCACGTACCGCTGCGCGCGTCGACCTGGAGGCAGCGGACCTGTTCGCCCCGCTCCTTCGAATCGGGGTAGCAATCTATTTTGTTTGCGTCGTGGTCTATTTCTGGGGATCCCCGATCATCCTGACCGTTGACCTGAAGACCAATGCAACATGGGTCCCAATGTTGCAACTGGCGATCGCAGCCACGATCCTGCGTCGCCGCACGGCCATTCTTGCCGCAGTCGGACTTGTCGTCCTTTTCGCGTACGCGGTGAGCGTCTATGGCATGTTCCACATGCTCGACTATCCATTCTTCCTGGGGCTGGCCGCTTTTCTGGTCGCCGATTCGATTTACGGGCGGAAAGCGCGCTCTGCCGGCCTGGCCGTCCTGCGCATCACCGTCGGACTCAGTTTGCTCTGGTGCGGCGTGGAAAAATGGCTTTATCCGGATTGGACGATCGAGTTGCTTCAAACCGATTTGCGCGTTCTGCTAAAGACCGGGCTCGAACCCACCTTCATCGTGATGTCAGCGGGCTTCGTGGAGTTTTGCCTGGCTTTTGTCCTGATGTTCGGGCGGCTCGCTTCGCAAATCGCCGCCGTGACATTGCTGTCGGTCATGATCTCGGCGGTGCCCGTGGTCGGAATACTGGACCTGATCGGACACCTGCCACTCCTGGTCGTTCTGGTCATCCTTGCCGCATCGCGTAATGCCATCGGCCGGTTAGCAGTCGAATCCGCGAAGCGACGCAGCGACGTCAAGGCCACGGTTTCGTTTATCGTCAGCGTCCCGGGCTTCATCGCCGCCTACTATCTCGGTCATGAAATGGCGTATGGTTCGCTTGACAAGCTGAACTGGACCGAAGGCCTTCTTGCCGGCGCGTTGCTGGTGCTGCTGGTGGTAGAGGTCGTGCGCACGGCGCCGGAGACATTCAGGCATCTTTATCGCCTGGACGAGCCGGTGGCCTAAAATAAGAAGACCAAAGTACTATGCCGCCAGACCGCCGCGGCGAGTACCACGTTTGGTTACCAAGTTGTTGAGATCGAGGCGCGCATTCCGTCAACTAGATCACGCCTTCGGGTTGCACTTTTCCCATGCTGAGCTTAACTTGTGATGAACCTCACCAATTTGTATCGGTGGGATCAAAGTACATCATGCGCTGGCTTAAACCCAATCTCAGAAGCAGTATCTACGGGCTGCTCGGCAATCCCGTCGCCCCTTCCGAATCGATGCTCGAAACCGGCACGGAAGACATTCGTGAGGCGATGCTGGCGGTTCTGGGCGAGGCGGGCCCCAAGCATTTCCCGCAGGTCACGCGCCGCATCCGCTACGCCAACGACATCCACGCGCTCTGGTACCTGCGCGGCGATTTGATGGCTGCCCTGGCCGCGATGCACGGGGAAATGGCGGCTCGGCAAAAACTCGCTCCCATCACCGAGATGTTCCAGGGCCTGCTGCCCAGCGGCCTGAACTCGCGTCCCAGCCCCCTGGTCGGCTGAAATATCCACCGCACCTAGTGGCGGTGGCCCCAGAGCACGAAAGCGTCGCGGCCTTCCACCGCCAGGTGCACTTTCGCGCCCACCGGCAACGCCACCTTGGTGGCCACGTGCCCGAACGGCAGTTGCGTGAAAACGGGCACCCCGACCTGCCGCCGCAGCCAGTCGATGACCGTCTGCAGGCGATAGCCCTTGTCGTGAGGTACCGGCTTGTAATTGGTGAAATGCCCGAGCAGGATCGCTTTTTGCCGGGCCAGCACGCCTGCATACAACAGCTGGGTCAACATCCGCTCGACCCGGTACGGATGCTCGTGAACATCTTCGAGGAAGAGGATGCCGCCCTTGATCCTGGGCAGCCACGGGCCGCCCGCCAAAGTGGCCAGCACTGCGAGATTGCCGCCCCAGAGTTCGCCCTTCAGCTCGATCGGCTGCGTCGCGGCTTCCGCGCGCGGCAGTTGCCAGCCCGCACCCTCCCCCTGACCGCCCACCAGATCCTCGAAACAAGCCTGCATGATCTCGTCGGGTTCGCCGGGCACTCCGAAGTCTTCACCCAGGGCCGGGCCGGCCCATGTGACGGAGCCGGTTTCGGTCAACACGGCGCTCTGAAAGGCGGTGAAGTCGCTGATGCCGACGAAACGCATGCCGTTATCGATTGCCTTCGCCACCGCCTTGTAGCGTATCGCCGGCAGTAGCCGGGTGAGGCCGTACCCGCCGCGGGTAATCAGGGCCACGTCGGCTCCGCTGGCGGCCGCTCGATGGATTGCGGCAAGCCGCATTTCGTCGTCGCCGGCAAAACGCATACAGGTCGCGAACACCGCCTCGTCGAGCTCGACCTCGTAGCCCAGCGCCTGCAGCCGTGCCACGCCGCGGCGGATCACCGCTTTTTCGCGCACCGCGCTCGAGGGTGAATAGATGTAGATATGTTTTTTCACCGGCGGAAGTATCCCACCGCCGCGCGCGCGATCGGCTCCCCATGCTCCTGGACGAAATGCCCGGCCTCGTCGATCACCATCGGTGCGGGGCAGCCGCGAATGATCATGCGCAAGCCTTGCATCACGGGCAGACCGAGCACCGGGTCCTGGGCGCCGATGGCCATCAGGGTCGGGCCCGACCACCGGTCGGACCAGAACTCGCGGGCTTCGCGCGAAATGCCGGCCCCGTCGGCATCGGGACGGTCCGGCACCATGGCGGGAAAGGCGCGCAGTGCCGCCCGATGGCCCGCATCGGGGAACGGGGCGTTGTAAGCTGCACACTCTTCGGCCGTCATATGCGGGTTGCCGCGCGCGAACAGGCGGCCGACATCGAAGCCGGGATTCTTCGCGCACATCTCGCGCCAGGCGAGAAATCCTGGGCCAAGCGGTGTGTCGCCTGTGCCCAGGGTAGTGTTCATGGCCAGGAGGCCGAGATAGCGCTGCGGTGCGGCCATCGGCAAGGTCAGCCCGAGCAAACCGCCCCAGTCCTGGACTACCAGCACGACGTCGCGTAAATCGAGATGCTCGACCAGCTCCAGCAACACCTGCCGATGCCAGCCAAAGCTGTGAGCCGCGTCCTTTTTCGGCTTGTCGCTCCTGCCAAAGCCGATCAGGTCCGGCGCCAGCACCCGGTCGCCCGCGGCCAGGAAGACCGGAATCATCTTGCGGTAGAGATAGCTCCATGCGGGATTTCCGTGCAGGCACAGCCACGTTAGCGCGGCATCAACGGGCCCCTCGTCCAGGTAATGCATGCGCAGGCCGGCAAGCGACGGCATGTCGCTGATGTAGCGCGGCTGCCAGGGATATCCCGGCAAATTGGCGAAGGCCTGCTCCGGCGTGCGCAGCGCATCATCCCGCAGCGGGTCGCCGCTCGAGCGTGCCTCCTGCCGTCGGGCCCTGAAGAAATCAGCCAGCAGCTCACCGCACGCTTCGCCCAACACGCCGCCTTGAACCTCGGTCTGGTGATTCAACTGGGACTGCGAAAAGAGATTCACG
>DATNBX010000077.1:0-10998 GCA_035571795.1 Ramlibacter sp.
TCGAGCTGCTCCTGGGTCAGTCTCATCTGGTGTCCTTTCCCACTCGAAGTTCGATTGCAGAATACCGCAAGCCGTGCAACCGGCGCATATGACAAGATGAACCCAACCGGAGGGATACAACAGATGAGCAACCGCTACGACGGCCAGCAGATGGACCGCATGTACAACACGCGCGAAATGGTGCCGTCGCACCCGGAATATTTCCGGCGCTGGGCCGACCGGTCGGCCGACACCGTGCGCACGCACCCGCGCGAACTGGACGTGCGCTATGGCGGCGGCCCGAACGAGCACCTGGACATCTTCCCGGCCGCGCAGCCCGATGCGCCGGTGCTGGTCTTCATCCACGGCGGCTATTGGCGTGCTTTCGACAAGCGCGACTACTCGTTCGTGGCACCGGCTTTCACGAGCGAGGGCGCCTGCGTGGTGATTCCCAACTACGCGCTGTGCCCGGCGGTGACGATTCCCCAGATCACGATGCAGATGGTCGGCGCGCTCGCCTGGACCTGGCGCAATATCGCGCGCCATGGCGGCGATCCGCGCCGCATCACGGTGGCGGGTCACTCCGCGGGCGGCCACCTGGCGGCAATGATGCTGGCGTGCCTGTGGCCGGTCTTTGGCCGCGAGCTTCCCAACGACCTGGTCAAGGGCGCGTTGTCCATTTCCGGGTTGCACGACCTGGAGCCGATCATGCATACGCCGTTTCTGCAGCCGACCTTGCAACTGACGCCGCAGCAGGTTCGGCGCGCCAGTCCGGCGCTGCTGCCGCCGCCGGCGCAGGGGCAGCTTTTCGCCGTCGCGGGCGGCGATGAAGGCGACGAATTCCCGCGTCAGGTCCGCCTGATCCGCGAGGCCTGGGGCGCCGGCCGGGTTCCTGTTTGCGAAGTGTTACCGCAGTTGAACCATTTCAGCATTCTCGAGTCTCTGTTGGAGCCCGGCCGGCGGCTGCACGGGCTCGCCCTGCAGTTGTTACGGGGCTAAGGAATTTTTCGATGAAGTGGTTGTACCTGGCGGGCTTCGGCCTGCTGCTCCAGGCTTGCGGCGGCGGCGGCACGCCTGATGCTGAGCCGCAATCGGGGCAGCCGTCATTGACTTCGCCATCGCCTGCTCCCGCGCCCGCACCCGCTCCCGCGCCCGCACCCGCACCCGCTCCCGCGCCCGCACCCGCACCTGCACCTGCACCTGCACCTGCACCGGCACCGGCACCGGCACCTGCTCCCGCGCCCGCGCCGGCTCCTGCTCCTGCGCCGGCTCCCGCGCCTGCACCTGCGCCCGCTCCTGCGCCGCCGCCGGTGGTGGCCGCGGCCTGCTCGGTTGCTGACCAGCGGCAAAGTCTGGTCACCTTCATGACCGACCAGTACTACTGGTATTTGCAACTCACCGCGCCCGACGAGAAAGCACTAAACATCGACGGCTATTTCCATTCAATGCTGGCCAAGTCGATCGATCGTTACAGCTTCACCGAGACGACCGCTGCGCACAACGCGCTGTTCGTCGAGGGGCGCCGCATTGGTTATGGCTATTCCCTGGTCTGGGCCGACGCCGCCCAGACGATCCTGCGAGTGCGCTTTGTCGAGCCGCTCAGTCCGGTGGCGGCGGCCGGGCTGCGACGCGGCGACACCATTCTGTCGATCGACGGATTCAGCCCGGCCGACGTCGTAGCCGGCCTGTTGCCGGTGGTCAGCACGGTGGGCGTTCCGCGCCACTTCGTGATCCGGCGCCCGGATGGAGTGCAGGCGATCGACGTGTCGTCCGCGGATTTCCCGCTCAGCCCGGTAACAAGGATCGCCACGCTCGATGCGACCCGCGCGGGCGCGCCGGTAAAGGTCGGCTATCTGTCTTACACCCAGTTTGTCAGCTACAGCGGCAACGACTTGAAGCAGGCCTTCGCCGGGTTCGCCGCGGACGGCATCAGTGAGCTGATCCTGGACCTGCGCTACAACGGCGGGGGCAGCGTCGCGGTCGCGCGCGACCTGGCCAGCATGGTGAGCCCGGCCTCCGCCGGCCAGTTGTTCGCCTATTTGCGGTTCAACGACAAGCACCCCGAAAACACGCTGCAGATCCGCTTCAACGGCGCCGACGTGCAGCTCACGCCGGTGCCGGCCGGTCTGGAGCGGGTATTCGTCATCGCGTCCGGGGCCACCGCGTCGGCCAGCGAACTGGTGATCAACGGGCTGCGGCCGTTCGTCAAGACGGTGCTGGTGGGCGAGACCACCTATGGCAAGCCGTTCGGATTCGTGCCGCGCGACTATTGCGGCATCACCTACAACGCCGTGCAGTTCGAAGCGCTCAATGCACTGGGGGTCGGCAACTACACCACCGGATTCACGCCCGACTGCGCCGTACCCGACGATTTCGACCGCCAGCTGGGCGATCCGGCCGAACAGCGAGTGCGCACCGCCCTGGACTACATCGCCACCGGCAGCTGCCCCGCCGCGAGCGCCGCCCAGCGGCAGGCCCCGGCGCTCGCGCCGCCGCAAGCCTTCGGCGAAACCGGGCCGAACGGGATGTTCGTCGAGTAAGTAACGGCTGTCATTGCGGGCTTGACCCGCAATCCATGTCTCCGGCCCAAGCCGGCTTCCTTCCATAAGCGATCGCGATGGCGATCGCAAAAATGAGTATTGGACCTTGCGTCCCCGCGAGGCGAGGATCCAGGGGATTCGGCGGCCCTCGGCCGTCCCATTCCCACCCAGGAGCGCACCCCATGAAACTTGCAACCTTCACCCGCGACGGCCAGCGCCGAGTCGGCATCGTCGAGGGCGACACCGTCACGGTCGTCGACGTGTCCGACATGCGCCGCCTGTTCGAGCTACCGGGTCCCGTCCAGACCCAGGCCGAGCGGCTGCGCACAAGCGAAAAGTACCCGCTGGCCGCGGTGAAGCTCGAGGCCCCGCTGATCCCGAAGAAGATCTTCCACACGGCCGGCAACTACGCCGAGCATGCCCAGGAAGGCGACCGCGCCAACTGGGTCGCGCAGATCAAGCCCTGGATCATGTTCTTCCAGAACCCGGACGCGATCATCGGCCCCGACGCGCCCGTCGTCTATCCCGAACACCTGACCAAGGAACTCGACTACGAGCTCGAGTTCGCGGTGATCATCGGCAAGGCGGGCAAGCACATCAGTGTGGACCAGGCCCAGGACTACATCGCCGGGTACATCATCTTCAACGACATCACGGCGCGCGACATCCAGCGCCGCGAGATGCAGTCCTCCAACTTCGTCTTCTCGAAGTCCATCGACACGTTCTGCCCGTTCGGGCCCTGGATCGTGACGGCCGACGAGATCGAGGATCCATACAACCTGGACCTGGAGCTCACCGTCAACGGCGAGAAGCGGCAGATCTCGAACACGAGCCACATGTCGGTGACGATCCCGCAGATCATCAGCAAGTTCTCGCCCTGCGGCTATTCGGCCGGCGACATCGTCACCACCGGCACGGTTTCCGGCGTGGCCGCGTTCAGCGCGAACCCGCAGGCCTGGTACCTCAAGCCGGGCGACCTGATCGAGGCCAAGATCGAGAAGATCGGCGTGCTGCGCAACCGCGTGATCGGCTGGCGCGAGGCGCACGGGGTCGACGCGCCGGCATTCGTGGGGTTCTGAGATGGCGGTGCACGACAAATCGCAGGTGTGGACCGGCACCTTGAACGAGCTCGCGCTCGACGGCCGCAAACCCCCGCAGGTCCGCTTCTATGACACGACCTTGCGCGACGGCGAGCAGGCCGTGGGCGTGATGTTCGACCCGGAGCAGAAGCTGGAGCTTGCCAGGCTGATCGACGGCCTGGGTGTCGCCCGCATCGAGGCGGGCTTTCCGCGGGTTTCGGAAGACGATCGCATCGCCATCGCCGAGATCATGAGGGCGGGGCTGAAGGCCGAGATCTGGGGCTTTGCCCGCGCATTGATCGAGGATGTCGATTCCGTCGCGCAGCTGGGCCTGAAGCACACGGTGATCGAGGCGCCCATTTCCGACCTCAAGCTCGGTGCACTCGGCGTGTCGCGCGAACAGGTGATCGAGCGCATCCGCACGGCGGTGTCTTTCGCCGTGAAGCAGGGCGTGCGGGTCGCGTTCTTTGGTGTGGACAGCACGCGGGCGGACCTGGGATTCTTCGAGCAGGTGTACAAGACCGCGCGCGACGCCGGCGCGGCCGAATTCGTGATCGTCGACACGATCGCCATCGCCACGCCCGAGGCCGTGAAGTTCCTGCTCGGCCAGGCGCGCGAGTGGCTCGGCCGGGATGCCGTCATCCACTTCCACGGCCACAACGATTTCGGGCTGGGCACTGCCTGCGCCATCGCTGCCGTGCAGGCCGGCGCGCAGTGGGTGCATGGCACGATCGACGGCATCGGTGAGCGGGCCGGCAACGCCAACATTCCCGAGATCGCGCTCGCGCTCGAACTGCTGTATGGCGCCGATACGGGGCTGCGCCTGGACCGCGTGCGCGCCGCTTCGGGGCGCCTGCGCGAAATCGCGGGCTACGAGCTCGAGCCCTGGAAGAGCGTCGTCGGCGACAACCTGTTCGTCCGCGAAACCGGCGCCGTCGCGGCGCAGTTCCACACACCCCAGGCGATCGAGCCGTATTCGTCCGCGATCCTCGCGACGCGCCGCGGCATCGTCCTGGGCAAGAAGAGCGGCGTCGCCTCGATCAAGATCAAGTGCGACGAGCTGAAGCTGGGCGTGCCCGGGGCGAGTTACCCGCGGCTGCTCGAGGAAGTGAAGAAACTTGCCATCCGCAACCGGCGGCTCGTCAGCGACGACGAGTTCCGCGAGCTGGCGCAATTCGTGGAGGCCTCGTCATGAGCGGCTGCTACCGGTTCGAGAACAAGACGGTGCTGGTGACCGGCGCCGGCCGCGGCTTCGGCGCGGTGCTGGCGCTGGCCTTCGCGCGCGAAGGCGCCAACGTGCTGGTCCACTACAACAGCTCGCGCACCGGCGCGGAGGAAACCGCTGCCGCCGTGGAGGCGCTGGGGCGCAGGACGGCGGTCGTGCAGGGCGACATCGCCAGCCTCGCGGACGTGCGGCGCATCACGGAGACGGCGTTCGATTTCGGCGGCGTCGACGTGCTCGTGAACAACGTGGGCGACATGGCACTGGACCAGAAGTCGTGGCGGGAACTGGACGAAAAAGTGATCGACCACACGCTGGCTGTCGACATCAAGGGCACCATGTACATGATTCACGAGGTGGGCTCCCGGATGATCGAGGGCAAGGGCGGCTCGATCGTGAACATCGGCTCGCAGGTGGTGATCGCCGGCAGTCCGCGCGCGCCCCAGTACGCGGCGGCCAAGTACGCGGTGATCGGCCTGACGAAGTCCTATGCCCGCGCGCTCGCCCCCAGCGTACGCGTGAACACGCTGGGCGCCGCGTTCATGGAAACCGAAGCACTGAAGAATCGCCACGACTGGAAGAACGGGCGGCGCGAAGAGGTCCTGCGCCAGACGCCGCTGGCCCGGATCGCCGCGCCCGAGGACATGGTCGGGCCCACGCTGTTCCTGGCCGCGGAGGACTCGCGCCATATGACGGGCCAGTTCCTGCTGTGCAACGGCGGCCTGGCGATGGTTGGCGCGTGACAAAGAACAATGACGCAAGGAGAAACGTGATGCATCGAAAGACATTCCTGGCCGCGCTGATGGCGCTGGCCACTCTCGCCGTATCGGCGGCTTGGGGCCAGGGCCCGTGGCCGGAGAAGCCCGTGAAGCTGGTGCTGTCGCAGCCGCCCGGCTCCGGGCCCGACAATGTGGCTCGGCTGCTCGGGGGGCGGCTCTCCCAGGGCTGGGGCGGGCAGGCCGTGGTGGTCGACAACAAGCCTGGCGGCCAGAACATCATCGGCGCGCTGGCGGCGGCGAAGTCCCCGGCCGATGGCTACACGTTCTACTTCGCGACGACGGCAGCGCTCGTGACGAACGCTTACCTCTTCAAGCAACTGCCGTACGACCCGCAGAAGGACTTCGTGCCGGTGAGCCTCATCGCCCGCAGCCCGTTCGGCGTGCTCGTGCGCTCCGATTCGCCGGTGCAGTCGATCGACGAGCTGGTGGCGAAGTCCCGAGGTGCGGGCGGCAAGTATTCCATCGGCAACGAAGGTCCGCGCACGTTCGGCGGCATGATCGCACGGGTGTTCAACAAGCGCGCCGAAGCGGCGGCGAACCTGGTGTCCTACGCCTCCGTCGGCGTGTCGGTGCAGGACCTGCTGGGCGGGCACGTGGACGCGGTCGTCGCGGACGTGGCGTCGACCGCGCAACTGGTCAAGCAGGGACGTTTGCGCCTGCTTGCGGTGACTTCCGCGAAGCGGGTGCCCGGGTTCGAAAGCGTGCCCACGATGGGCGAGAAGATGCCGGGGCTGGAGATGGTCGGCTGGTTCGCCGTCGTCGCACCGGCGGGCACGCCGCAAGCGGCGATCGACCGCCTCAACAAGGACCTGAACACAGCGCTGGCGGACCCCCAGGTGTCCGAGAAGATCTCGCTGATGGGTCCGGTGCCCGAGCCGTCCAACACGCCGGCGCAGGCCGGAGCCTTCTTCAAGACCGAGCACACGCGCTGGAGCGAGATGACCAAGGAAATCGGGCTGCTGCCCGAATAGCTTCACGCGTTGAACACGAAGGCGGGCCCTACAGGCGCCCGCCTTTTTGATGGGCGAATCGCCTGAACCCCCGCCCTACAATGGGCGCTGCCTTCCCAACCATAGCGCCCCACGTGCCAGCACCCACTAGCCTGAGGATCGACCCGCGCCGGCTGCTGGACCTGCTTGCAGTCGCGCGGCACGGCTCGTTCAGCAGCGCGGCCGAAGCGATGAACGTGTCGCAGCCCGGCCTGTCGCAGAGCATCGCATTGCTGGAGCACGGGCTAGGCGTGAAGGTGATGGAGCGCGGGCGCCACGGCGCGCGGCTCACGGACGTCGGCGAAGTGCTTGCATTCCATGCGCGCGCCCTGGAAGGTTTGCTGGATCGCGCGAAGGAAGAAACGCGATTGCGCGCGCTGGGCATCGAGGGGCCGCTCGCGGTCGGCATCACGCCCGTGGCTGCCGCGGTGCTCGTGCCGCAGGCGCTTTCGTCACTGCTGGCCGAAAGCCCGCACATCTCGGTGACGCTCACCGAGGGGCTCGACGACGATCTGGTGGAAATGCTGCGGGCGCGAGAACTGGACCTGGTGGTCAGCCGGCTGCGTCCGGGCGTTGGGCAAGTGGAGAGCGAGCCGCTGATCGCCGCCGACTGGGCGCTCATCACGAATCCGGGCCACCCGCTCGCGCAGCGCGAGTCGGTATCGTTGATGGAATTGGGGGAGGTTCAGTGGGTGGTACCGGCCGGCGGAAGCGCATTCCGGCGGCAGATGGAAACCGTGTTCGCTGCGGCCGGGGTGGAGTGGCCGGTCCGCGGCATCGCGACCAACTCGATCCTGGCGATCAAGTCGATCGTGATGAACACCGACGGCGTCACCATGATGTCGCCAGCCCTGGTGGATGTGGAGCGGCGCGCCGGCCGGCTCAAGGCCGTGCCGCTGAGGGATGTCGCGCCCATGCTGCCCGTGGGCTTGATGTGGCGCAGCGGCGACGAGCTGTCGCCGATTGCCGCGCGCTTCGCGAAGGTGCTGCGCCAGACGGCCGTCGAGATCAACCGGGCCTGACCCTGCGCCGCCTCACATCAACAGGTGTTCTCCGGCGTTGTCGCCGCCGAGGATCACGTAATTGACCCTGCGGATGTCCATCAGCTTCCTGCCGCCGGCGTAGCTGATGGAACTCTGGATGTCCTCTTCCATCTCGCGCAGGGTGTCGGCGAGCCGGCCCTTGACCGGCTCGAGGATGCGGCTGCCCTCTACGTGCTTGTACTCGCCCTTGTTGAAGTCGGACGCGCTGCCGAAGTATTCCTTGTAGAGCTTGCCGTCGACGTCGACGGTCTGCCCCGGCGATTCCTCGTGGCCGGCCAGCAGCGAACCGACCATCACCATGGTGGCGCCGAAGCGCACGCTCTTGGCGATGTCGCCGTGCTCGCGGATGCCACCATCGGCAATGATCGGCTTGGTGGCCACGCGGGCACACCACTTCAGCGCCGACAGCTGCCAGCCGCCGGTGCCGAAGCCCGTCTTCATCCGCGTGATGCAGACCTTGCCGGGGCCCACGCCAACCTTGGTGGCGTCGGCGCCCCAGTTCTCCAGGTCGATCACCGCCTCCGGCGTGGCGACGTTGCCCGCGATGACGAAGGAAGCCGGCAGCTTCTCCTTCAGGTGGGCGATCATGTCCTTTACCGTGTCGGAGTGGCCGTGCGCGATATCGATGGTGATGTATTCGGGCGCCAGGCCGCCGGCAGCGAGCTGGTCCACCAGTTGGTGGTCGGGCTTCTTCACGCCGACCGAGATCGAGGCATAGATGCCCTGGGCCTTCATCTTGCGCACGAACATCAGGTTGTCCAGGTCGAACCGGTGCATCACGTAGAAGTAGCCGTTTTGCGCCAGCCAGAGGCAGATTTTTTCGTCCACCACGGTTTTCATGTTGGCCGGCACGACCGGGATGCGGAAGGAGCGGCCGCCCAGCTCCACGCCGGCGTCGCACTCGCTGCGGCTTTCCACGCGGCATTTGCGCGGCAGCAGCAGCACTTTTTCATAGTCGAAGATTTCCATACCAAGCTCCAGAAGGATCGTTGAAAAACGAGTGAGCGCTTGGATCGGACCCGGTACTGCGCCTGGAACACAAACCGGGCCGCAAGATGCTTGGGCCCGGTGCTTGATTTTACTCCCCGCCGGCCTTACCGTTCCTGGACGCACCGGCTCTGCGCCGCCGCGACGAGGTTGCCGCGCGCGTCCTCCACCCAGCCCACGACCCGCAGCCGCGCCGGCTTCGCGCCCTCCGGAATGCTCATCGGACGTGACTCGAACAAGCGGGCTCGCTCCTGCGTGGTCGGCGGCCTGGCGCCGTCCCAGGCCGGTTGCAGCGCGTTGCGCACCAGGTTGCGCTCGATCGGCGTGCCTTCGCTGCCGGCGGGTATCGATTCCACCAGCAGGAGCCACGCTTTCCAGGGCCCGGTGCCGCCCGGCTTGAGCTCGATCGAAGCGCCGAGGTAGCCGTTGAACGGCAGGCCTTGCGCCACCCGCAGCGCTCGCCCGGGGCGCTCCAGCTTGCGGTGGGCGCTGCCGGCCTGCGGTGGGACCGCGCGGCCCAGCGCTTTCAGCCGCTCCAGCGCGTCGCGGCTGGCCGCGGCCGAAAGCGGCGCGTCGTCGCCGCGGCTGCCGGGCACGATCCAGTCCAGCGCGATTTCTCCGCGCCCGGGCCGCGCCGTTTTGGCGTCGCTCCAGCAGGATTCGCAGTCGGCATTGATGAAGCGCTCGAGCACGGCCACCGGTTGCGGCTGGCCGTCGCTGGAGCAGGAAGACTGGGCCCGCGCGCTGCCGGCGCACAGGACTGGCAGGAGCAGGGCGAGGGCGGTTCGGCGTGACAGGTCGTTCATGGCGATGGTGCGGGGCGACAGCTCGGCTGCGCAGCCGATCCAGTTCCTACAATGCCGTATGTTCCCAGAAGTCGACGCGGCGTTCCCGCTCTTACAGTCTCTCAATCCCGAGCAACGGGCCGCCGTAACCCTGCCGAACGAGCATGCGCTGATTCTTGCCGGCGCCGGTTCGGGCAAGACCCGCGTGCTGACCACCCGCATCGCCTGGCTGCTGTCCACCGGCCAGGTCTCGCCCGGCGGGGTGATGGCGGTGACCTTCACCAACAAGGCGGCCAAGGAGATGATGACGCGGCTGGGCGCCATGCTGCCGCTGAACGTGCGCGGCATGTGGATCGGCACCTTCCACGGCCTGTGCAACCGGTTCCTGCGCGCCCACTACAAGCTGGCCAACCTGCCGCCCAGCTTCCAGATCCTGGACTCGCAGGACCAGTTGTCGGCGATCAAGCGGCTCATGAAACAGCACAACGTCGACGAGGAGCGCTTTCCGGCCCGCCAGACCCAGTGGTTCATTGGCGGTTGCAAGGAAGACGGCCTGCGGCCCAACATGGTGGAGGTGCGGGGCGAGGAAGACCGCAAGAAGGTGGAGATCTACCAGCTCTACGAGGAGCAGTGCCAGCGCGAAGGCGTGGTGGATTTCGGCGAACTGATGCTGCGCAGCTACGAGGTGCTGCGCGACAACGACCCGATCCGCGAGCACTACCAGCGGCGCTTCCGCCACATCCTGATCGACGAGTTCCAGGACACCAACAGATTGCAGTACGCCTGGATCAAGATGTTCGCGCAGGGCGCGCAGGACCTTGCTGGCGGCGGCAACTCGGTTTTCGCCGTCGGCGACGACGACCAGAGCATCTACGCGTTCCGCGGCGCGAGGGTGGGCAACATGGCCGACTTCGTGCGGGAGTTCCATGTCGTGCACCAGGTCAAGCTGGAACAGAACTACCGCAGCCACAGCAACATCCTGGATTCGGCCAACGAGCTGATCAGCCACAACAAGACCCGGCTGGGCAAGAACCTGCGCACGACCCAGGGCCCGGGCCAGCCGGTGCGGGTGTACGAGGCGCCCACCGATCTGGCCGAGGCGCAGTGGATGGTCGAGGAGATGCGGCACCTGGTGCGGGGCGCGGGGCCGGAGGCCGCTTACGAACGCCACGAGATTGCGGTTCTCTACCGCAGCAATGCACAAAGCCGGGTGATCGAAACGGCGCTGTTCAATGCGGCGGTGCCGTACCGCGTGTACGGCGGGCTGCGCTTTTTCGAACGGGCCGAGATCAAGCACGCGCTGGCGTACCTGCGCCTGCTGGAGAACCCGAATGACGACACCAGCTTCATGCGGGTGGTGAATTTCCCGCCGCGCGGCATCGGGGCACGCAGCATCGAACAGTTGCAGGACGCCGCGCGGGCGGCCGGCTGCTCGCTGCACGACGCCGTCGGCGCCACCAAGGGGAAGGCCGGCGCCAATCTGACGGCGTTCGTCGCGAAGATTGACAGCTTGCGCGAGCAGACGCTCAACCTCACCTTGCGCGAAAGCATCTCGCTGGTGCTGCAGGCGTCGGGGCTGATCGAGCATTACAAGA
>DATNBX010000078.1:0-10687 GCA_035571795.1 Ramlibacter sp.
CCCGAAAATGCAGCAACACGTCCTTGTCGCTGCGATCGCTGGCGCGCACCGCAATGATGATCTCGCCCTTGTCGGTGAACTTCACCGCGTTGTTGGCGTAGTTCAGCAGGATCTGGCCCAGGCGCAGCGAATCGCCCACCAAGTTGGGCGGCACGTCCGGGGCCACCTCGAACACCAGCTCCAGCCCCTTGGCGTGGCTTTTCTCGCTGATCAGGCTGGCTGTGTTGTCCAGCAGCTTTTCCAGCTCGAACTCGCTGTGCTCCAGGTCCAGCTTGCCCGCTTCCACCTTGGAGAAATCCAGGATGTCGTTGATCACGCCCAGCAGGTGCTGGCCGGCGGCCTGCACTTTCAGCAGGTAGTCGCGCTGGCGCGGAGCCAGCGCGGTCTTCAGGGCCAGGTTCGACAACCCGATGATGGCGCTCATCGGCGTGCGGATTTCATGGCTCATATTGGCCAGGAAGTCCGACTTCATGCGCGTGGCTTCTTCGGCAATTTCCCTGGCCCGGCTGGTTTCCTCTTCATGCTTCTTGCGCTGCGTGATCTCGCGGGCGATGCTCAGGATGCCCAGGACATGGCCGTCGCGGTCGCGCAGCGGGCTTCTGCTGGAGTCGAACAGCGCCCTGCGCCCGTCGGGGTACTCGACCCAGGATTCGCAGGAACTCTTTTGCAATGAAGCCAGCACCTCCGCATCCCGCTGCTCGACCCACGCTGCCCGCTCGGGGTCGGTGACTTCACGCGGCGTGCGGCCGATGATTTCGCTGGCAGGCTTGCCCACGAGCTCGAGGAAAGCGCCATTGCAGCCGAGGTAAACGCCCCTGGTGTCGCGGTAGGAGATCGGATCCGGAATCGAATTGATCAGGGACTCCAGCGTCGCATGCTGCCACCTCTGTTCCTGCTCGATCTGCCGCAGCCGGCATGGTTGCGACTTGCACGCCAGCCTGCTCTCTGCTTCCTGCAGTGCGTGCCGCGCCTGCGCCAGCTCCTGCTCCAGGCTGGCGCGCAGTTGGCGCTCCTCGGCCAGCACTTTCGACAGCTCAATCGGGGCAAGGTCCACAGCGGCCTCTCGTTCGTGAGACTCGATAAGACCATCTGCGGCCCCGCCAAGGCTAAGCAAAATGCCTAGCCGGGTTAAGAAATTGATCAGGCCGGTCAGGGCGCCGCGCGGACGCACTCGCCTGAGTCGATGACTGCCTCGACCCTGGCCGCAATGACGGCATGGCCGGCGTCGTTGACGTGCACGCCATCGCCCGAGTCGTAGCTCGGAGCGAGCGTGCCGTCCGGGGCCGCCAGCGCCTCGCGGGTCGGGACGAAACATGGGCCGACCAAGGCGGCCAGGTGCCCGTCGATCTCCGCCAGCAGTGCCAGCCGTTCCGCCGGGATGGTGGACAGCGGCTGCATCGAAACCACGATGACCGAGGCGCCGCCGGTTTGCGCGATGGACCTGACCCGCATCAGGTTCTGGACCGTCTCGTCCACGCTGTAGCCGACCGTCGTGTCGTTGCTCGGGAAGGAAATGATCACCAGCTTGGGCGACTTGGCCAATGCGGCATCCACATTGGCCTCCGGATCAGGTGGCGGCCGGTTATCGACCAGGGGAGTGGCCGCGGGCAGTGCCTCGTAGGTCGTCTTTCCGCCCTTGGCGATGTTGAAGACAGTGACCGAGCGGTCCGCATACTTCGCTGTCACCGCTTGAACCCAGGACTGTATCCTGGCGCCCGCGCCGGCAGGCGTCGACGAACCCATCACGACCCAGTTGCCGGGGGCGACCAGCGGCGCCGCAGGCGGTTCCACTGGCGGCGGCGCTGGCGGCGGCAGTTCCACTGGCGGCGCCGGCGCCACCACCGGTTCCAGTGCCGGCGCCTCGCCGCCCCCACCGCCGCAAGAGGCCAGCAGGCCAAGCCAGGCAGCGGCCAGGCCGCACAAGGACCGCCGGGACATCACAGGAGGCAGCCCAGTCAGTTCACCCCGCCGCGTTGCGCGTGACGGGCGGCCGGAAAGACGATCGACCATGGCACGTAAGAAGTGCAGCTTAGCGGGGCGCACCCCGGCGCCATGTCAGACAACGCCGCTAGGGACTCGACAGCGCGGGGCAGCTGCCCCGCGGCGTCAAACCAGGTTGCGCAACTCGCGCAGCGCCACCGACAACATGGCCAGGTCCGGACTCGCCGCGTCGGCCAGCTCGGCCACCAGGCGCCGGGCCCGGCTGAATGCCGCCGGGTTGCGCGCTTCCCACGACGACAGCTTGTCGGCGGCCGGGCCCGCCGGATGGCGGCTCACCGCGTCGAGCGCAATCGAACGCTGCAAGTCGGCCAGGTCGTCGGCCAGCGCGACCTTGGCCAGGCTCTGCCAGTGCGTTTCGGCGGGCAGCAGTTCGATCTGTTGCCGGAATTTTTCCAGCCCCAGCCGTTCACCGATACCGAAGTGCACTTCACTGGTCGCGTCCAGCGGACTGTGGCCCGCGTCGGCAATCTGTGCGATGTCCAGCGCGCTGAACAGGCGATCGGCCGCAGCCACCCGTTGCGCCAAGTCACGCGGAACGCCGGCCTGGACCCAGGCCGCGGCGCGCGCCGAATCGGCCGCTTCGGGCTCCAGCCTCGTGCGCAGAAAAGCGATCGCCGGCAGCAGCCTCTGGGCGGCCTGCTCCAGCGGCTCCTGCAGCCGCTTGGAGCGCAGGAACCAGGTCGTCGCGCGAGCGATGAGCCGGTGCCACTCGGCGATCATCTCGCTTTGCACGCTGTCGGCCACCTTGTTGTCGAGCGCCTCGATGCGCTGCCACAGTTCCACGCTGCCGAACACTTCGCGCGTCAGCAGGTAAGCGCGGACCACCTCGGGCGCGGCGGCGCCGGTCAGTTCGCCCAGCTGATGCACGAAGGTCGAACCGACGCGGTTGACCATGCTGTTGAGCACGTGCGTCGCGATGATCTCGCGGCGCAGCGGGTGCCGCGGAATGTAAGTGCCGAATTCGGTCTTCAGCGCGGCCGGAAAGTAGCGCTGCAAGGCACTGCCGATCCAGGGATCCTCCGGCAGGTCGGAAGCCACCAGCTCGTCCGACAGCCACATCTTGCTGTACGCCAGCAAGACCGCCAGTTCGGGGGTAGTCAACCCCAGGCCGCGCGCCTTGCGCTCGGCCAGCTCATCGTCGGTGGGCAGGAACTCGATCGCGCGGTGCAGCCGTCCGGCTTTTTCCAGGAAGCGCATGAAGCGGCCCTGCTCGTCGACCTGGCTGGGCGCGAGGCGCCGGCCAACCGACAGCGCCTGGGTCTGGAAGTAGTTGTCGCGCAAGCACAGTGCGGCCACGTCACCGGTCATCCCCGGCAGGATCTCGTTGCGCTGGGCCGGCGTGAGCTTGCCTTCGTCCACCGCCAGCCCCAGCAGGATCTTGATGTTGACCTCGTGGTCGGAGGTATCCACCCCGGCGGAGTTGTCGATGGCATCCGTATACAGGCGCACGCCGGCCAGGGCGGCTTCGACGCGGCCGCGCTGGGTGAAGCCCAGGTTGCCGCCTTCGCCGACCACCTTGACGCGCAATTCAGCGCCGTTGATGCGCAGCGCGTCATTGGCTCGGTCGCCTACTTCCAGGTGGGTCTCGCTGCTGGACTTGACATAGGTGCCGATGCCGCCGTTGTAGAGCAGGTCCACCGGCGCCTTGAGGATTGCCGAAACCAGCTCGGTGGGGGTCAACCGGTCGGCGCTGATGCCGAGCGCGGCGCGGGCCTGGGGCGAAACCGGGATCGATTTCTCCGAGCGCGCCCAGATGCCGCCGCCCTCGGAGATCAGGCCCAGGCTGTAGTCGGCCCAGGACGAGCGCGGCAGCGCGAACAGGCGCTGGCGCTCGGCCAGCGCGACTGCCGGGTCGGGTTGCGGGTCGATGAAGATGTGGCGGTGGTCGAACGCCGCCACCAGCCGGATATGCGGCGACAGCAGCATGCCGTTGCCGAACACGTCGCCCGACATGTCGCCGATGCCCACCACGGTGAAATCGGTCGTCTGGATGTCCACGCCCATTTCGCGGAAATGGCGCTTGACGCTTTCCCAGGCCCCGCGCGCGGTGATGCCCATGGCCTTGTGGTCATAGCCGACGCTGCCGCCCGAGGCGAAGGCGTCGCCCAGCCAATGGCCGTACTCCTGGCTCACCTCGTTGGCGTAGTCCGAGAACGTGGCTGTTCCCTTGTCGGCCGCCACCACCAGGTAGGGGTCGTCGCCGTCGATGCGCACCACCTGCGGCGGCGGCACGGCCCGGCCCCCGACCAGGTTGTCGGTGAGGTCCAGCAGGCCCCGCAGGTATTCCTGATAGCAGGCGATACCTTCCTTCATGAAGGCGTCGCGGTCGGTCGCGGGCGGCGCCTTCTTCAGCACGAAGCCGCCCTTGGAGCCCACCGGCACGATCACGATGTTCTTCACCATCTGTGCCTTGACCAGCCCCAGCACTTCGGTGCGGAAATCGTCGGGGCGATCGGACCAGCGCAGGCCGCCGCGCGCCACCTTGCCGCCGCGCAAATGGATGCCTTCGAAGCGCGGCGAATAGACGAAGATCTCGTAGAGCGGCACCGGCTGCGGCAGCCCCGGGACCTTGGCCGAGTCGAGCTTGACGCTGAGGAACTGGCGGCGCGGACCGGCCGCGCCCGAGTGACCGATACCGGTGCGCCAGAAGTTCGTGCGCAGCGTCGCATCCACCAGCGCCAGCAACTGCCGCAGCACCCGGTCTTCCGACAGGTTGCTCACTTTTTCCAGCGCCTTTTCGATGGCGCTGACTTGCGAGGTGGCCCCCTGCTCGTCGCGCCGCTGCGGATCGAAGCGCAGCTTGAACAGGCTCACCAGCATCCGGGCGATGCGCGGGTGCGCCGACAAGGTGGCGGCGATCGTGGCCTGCGACTGGGCAAAGCCGATCTGCTTCAAGTACTTGGCGTAGGTCCTGAGCACCACGATCTCGTCGGCAGCCAGGCCGGCCAGCAGCACGAGGCGGTTGAAGTCGTCGCTTTCGATCTCGCCGCGCAGCACGCGCTCGAACGCGTCCTCGAACAGCCGCGCCAGGGTCTCGGCCTCGAACTCGCCGGTCAGCGGCGCCTGCAATTCGAAGTCGTGCAGTGAGATGCCTTCGGGATCGTCGCCCTGCGCGCCGATCCGGTAGCTGGCTTCGGCGATCACGCGCACGCCCATATGTTCCAGCATGGGCAGGCTGTCGGACAGCACCAGCGGCGCGCCGCGCCGGTACACCTTCAGGCCGAGCGCGCCCGCAGCGCCGTTCAACTGATACAGCGCCAGCCCCAGCGGATCCTGCGGCGACAGCGCCGCCAGCTTGCGCACGTCGGGCACGGCGTCGCGACCGGCCACGCGGTCGCGGTAATCGGCCGGGAATGCCGCGCTCCACTGCTTGAACAGGGCCAGCCCATCGCCCTCACCCTGCGCGCTCACGAGCGCGTCGCGCAGCTCGTCGTCCCAGCGCCGCGCCGTCGCGGCCAGCTTGCGCTCGAGGTCCTTGCGCTCGAAGGACGGGATCTGACCCGGCTTCGTGCGCACCCTGAAGTGAATGCGCGCGAGCATCGCCTCACTGAGCATGACATCGAATTCGGCGCTGGTGCCGTCGAACGCCGCCATCAGGATGCGCTGGAACTTGACGCGCAGGTCGGTGGAGTAGGCTTCGCGCGGAACGTAGACCAGGCACGAGATGAAGCGGTCGAACGGGTCGCGCCACATGAACAGGCGCAGCCGCTGCCGCTCGCCCACGGAGACGATGCCCAACGCCGTGTCATAGAGGTCGTCGTCCGGAATCTGGAACAGGTCGTCGCGCGGATAGGTCTCCAGGATGTGGTCCAGCGCCTTGGCCAGATGTCCACCGGGCGGCAGCCCCGCACGCTGGGCGATGGCCTCCACCTTGCCGCGCAGCAGCGGCGTCTCGGACACGCGCGCGCTATAAGCGGTGGACGTGAACAGGCCGATGAAACGGTGCTCGCCGATCACCTCGCCCCGTTCGTTGTAGCGCTTGACCCCGATGTAGTCGGTGTAGCCCGACCGGTGCACCGTCGAGCGGGTATTCGCCTTGGTGACCACGAGCACGGGCAGCGGCGCCCGCGCCATTGCGCGCGCCTGCGGCGGCAGCGCCGCGAAGCTGGCGGAGAGTTTTTCCTCGGCGGTCTCTCGCAGCACGCCCAGCCCGCTGCCGGGCACCAGTTGCAGCGCGGCTTCTCCCTGCTCGTCGACCAGGTCGTGCTGCCGGTAACCCAGCAGGGTCAGGTGGTCGTCGGCCAGCCATTGCAGGAACGCGCGGCTTTCAGCGACGTTGGCATGCGGCACAGTGGTCGGCGTGCGCCGCAGTTCCTCGATCGCGTCGTGCAGCCGGGCGAGCATGGCCTTCCAGTCGCTCACGGCCGCGCGCACGTCGGCCAGCACGCGCTCGATCCCGGCGGCCAGGGCCTGGCGCTGTTCGGCGTCGAGCAACCGGTCGATCTCGATGTGCATCCAGGATTCGCGCGCAGACCCGGGCAAGGCCAGGTGCGGAGCGCCGATCCATTCGAGCTGGCCGTTCGCGTCGCGCCTGACGGCATAGATCGGGTGTGCGATCAGGTGCAGCGTCAACCCTTGCCGGTTGATCTCCAGGCTGGTGGAATCGACCAGAAACGGCATGTCGTCATTGATGACCTGGATCACCGAATGGCGCGACCACCAACCGTCCTCGCCCGGGGTCGGGCTGAAGATCCGCAGCGTGGCCCGGCCCGCCGCGCGCACCTCGCCCAGCTGCAGGTGCGACAGCAAAGCGCCGAGAAGATCCTCGGGCGTGCGCTCGGCCAGGTCTTCGGGGTCGAGCCGGCTGAAGTATTCGGGCGCGAACGCCTCGACGGTCTTGCACCTGGCGGCGTCCAGCCGGGAAGAGGCCAGGGCCAGGACAGCGGCGAGTCGGTCGTGCAGGGCTTGGGTTGCGGCATTCATGGGAAGGTCCCTTGGTGTTCTGTGGCGCCGGGCATGCGAGCGTCCCGCTTGGCGCGCCAGGTCCACACTCTAGAGCTCCGGCCGGGCAAGCGCAAATGCCGTATCGGCGCGCTTCCATGCAAAGAACGCATGCGCGCAGAAGCCGATTGAATCGGCGATTCAGGCCACTGATGAGCCAGCCAAAAAAAGCGCCTGCAGGTCGCTCAGGAAATCGAAGCCGCGTTCGGTGGGCCGCACCCGCAGCAGATCGCGCTCGACGAGCCCCTTGCGCTGCGCCTCCTGCAGGGGCTGCTCGATCGCGCTCAGTGCCAGCCCGGTGCGCTCGGTGAACTGCGCCAGGGTGAAGCCTTCGCGCAAGCGCAAGGCATTGAGCATGAATTCGAACGGCAGGTCGGCGCGGTTCACCTCGTCGTCCTGCGCGAGTGCCTGGCCAGCGATGGCGTTGTCCATGTAGAGCCGGGGTTCGCGATAACGCACCTGGCGCACGACGCGATGGGGGAAACTGATCTTGCTGTGGGCGCCGGCGCCGATGCCCAGGTAGTCGCCGAACTGCCAGTAATTCAGGTTGTGCCGGCAGCGGTGACCCGGCTTGGCGTAGGCCGACACTTCGTAGCGCTGCATGCCGGCGCCGGCGGTCATTTCGGTGATGCGGTCCAGCATCGCATAGGCCAGGTCTTCATCGGGAACTTGCGGCGGGAACTTCGCGAAATACGTGTTGGGCTCGATCGTCAGGTGATAGACCGACAGGTGAGGCGGCATCAAGGCCAGCGCCTGGACCAGGTCGCGTTCCAGGTCGGCCATCTGCTGGCCCGGCACGGCGTACATCAAGTCGAGATTGAAGGTATCGAATGCGACGGCCGCTTCTTCCACTGCCGCGATGGCCTGCGCACTGTCGTGCACCCGGCCCAGCGCCTTCAGGTGTGCATCGTTGAAGCTTTGCACGCCGATCGACAGCCGCGTGACGCCGGCCTGCCGGAACGCGCGGAAACGGTCCTTCTCGAAGGTGCCGGGATTGGCCTCCAGCGTGATCTCGCAATCCGGCTCGAGCATGAGCCGCGCGCGCGCATCGCCCAGCAGGCGATCGATTGCCTCGGGCGAGAACAGGCTGGGGGTGCCGCCGCCCAGAAAGATGCTGTGGATGGCGCGGCCCCAGATCAGCGGCAGCGCCGCCTCCAGGTCGGCCACCAGCGCATCGAGGTAACGCTGCTCGGGCACGCTGCCGCCCTCGCCGCGGCCGATTTCATGCGAGTTGAAGTCGCAGTAGGGGCACTTCTTCAGGCACCAGGGCAGGTGCACATACAGCGACAGCGGTGGCTGGGCGCCCAGCTGCAGCGTGCCCGGCCGCAGGTAGTGCCCAACGTCCTTCACAGCCATCGCTCCTGGATCAGCTCCAGCATCTGCCGCGCCGCCTTGCCGCGGTGGCTGTTGGCATTCTTCACTTCCACCGGCAGCTGGGCGAAGGTCTTGCCGAACTCGGGGATGTACATCACCGGATCGAAGCCGAAGCCGTTGCTGCCCACCGGCGCGCGTGCGATCTCGCCGGCGGCCCGGCCCACCGCGATCAGCGGCTCGGGGTCTTCGGGCGTGCGCAGGGCCACCAGCGTGCTGACCAGGGCGGCGCGGCGGTTGGGCTGGTCTTTCAGCTGCTCGAGCAGGGCCTTGACGTTGTTGGCGTCGCCCTTCTCGTAGCCGAACCGGGTCGCGTAGAAGGCGGTGTCGACGCCCGGCAGGCCGCCGAAAGCCTCGACGCAAAGGCCCGCGTCGTCGGCCAGGGCCGGCAGCCCGCTCGCGCGCGCGGCGTGGCGCGCTTTGGCCAGTGCGTTTTCCACGAAGGTGCGATGCGGCTCCTCGGCCTCGGAAATACCGAGGTCCGATTGCCGGATCAGCTCGATGCCCAGCGGGGCGAACATGGCGCGCAGCTCGGCCAGCTTGCCGGGGTTGTTGGAGGCGAGGACGATCTTCGAAATCATGGATGAAGGTGAGATTGTCGCCGCGCCGCCCGCACCCCACCCTCCCCCGGAAGGGGAGGGAGCTAAGCAGCCAACGCTCTTTCCTGCAGCACCACCAGCTCGGCAATGCCCTTTTCCGCCAACCGCAGCAGCTCGTCCATTTCGGCGCGGGTGAACGCGGCGCCTTCGGCCGTGCCCTGCACTTCCACATAGTGCCCGGCGCCGGTCATGACCACGTTCATGTCCGTATCGCAGCTCACGTCCTCGATGTATTCGAGATCGAGCAGGGGCAGGCCCTGGACGATACCCACGGACACCGCCGCCACCGGCCCGGTGATCGGCGAGCTTGCAAGCTGGCCGCCCGCCAACAACTTGCTCACCGCGTCCTGCGCGGCGATGAACGCGCCCGTGATGGCCGCCGTGCGGGTGCCGCCGTCGGCCTGGAGCACGTCGCAATCGATCTGGATGGTGCGTTCGCCCAGGGCCTTCAGATCGAACACCGCGCGCATCGATCGGCCGATCAGGCGCTGGATCTCCTGGGTGCGGCCGCTTTGCTTGCCGCGCGCGGCTTCACGGTCGCTGCGGGTGTGCGTGGCGCGCGGCAGCATGCCGTACTCCGCCGTGACCCAGCCTTCGCCGCTGCCGCGCTTGTGCGGCGGCACTTTTTCCTCCACCGAGGCGGTGCACAGGACCCTGGTGTTGCCGAATTCGATCAGCACCGAGCCCTCGGCGTGGATGGTGTAGCCGCGCGTGATGCGTATCGGGCGCAGCTGGTCGGCGGCGCGGCCGCCGGTTCTCGCGAAAGTCATCAAAGTTTCCTGGAAGGACGGCGCCGCGACCGCGGCGCCGTCTATGTTTTTCTGGCCGCCGAGCGCCGGATCGCCTCGTTGATTTCGGCGATCGATCGCTCGATCGCGGCATCGTCCAGGTCCTCGACGACGGTGTCGAGCACACCGGCCTGGATGGTGGAGGCAAACACGCCGTCCATGATGCTGTCGGTGGAAATGCCGCGGGTGGACTCGAAGGTGTCGGGCGTCTCCCACTCCAGGGCGATCACCGTGACGTTGTCGCTGCCCTCGCCGCCGTTGCGCAGCGCCTCCTCGACCAGGTCCGGCACCGCTTCCGACACCGGCTGCGTGCTCAGGTGGTTCACGATGTCGACGTCGCTCACGCTGCCCCACAGGCCGTCGGAGCACAGCAGGATCTTGTCGCCCTGCTGCAGCGCCACCGGTCCGGTGATGTCGAACACCGGCTTGGTGGGCGACCCCAGGCAGGTGAACAGGATGTTGCGGTTGATCCGGTCGATGCGCACCACGCCCGCGCCGCTTTGCTGCTCCAGATAGGAGTGGTCGCGCGTGCGCGTGAGCAGCTCGCCCTGGCGCACGACGTACAGGCGCGAATCGCCGCAATGCACCCAGGTGGCCGAGGTGCCCTGGACGATCGCGGCGACCAGCGTCGTGCGCGGCGTATCCAGCATGCCCTTCTCGCTCGCGTAGCGGATGATCTGGTGGTGCGCGGCCATCAGCGAGGCGGACAGGAACTCGGTCACGTCGCCCACGATCGGCCGGGCCTCTTTCTGGTACAGCGCCGAGATGGTCTGCAGGGCCAGCTGGGCCGCGACTTCGCCTTCGGGATGACCGCCCATGCCGTCGGCCAGCACGAACAGGCCCGATTCGCGCGTGTAGCAATAGCCCATGCGGTCTTCGTTCTTTTCGCGCCCGCCCTTGCGGCTGATCTGGAATACGGAAAACTTCATTTCCTTGCTCCGAAGCCGGTGGCCCGCTTCACGTTCTTCTTGGTGTCGGACACCATGT
>DATNBX010000079.1:0-3968 GCA_035571795.1 Ramlibacter sp.
TGAAGCGCTTGCGCCGCGCGGTGTGGCGCGGCGTTTCAGATGCTATTTCGGTTTGACGCGGAAGTCATCGTGGCAAGCGCCACAGGCCTTGCCCACTGCGCCGATAGCTGCCTTCGTGTCGGCTTCATTTCCGCCTTTTGACACAGTCGCCAATTTTCCGATTTCGGTCTGGAGGTTATCAGCGGCCTGCTTGAACTTGGCTGTGTTCGAGAAAACCTCGGGCAATGCGTTGCTTTTCTCGCCGGAGGTGCTGGCGTCGAAACCATCCCATGGCATCTTGGATATCACTTCAAGGTATCCGGCATTGCGCGCCACCACCGCTGCGTCGTACGGCACGCGGCCAGCCGCCATGCCGCCCAGGGGGCCGAAATACTTGCCTTGCAGTGTCATGGCTGCTTGGCGCTGCTTGACCAGCACGTCGGGTTTGGTCTGTGCGAAGGCATTGACTGCGAGCAAACTGCCAAACGCAATGACGAGGCCAGGAACGAAGAATATCTTTTTCATGGATGCCTTTTTGGTTGGTTCGTTGATCGGATATTGGACCGCTATGGCGCCTTTCGCCACCGATTCAATATAGCAGTTCGCCCGGATTCTTGCAGGCGCCAACCGTCTTCTCCAGCGCCTGTCCGCCACCATAGCCGGCCTGCACCGGCTCCGCTCCGCCGGGCGTGACGCGCACCGCGCAGTACTTGAACTCCGGTATCTTCGCGAACGGGTCGAGGGCGGGATTCGTCAGCTTGTTCGCCGCGGCCTCGTAATAGCAGAACGGCACGAACACGGCGTTGCGCGGTGTACCTTCGTCCGCTCTCGCGTAGAGCGACACCTCGCCGCGGCGTGAGGCGATCGTGATGACGCCGCCCGGCGCCACGTCCATCGCGGCCAGGTCGAGCGGATGCAGCAGCGCAACCGGATCGGGCTCCAGCGCATCCAGCACGGCGGCCCGGCGCGTCATGCTGCCGGTGTGCCAATGCTCGAGCTGGCGGCCGGTGATCAGCACCATGGGGTACTGGCTGTCCGGGCGCTCGTCGGCGGGAATGATGTCGGCCGGCACGAAGCGGCCGCGGCCGGTCTCGCGCGGGAAGGCGTCGACGAACACGACCGATTGGCCGGGGTCGCCTTCCTTCACGCACGGATAGGTGACTGCATGCTCGCGCTCCAGCCGGTCCCAGGTGATGCCGGCGATGCTGGGCATGGTGTGGCGCATCTCGTCGAATACTTCGCTGACATGCTTGTAGCGCCAGTCCAGGCCGACGCGCAGCGCGATCTCCTGGATGATCCACAGGTCCTGCCGGGCGTCGCCCGGCGGGTCGATCGCCTGCCGGCCGATCTGCACCAGCCGGTCGGTGTTGGTGAAGGTGCCGGTCTTCTCCGGAAAGGCGCTGGCCGGCAGGATCACGTCGGCCAGGTAGCAGGTCTCGGTCAGGAAGATGTCCTGCACGACCAGATGGTCGAGTGCGGCCAGCGACTCGCGCGCGTGGTTGGCATCGGGATCGGACATGGCGGGGTTCTCGCCCATCACGTACATGCCGCGCACGTCGCCGTGCTTGATCGCATGCATCACCTCGACCACGGTCAGCCCCGGCATGTCGTCGAGCGTGCCCGGCGCGAGCTGCCAGGCAGCTTCGAAGCGCGCGCGCGCCGCGGGATTCGAGACATGCTGATAGTCCGGGTACATCATCGGGATCAACCCCGCGTCGGAAGCGCCCTGCACGTTGTTCTGCCCGCGCAGCGGATGCAGCCCGGTGCCGGGCCGGCCGATCTGGCCGGTCATCAGCGCCAGCGCGATCAGGCAGCGCGCGTTGTCGGTGCCGTGGACGTGCTGCGAGATGCCCATGCCCCACAGGATCATCGAGGCCCGGGAGGTGGCGTACAGCCGTGCGACGTAGCGGATCGTGTCGGCATCGATGCCACAGATCGGTGCCATCGCCTCGGGGCTGTAACCCTCGACGTTGCGGCGCAGCTCATCGTAGCCAATGGTGCGGCTGGCGATGAACGCTTCATCGACCAGGCCTTCGGTGACGACGACGTGCATCAGGGCGTTGAGCAGCGCGACGTCGGTGTCGGGCTTGAATTGCAGGAACCGGTGGGCGTGGCGTGCCAGGTCCGAGCGGCGCGGGTCCAGCACGACCAGCTTGGTGCCGGCCTTGGCGGCGTTCTTGATCCAGGTGGCCGCCACCGGATGGTTCACGGTGGGATTGGCGCCGATCAGGAATACCACCTCGGCCTTGGTCACGTCCATCACCGGGTTCGATACCGCGCCCGAGCCGATGCCCTCCAGCAGCGCGACGACCGACGAAGCGTGGCACAGGCGGGTGCAATGGTCCACGTTGTTGCTGCCGAAGCCGGTGCGGACCAGCTTCTGGAACAGGTAGGCTTCCTCGTTGCTGCCCTTGGCCGAGCCGAAGCCCGCCAGGGCTTTTCGGCCGTACTGGTCGCGGATTGCCTTGAGCTTGCCGCCCGCCAACTCCAGCGCTTCTTCCCAACTCGCTTCACGGAACACGTCCATCACGCGGTCCGGGTCCATCGTGAAGTCGCCGGTCTTGGGCACGCCGGCGCGGCGGATCAGCGGCACCGTCAGGCGCTGCGGATGGTGCGCGTAGTCGAAGCCGTAGCGGCCCTTGACGCAAAGGCGGCTGTGGTTCGCCGGGCCATCCCGTCCTTCGACGTAGAGGATCTTGTTGTCCTTCACGTTGTAGGTCAGCTGGCAGCCGACGCCGCAGAACGGGCAGACCGACGCCACCTGTTTGTCGGGCGCCGGCAGCGCCGCGCCGCGGGCCGGCATCAGCGCGCCGGTCGGGCAGGCCTGCACGCACTCGCCGCAGGCCACGCAGGTCGAGGTGCCCATGGGGTCGTCCATGTCGAACACGATCTTCTCGTGTTCGCCCCGGTACGCGAGGCCGATCACGTCGTTGACCTGTTCGTCGCGGCAGGCCCGCACGCAACGCGTGCACTGGATGCAGGCATCGAGGTTGACGGCAATGGCCGGATGCGAAAGATCGGGCGGCACCTGGGCGCGCGCTGCGAATCGCGGCTTGCCGACCTGCAGCCGCGCCGCCCATTGGTCGACCTCGTTGTAGCGCGTGTACGCTGTTTCCGGCATGTCCGCCAGCAGCAGCTCCAGCACCATCTTCTGCGAGGCCACGGCCCGCTCGCTCTTGCTGCTGACCTCCATGCCGTTGGCCGGATTGCGGCAGCAGCTGGGGGCGAGCACGCGCTCGCCCTTGATCTCGACCATGCACGAGCGGCAATTGCCCACCGCGTCCATGCCGTCCTTGTAGCAAAGGCGCGGGATCGCTATGCCCTCGCGATCGGCGACCTGGATGATGGTCTCGTCGGCGCGCGCGGTGACCTCGCGGCCGTCCAGCTTGAAGCTGACCAGCGGCGCTTCGAGCTGCGCCGTTTCGGACCGGGTAACGGCGTTCATGCCTGTTCTCCCAGTTCATGGGCGAAATACTTCACCACGCAATCGACCGGGTTCGGCGCGGCCTGGCCCAGGCCGCAGATCGAGGCATCGCGCATCACCTGCGACAGTTCGGCCAGCAGCGGCCGGTCCCAGCGCGGCTGCTCGATCAGCGCCAGCGCCTTGGCCGTGCCGGAGCGGCAGGGCGTGCATTGGCCGCAGGATTCATCGCGGAAGAACCGCATCAGGTTGCGCGCGGCCGCCACCGCGCTGTCCTTGTCCGACAGCACGATGATGGCGGCCGAGCCGATGAAGCAGCCGTAGGGCTGCAGCGTGTCGAAGTCCAGCGGGAGGTTGCTCAGGCCGGCCGGCAGGATGCCGCCCGAAGCGCCGCCGGGCAGGTATCCGTACAGCTCATGGCCATCGAGCATGCCGCCGCAGTATTCGTCGATCAGTTCGGCCAGCGTGATGCCGGCCGGCGCCAGCTTGACGCCGGGCTCCTTCACCCGGCCCGACACCGAGAACGAACGCAGGCCCTTGCGGCCGTGGCGCCCTTCCGACGTGAACC
>DATNBX010000080.1:0-10386 GCA_035571795.1 Ramlibacter sp.
TTGCCGTCCACCACGTTGTAGGTCAGGGCGACCGGGCCGTTGTAGTTGGCCGCCGGCGTGATGGTGAAGGTGCCGTTGCCGTTGTCCACGACGGCGCCGTGGTTGGCGCTCAGCGCCGTCACGCTCAGGGTGTCGCCATCAACGTCGCTGAAGCCGGCCAGCAGGTTGGCTGCACTCACGATGTAGGGCGTGTCTTCGCTGCCCGCTGCCAGCACCGCGCTGGCCGTGCCCACCGGAGCGTCGTTGACCGGCGTGATGTCCATCGTCGCCGTCCCGGCGGCGGTCAAGGATCCGTCGCTCACCGTGTACGTGAAGCTCACCCCAGTGTTGTCGTTCAGCGCCGGTGTGTAGCTCCACGTGCCGTTGTGGTTGTCCACCAGCGTGCCGGCGCCGGCGCTGATCGCCAGGCCCGTAGCCGTCAGAGGATTTCCGTCCGGGTCCGCGGCATTGCCCAAGAGCTGCGCCTGCGTTATCACCCGCGCTCCGCTATCCTCCGCGATCGCAGCCAGCGTCACCGCGCCCGTCGTGGGCGCGTGGTTGACCGGCGGCGAGACAACCGGCGGCGTGACAACCGGCGGTGTAACCACGGGCGGCGGCGTAACCACTGGAGGCGTGACGACCGGCACCGGAACTCCCGGCAGCAGTTCGCCAACGGTGGCTGCGTTGATGGCGGACTGAAGATGGGAGCCCGTGAAGTCCTGCGACACCTGCGTCAAATTCGTGCCGCCACTCAGAGCCAGGCCGATCGCGTCCGCCGCGTCCCCTTGGGCGACGGCGGCGGCCTTGGCCAGATTCGTGATGCTGGTGGCATCCGCTACAGCCTGGTTGCTGGCTGCCGTGATTCCTGCCACCTGATTGATGATCGCAAGCACCGCCGGCGATGGCGCCGTTCCGAGGTAGTCTTGCGCAGCCGCCGCGATGACGTTCCCCAAAGAGGCTGAATTGGCCAGATCGATCGACCCGGTCGCGCCCACCACTTTCGCCAGGGCATCGACGACCAGGTTGGCCGCTTGCGCAAGATTCAAATTGCCGGCGGCCGCGTCGAAGCCCATGGAGACCTGGGTAATGAGGTTGGCGACCTGCGTCGTCACCTTCTGCACGGCGAGCGCCTGCGACGTGTTGTGCCCAGCGGCGAGCTCAGCGACCGGATCGTAGTTCAGCAGGTTCACCCCGGCTGGCACGCCCAGCGCCCGGCCAGCCATGTCGGCAGCTGCCTGGGCACTGTCTGCCAGGCCATTGCTGAGCAGGCCCTGGATCAGGGTGGTGACTGGGTTGACCAAAGTCGCGCCGGCTGGCGCAGTCAGCACGCCCTGGAATGCCTGGCCCGTCAGCAGGTCGGTCCCGCCAAACAACACGAGGTCTCCGGCGGGCGCGTCGGTAGGCACGGCAAAGTTGCCAGAGCCATCGGTGATGGTGGAGAACTCGCCCGCGTCGAGCTGGCCATTGGCGTTGCTGTCGACGAACACGGTCGCGCCCGACAGATAGCCGTCTTCGGCGACGCCACTCACGCCGTGGACGCCCAGCTTGGACACCAGCTGCTGAAGGTTCGCGACCGCATGCTCCAGCGTGGTGGCGTCCTCATTGATGCCGCTGAGCAGACTCTGGGCGGCGCCGTAAAGTCCGGCGCCCACGTACAAGCCGCCCTTGCCGCTACTGATGAGCGCATCGGTGAACGCTTGTGCCGCTACTGCGCGGTTGTTCAGGGTCTCAGCCGGAGCCCCACCAACATCAATGATGGCTTTGGCCACGAGATCGGCCCAGCTCGCTTTGCCCGGGCCGACCGTCGCGGCGATGGCGGCGGCGTCCGCGCCGGACAAATGCAAGCCGAGCCCTTGCTCGGCCATGAGGGCCACCAACGCTGTACCGCCGAGTTGGGTTGCCTTCGAAGCCAGGTAGTCATTGACGAGCGCCTGGACCGCCCCCCAATTGCCGTCGGCGACCACTTGGCTGGCAAGTTGAGGCGTCGAAAAGGTGTCGGCGGGGACCCCCTTCATCAAGAGGGATACTTTTTGGAGTACGGATTCGGCGGTTGCAAGGGCAATTGACATGAGTAACTCCTGATGAATAGTTGTTGAAATCTGTAAGGCAGACCGGCGAGCTCGTGCGCAAGTTACATACCAATACACGGGCGACTACGAAGGTACGGTTTCGTACACTACTGCCGAGCTCAGCGATTCGCTGGCCGTCTTTGCCCCCCCCAAGAATGGGGAAATCCCCCAGTCAACCCCCACGAAAAAGCCGCCAGCGCATTGGGCAAGCGGCTTCGAAAGGGTTCGCAATCAGCGGCGCCTCAGCTTGTCCGGCGGGCGATTCCGGTGCATCCTTTCCGCTGGCATCCGCCGCGCGGCAAGGAGTCGACATGCGTACTCGATCTTTACTTCTGAGTGCCTGTTTTCGTATCGCCTTCGCGTGTCTTGTCGTGGTGTGCGGCAGTGCGTTTGGCGACACCAAGCCCACGCCGGCGATGCAGTCGGTGATCGACGCGCTGACCAAAGCCAATGCCGCCGTCGTCGGCGTCGAGGTCACCACTACCGAGGATGCGCGTTCCGCCGAAACGCTCGGCCACCACCGCACCGGCTCCGGCGTCGTGATCGGTGCCGATGGTCTGATCCTCACGATCGGCTACCTGATGCTGGAAGCCGACACCATCCAGATCACGACGCGCGACGAGCGCACTTTCCCCGCGCGGGCCGTTGGCTATGACGTCGCGACCGGCTTCGGATTGATCAAGCCGCTGCTGCCCCTTCGCATCAACCCGGTGAGCCTGGGCAGCCACCAGGATCTGAGCCCGGGCGACGCATTGATGGCGGCCAGCGGCGGCGACCAGCCGGACGTGGCCGTGACGCGGCTGGTGAGCAAGCGCCCGTTCTCCGGCTACTGGGAATACCACATCGACGCGGCGCTCTTCACCAGCCCGCCGATCGGCAACCACAGCGGCGCCCCGCTGTTCAACCGGCGCGGCGAGCTGCTGGGGATCGGCAGCTTGTTCGTCGCCGATGCCCTAGGCAAAAGTCCTCCGGTGCCGGGCAACATGTTCGTGCCGGTGGACCTGCTCAAACCGATCCTGGACGAGATGCAGCGCACGGGGCGCAGCGCGCAGAGCCGGCGTCCCTGGCTGGGAGTGACCTCGAGCGAACAGGATGGCCACGTGCTAGTCGTGCGCGTCACCAACGACAGTCCGGCGGAAGCGGCCGGACTGCGGCGCGGTGACGTGGTGCTGGCAGTCGATGGGGTCGGCGTGACGACGCTCGAACAGTTCTACAAGCGAATCTGGGCCCACGCCAATCCGGAAGACGAAATGAAGCTCACCGTGGTGCAGGAAGGCGACACCAAGGTGCTTACCCTGAAAGGCGTGGACCGGCTGACCACGCTGGCCAAGCCTGCAGGCATCTAGGGCGCCACGCGCCCGTAGACGTCTTCGATCCGGACGATGTCGTCTTCCTGCAGGTAACTGCCGGACTGGATCTCGATCATTTCGAGGGCGGTCTTGCCCGGGTTGCGCAGCCTGTGCACCTCGCCCAGCGGAATGAAAGTCGACTGGTTCTCGCTCAGCAGGAAGGTCTTGGCGCCGCATGTGACTTCTGCCGTTCCCCTGACCACCACCCAATGCTCGGCGCGGTGGTGATGCATCTGCAGGCTCAAGGCCGCCCCTGACTTCACGTGGATGCGTTTGACGTGGAAGCGTTCGCCGACTTCGATGCTGTCGTACCAGCCCCAGGGACGTGCAACCTTGCGGTGCACTACCGCCTCAGGGCTCTGTTCGGCTTCCAGCGCCTTCACCACCGATTTCACCTGCTCCGCGGAGGAGCGCGAAGCGACCAGCAATGCGTCCGGCGTGTCGATGATCAGCAGATCTTTCGTGCCGAGCGCGACCACGCGCCTGGTGGGTGCGTGGATGAATGTGGTTTGTGCCTCGACCGCCAGCCCGTTGCCGGCGATCCGGTTGCCGGCGGCATCGGGTGGTGTCATGTCGGCTACCGCATTCCAGCTTCCTACATCGCTCCAGGCGCCGTTGAACGGAAAGACCGCCACATTCTCATGCCGCTCCATGACGGCGTAGTCGATGCTCTCGGAGCGGCAGGCGGCGAAGTCTTTTTCGGCGGGCCGCACGAACACGCCGTCGGCCGATGACTTCGCCATCGCCTCGCAACACGCAGCAAGAATATCCGGCGCGTGCCGATCCATCGCGGCGAGCAATGTTTCGGCGCTGCACAGAAAGATCCCGGCGTTCCAGAGCACGCGACCCGTCAGAAGCAGCTCCTGCGCGGCCTGGAGATTGGGCTTCTCGATGAAGCGCACGACCGAGTACCCATCGGCCAGCTTGTCCCCGTATTCGACATAGCCATAGGCCGTGCTGGGAAAGCTCGGAGTCACTCCGAAAATGGCGATCGCGCCGCTCGCCGCGGCCGGCGCAGCACCTTGAACCATCGCAGTGAACGCATCGACGTCGGGGATATGGTGGTCCGCCGGTGCGAACAGCAGCAGCTGCCTCGGCGAGGCATGCAGCGCTGCCAGTGCCATGGCGGCCGCGGTGTTGCGCGCCACCGGTTCCAGGATGATCGTGCCGCGGGCACCCGATGCATCCATCGCTTCCTTGATGAAGAACCGGTGCTCCTCCGAGCCGACGCAGATCGTTCCGCCATGCGAGCCGTCGCGCCCGAACCGGTTCACTCTTTCCAGGGTCAGCTCCAGCAGGCTGTGTTTTCCCACCAGAGGAACGAACTGTTTGGGGAGCGACTTGCGGGACAACGGCCACAGCCTGGTGCCGGAGCCCCCGCAAAGAATGACGGGTTGAATCATTGGCTTCAATCGAGTGTGTTCGAGCTGATCCATTATCGCAAACCCACTGCCACTGTCGGGTAGCGCAGGACCAGCCTCAGCTCGCGTTTGAGCCGCTTGTTTTCCATCCTTCTGGATTCGCTCATGAAACTCAGGAGCATCAGGGGCAATTCGGTCTGGGCGGCGGTGCGCGGCAGCCGCGTGGGCCGGGGCAGCCCATACAGATCGGCAGCCAAGTCGAAGTAATCCCCCATCTTCAGCTCGCTGTCGTCGCTGGTGTTGTAGGTGCGTTGCGGCTTGCCGCGCCACAAAGCTGCGAGCACCGCGCGCGCCAGATCGTCGGCGTGGATGTGGTTGGTGTACACGTCGTCGTTGGATTGGAGCACCGGCGTGCCTTTGAGCAGGCGCTCGCGCGGCGTGCCGCCTTCGCGGTCGGCCGCGTAGATGCCGGGAATGCGCAGGATGCTGGCTCGCACGTGCGCGGCGCGGCTGTAGTGGCGCACGGCCCGCTCGGCGTCGGCACGCCGCTGCGCTCGAGGCGTGCCCGGGCGCAGCGGCCGCGTTTCATCGACACGTTCGCCGGCGCAGTCGCCATAGACACCGCTGGTCGAACCATAGACCAGCGATGCGGGGGCCCGGCGCCTGCGCAATGCCAGCAGCAAAGCCGCGGTGCGCAGGTCGCGCCACCATTCGCCCGATGCTTCCGCGGCGGGTGGCGCCAGGTGCACCACGCGTGTGGCCACGCCGGCCAGCCGCGCCAGCGTGGCAGGCGAGTCCAGGTCACCCGCCAGCGGCGTGATCCCGCGCGAGCGCAGCAGCGCCCTCCTGTGGCCGGACGAGGTCAGCGCCAACAGCCGCACCCGCGCGTGAAGCGCACGCCCGACGCGCAAGCCCACGTCCCCACAGCCGACGATCAGCACGCGTTCGCGGCGAAAGCGCGCGGGCAGCGCGCCGAGGGAGTTCTGGTTTGAGGGCAAAATCGGAAAACCATTCCAACGATAAGAGCCGAGGATACTCAAACCATGACGAGCGCCCAGAGCCCAGCAGGACCCGTCCAGGTCACCGTGCAGCCCAGCGGCCGCTCGTTTGGCGTCAATTCCGGCGAGGCGATCCTTGCCGCGGCGATCCGGCAGGGCATCGGCATGCCCTATGGCTGCAAGGACGGCGCCTGCGGATCGTGCAAGTGCAAGAAGCTCGAAGGCGTCGTGGTCCACGGCCTGCACCAGAGCAAGGCCCTCAGCCCGGACGAGGAAGCGGCCGGCTTCATCCTGACCTGCTGCGGGGTGCCGCAGACCGACGTCGTGCTGGAGTCGCGCCAGGTCACCGACGAGAGCGCCTTCCCGGTCAGGAAGATGCCGTCGCGCGTGATCTCGATGGAAAAGAAATCCCCCGACGTCATGCTGGTGAAGCTGCAGCTGCCCGCCAACGACACGCTGCGCTATCACGCCGGCCAGTACATCGAATTCATCCTGCGCGACGGCGTGCGCCGCAGCTACTCGATGGGCAACGCGCCGCACAACAGCCCGCCCGTGGAACTGCATATCCGCCACATGCCGGGCGGCAAGTTCACCGACCACGTCTTCACGGCGATGAAGGAAAAGGAAATCCTGCGCGTCGAAGGTCCCTACGGCGCCTTCTATCTGCGCGAGGACTCCGACAAGCCGATGATCCTGCTGGCCTCGGGTACGGGGTTCGCGCCGATCAAGGCCTTGATCGAGCACATGCAGTTCAAGGGCATAGCCCGGCCGGCGACCCTTTACTGGGGCGGCCGGCGCCCTTTCGACCTGTACCTGGACGATTGGGTGCGGGCCCGGCTGGCCGACATGCCGAACCTGAAGTACGTGCCGGTGATTTCAAACGCGCTGCCCGAGGACAACTGGACCGGCCGCACCGGGTTCGTTCACAAGGCAGTGCTGGAGGACTTCCCCGACCTGTCCGGCCATCAGGTCTACGCCTGCGGGGCGCCCATCGTCGTGGACTCGGCCCGCGCGGAATACAGCGCCCTGGCCAATCTGCCGCCGGACGAATTCCACGCCGACGCGTTCACGACCGAAGCGGACAAGCACACAGAGTGATTGTCATTGCGGGGGCGATTGGCGGTACTTCGCCAACGCGTCATCCATGCGCGCCTCGCGGGCGCGGTCGCTCGTGTCGGTCTGCGGGGCGGCGGCGGCGCCCATATTCGCGCGGCGGGCTGTCGCGTGGCGCACGGTATGGCGGGTGGTGGTCTTCTTCGTCACCTTCCTGTGGTGCTTGGTGACCTTCTTCGTGGTGACCGTGCTGGTGTCCGGCGCATTGGCCGTGTCATTCGGTGCGGCGGCGAAGGCGGCGCCACCGGCCAGCGCGGCGGCAATCAAGAAGGCTTGGATCTTCATGCGAAGTTTCTCCTGTTGATCAAGGTAATGGAAATGGCTCCATCACTATCAACGCAGGCCAGGCCTCGCGGCTGTCGGACGGCTCGTACATGGCGTAAAGGATTGTCACTTCCGTATGCGCTGCGGCTCTTCTGCACAATACCCGGCATGAACCGCAGACCTCTTGTCCTACTCGCCCTGGCCGCCGCGGCGGCCTCGTCCTGCCCGCTTGCCTTCGCCCAGGCACGGCCGATCCGCCTGATCGTGCCGTATGCCGCCGGTGGTCCAGTCGATGCCACGGCGCGGGTGCTTGCCGAACGCGTCAAGGACAGCCTGGGCACCGTGATCATCGAGAACAAGCCGGGCGGCGGCGGCAATATCGGGGCCGACGCCGTTGCCAAGGCAGCCCCGGACGGCACCACCATCGGCATCGCAGCGGTGGCCACGCACGCGATCAATCCCTGGCTGTTCGCGAAGATGCCTTACGACGCGGCCAAGGATTTCGCGCCGATCACGCAGATGGTGCGGGTGCCCAACGTGCTGGTGATGAACGCCGAGAGCGCGGCGCGGCTGAAGATCAACACCCTGGCCGACCTGATCGCCTACGGCAAGTCCCATCCGGGCAGGCTGAACTACGGTAGCGGAGGCAATGGCAGTGCCGGCCATCTGGCAGGCGAGATGTTCAAGCAGGGCGCCGGCATTTACGCCGTCCACATTCCCTACAACGGAGGCAACCCCGCGCAGCTGGCGCTGCTGTCCGGGCAGGTCGATTTCAACTTCGACAACCTGGCGACAGCGGCGCCCAACATCCGCTCGGGCAAGCTCAAGGCATTGGCGGTCACCACGCTGAATCGCTCACCGGCGCTGCCGGATGTGCCGCCCGTGGCCGACACGCTCAAGGGCTTCACCATCGACACGTGGTGGGGGCTGGTGGCGCCGGCCGGCACGCCCAGGGAACTCGTCGCAAAGCTCAATCAGGCTTTCGTCGGCGCGCTTCAAACGGCCGAGGTCAAGAGCCGTTTTGCCGGTCTGCTCGCCGAGCCGGTGCCCAGCAGCCCCGAAGATTTCGGGAATTTCATCAAAGCCGAGCTGTCTAAATACGGGAAAGTGGTAAAGCTGTCCGGCGCCAAGGTCGATTGATGAGCCAGCAAGATGTCCTACGACGCCTGTGCGATTTGTCTGACAAGAGACCGCGTTACCGACAGGTACATTGGCTCTTCAACACACTCAGGCAGGAGTCAGGAGCATGGCAAAGCTGCGCACCCTTCTGTGTTTCGTCTTCGCGGCGGCGGCCACGCTGCCGGCTCTGCCTGTAGCGGCGCAAACCCAGCCGGGGAGCGCTGAAGCCGACAAATCCCGCTTGTGGCTGCCCGGCACGGGCCGCAATTACCTGGGGCTCAACGTGGGCCGCTCGCGCTACAGCCTGCCGTGCGGCAGCGCCGCCCTTTTGTGCGATGACACCGACCGCTCCGTGCAGCTTTACACCGGGAAGATGATCGGTGACTTCTGGGGCGTCGAGCTGGGCTACCTCAACTCGGGCCGCATCACGCGTGCGGGCGGCGAGACCAGTGCCACGGGTTTGAACCTCAGGCTGGTCGGCAAGGCGCCCCTGGGCGGGTCATTCGGCGTCTTTGGCAAGGTGGGCACGACCTATGGCCGCGCCGAGAGTTCCGCGCTGGCGGGCAGTGGAATCGCGGCCGGTCTGGATCGCGGCTTCGGCCCGTCGGTCGGCGCGGGCCTGAGCTACAACTTCAATCCGCGCGTGTCGGCCACCCTGGAATGGGACAGCAACGACTTCCGTTTTGCAGGCACCGGCCGCGACGCCGTGCGTTCGACCAACCTCGGGTTGCAGATCCGCTACTAGCGTCTTGGCACGGACGGGCGGTCACTCACCCAGGTACGCGGCCCGCACCTTCGGGTCGCTGAGCATTTCCTTCGCGCCGCCGGACATCGTGATCAGGCCGGACTCCATCACATAAGCGCGGTCGGCGATCTGCAGCGCGCGGCTGGCGTTCTGCTCCACCAGCAGGATCGTCACGCCCTGGGCGTAAACCTCGCGCACCACCTCGAAGATCTTGTCGACCATGATCGGCGACAACCCCATCGACGGTTCATCCATCAGCAGCACCTTGGGCCGGCTCATCAGGCCGCGGCCCATCGCGAGCATCTGCTGCTCGCCGCCGGACAGGGTGCCGGCCAGCTGGTCCTTGCGTTCCTTCAGGCGCGGAAAGATCTTGAACACCTTGTCCAGGTCCACCGCGACATCGGGCTTGTCGGTGCGGATGTGCGCGCCCATCTGCAGGTTTTCGCCGATGGTCATGCGGGTGAAGATGCCGCGGCCCTCGGGCACCATGGCCAGGCCCTGCTTGACGAGGTCCCACGCGCCCTTGCCCCTGATGCTCTTCCCCATGTATTCGATGTCGCCGTCGTTCATGCCCAGCAGCCCGGTGATGGCCTTCATCGTGGTGGTCTTGCCGGCGCCGTTGGAGCCGATCAGCGTGACCAGTTCGCCATGGCGCACTTCGAAATCGATGCCCTTGACGGCCTGGATGCCGCCATAAGCCACCTTCAGGCCGGTCACCTTCAACAGTGTCTGTTTGTCGTTCATTGCGCAACTCCAGTCGCCGCGACCGCCGGTGCGGCACCGGTGGCGACATGGTCGTGACCGAGGTAGGCCTCGATCACCTTTTCGTTTCTCTGGACGTCCGCGGGCGTGCCCTCGGCGATCTGCTTGCCGTAGTCCAGCACCGTCACGCGGTCGCACAGGCCCATCACCAGTTTCACGTCATGCTCGATCAGCAGGATCGTGCGGTTGTCCTTGCGGATCCGGTCGATCAACTGCCGCAGCAGGATCTTTTCGGTGGCGTTCATGCCGGCGGCCGGCTCGTCCAGCGCGATCAGCTGCGGATCGGTGGCCAGGGCCCGGGCGATCTCCAGCCGGCGCTGGTCGCCATAAGAAAGGGTGCGGGCCTTGTAGTCGGCGTACTTGCCGATGCCCACGTAATCGAGCAGCTCCATGGCGCGCTTGGCGATCGCGGCCTCTTCGGTCTTGAAACCGGGGGTGCGGAAGATCGCACCCAACAGGCCCGAGTGGGTGCGGATGTGGCGACCGACCATGACGTTTTCGATGGCCGTCATTTCCGCGAACAGGCGGATGTTCTGGAACGTGCGCGCGATGCCGGCCTTGGCCACTTCGTGCACCGCCGAGGGCGTATAAGGTTTGCCCGCCAGCTCGAAGCTGCCGCTGTCGGCC
>DATNBX010000081.1:0-35418 GCA_035571795.1 Ramlibacter sp.
CTACAAGGTGGGCATCGAAGTGGTAGGCATAAACCTGCAGCAAGGCGGCGTGCGGCCGCCCGAGCAGGTGCAGGCGGCATTCGACGACGTGCTCAAGGCCGGCCAGGAGCGCGAGCGCGCCAAGAACGAGGCGCAGGCCTATGCCAACGACGTGATTCCGCGCGCGGTGGGCGCGGCTTCGCGGCTGGCCCAGGAGGCCGATGCCTACAAGGCAAAGGTCGTCGCGCAGGCCCAGGGCGACGCGCAGCGGTTCAAGTCGGTGCTGGCCGAGTACCAGCGCGCGCCGCAGGTCACGCGCGACCGGATGTATATCGATGCGATGCAGCAGATCTACTCGAATGTGACCAAGATCCTGGTCGAATCGCGGCAGGGCTCCAGCCTGTTGTACCTGCCGCTGGACAAGATCATGCAGCAGGTGGCGCAGGGTGGCGCGGCCGAGGCCCCGGCGGCCGCACAACAGGCGCCCTCGGCTCCGGCCGGAATCTCCAACGACTCGCGCACCCGCGACAACTCGCGCGGCCGCGAGCGCGAATCGCGCTAGGGGAGGAAAAGAATGCCCCCACGCTCACAAATGTTCGCTGCCCCCCAAGGGGGCCTCAGCCTCCTAGAGGCGGCTCGTCGGAGACTGACACAATGAACCGGATCGGATTTATTGTCACGTCGGCGCTGGTGGTGCTGGCGCTGCTCAGCTCGATGCTCTTCGTGGTGGACCAGCGCCAGTTCGGCGTGGTCTATGCGCTGGGCCAGATCAAGGAAGTCATCACGGAGCCGGGCTTGAACTTCAAGCTGCCGCCGCCGTTCCAGAACGTGTCGTACATCGACAAGCGGCTGCTGACGCTGGACAGCCCGGACACCGAGCCCATGCTGACGCTGGAAAAGCAGCGCATGGTGATCGACTGGTACGTGCGCTGGCGCATCACCGACCCGCTGCAGTACATCCGCAACGTCGGCCTGGACGAGGCGGCCGGCGCCAACCAGCTCAATCGCGTGGTGCGTAACGCCTTCCAGGAAGAGATCAACCGGCGCACGGTGCGCGAGCTGCTGTCGGTCAAGCGCGAACAGCTCATGTCCGACGTCAAGCGCGAGGTCCTCGAGGTCGTCAAGGGCGCAAAGCCCTGGGGAGTGGACGTGGTCGACGTGCGCATCACGCGCGCCGATTACGTCGACGCGATCACCGAGTCGGTGTATCGCCGCATGGAGGCCGAGCGCAAGCGCGTGGCCAACGAACTGCGCTCCACTGGCGCGGCCGAAGGCGAGAAGATCCGTGCCGACGCCGACCGGCAGCGCGAAGTGACGGTGGCCAATGCCTATCGCGACGCGCAGAAGATCAAGGGCGACGGCGACGCCCAGGCCGCGTCGATCTATGCCGAGGCGTTCGGGCGGGATGCGCAGTTCGCCCAGTTCTATCGCAGCCTCGACGCGTACAAGTCCAGCTTCAACAAGAAGGGCGACCTGTTGGTGGTCGATCCCAGCGGCTCGGAGTTCTTCAAGGCGTTCCGCAACAACAGCGGCGCGGCAGCCGCGGCGAAGAAATAAGGCCGGGACGGGCCTTGGACGGCAATATCCTCTGGGCCGCGCTTGCGCTGGTCCTGGTGCTCGAAGGTCTGCTGCCGTTTCTGTCCCCGGGCGGCTGGCGCCGCACTTTCCAGCGGCTGATGGAATTGCAGGACGGGCAGCTGCGCTTCTTCGGGCTGTGCAGCATCCTGATGGGCCTGGTGTTGCTCTGGATCACGTCCTGACGCAGCAACACCCATACGCGAAGGCCGGGAGGGGCCCGGCTGGCCGGTAAAATACTGTTTTTAACAGCGTCCCTTCACCATGTCCGCCTGGGTCCTGCCGGATCACATCGCCGATGTATTGCCTTCCGAGGCGCGGCATATCGAAGAAATTCGGCGCGAATTGCTCGACACCGCCCGGGGTTACGGCTACGAGCTGGTGATGCCTCCCCTGCTGGAGCACCTCGAGTCGCTGCTCACCGGCACGGGCGAGGCGCTGGACCTGCAAACCTTCAAGCTGGTGGACCAGCTCTCGGGCCGGATGATGGGCCTGCGCGCCGACACGACGCCCCAGGTCGCGCGCATCGACGCGCACCTGCTCAATCGCCAGGGCGTGGCACGCCTGTGCTATTGCGGCCCGGTGCTGCACACGCGCCCCGATCGACCGCACGCCACCCGCGAGCCGCTTCAATTCGGCGCCGAGATCTACGGCCATGCCGGACTCGAAGCCGACCTGGAAGCCTTGCGGCTCGCGCTCGACTGCCTCGCGGCCGCGCGGGTTGGGGACGTGACGGTGGATATGGCCGATGCGCGTATCGTCCGGTCGCTCCTGAGCGGCGTTCCCGTGGACGCATCCGTTCTCGCGCGAGTCCATGCGGCGCTCGCGACCAAGGACGCGAGCGAGTTGCGCGCGCTCACGGCAAATTTTCCGGCGGCTGCCCGCGAAGGCCTGCTAACGCTGGTGTCCCTTTATGGCGACGGCAAGGTGTTGGCCGAAGCGGAAAAGGCGCTGCCGTCCAGCGCGCTCGTGCGCGAAGCCCTGTCCAACCTGAAGTGGCTGGCGGGCCATCTGCACGGCGCCAAAGTCAGTTTCGACCTGGCCGATTTGCGCGGCTACGCGTATTACAGCGGCGCGCGGTTCGCGGTCTACACGCCGGGTGCGAGCGATGCGCTGGTGCGTGGCGGCCGGTACGACGAGGTCGGCGCGGTGTTCGGCCGCAACCGGCCGGCCGTGGGCTTCAGCCTGGACCTGAAGGAGCTGGTCGCCGTCGTGGCCAAGCCGCCGCTCAAGGCCGCCATCCGCGCGCCCTGGCTGGACAGCGGCAAGGACGCGTCCGAGCTGCGCAACGCGATCGCCGCCTTGCGCAGCCACGGCGAGACGGTGGTGTGCATGCTGCCGGGCCACGAGACCGAAGTGAATGAATTTCAATGCGACCGCGAGCTGGCCCTGGCCGCCGGCCAATGGATCGTCAAGGCAATCTGATTTTTTTCTTCCGGAAGTAATCTGATGACAAAGACAAAGGGCCGCAATGTGGTCGTGGTCGGCACCCAGTGGGGCGACGAGGGCAAGGGCAAGCTGGTCGACTGGCTGACCGAGATGGCGCAGGGCGTGGTGCGCTTCCAGGGCGGCCACAACGCCGGGCATACGCTGGTGATCAACGGCGTGAAGACCGCGCTGCACCTCGTTCCCAGCGGGATCATGCGCCCGAACGTGAAGTGCTACATCGGCAACGGCGTGGTGTTGTCCGCGGCCAAGCTCTTCGAGGAGATCGAAGGGCTGGAGAAGGCCGGGGTCGAGGTGCGCTCGCGCCTTCGGATCAGCGAGGCCTGCCCGCTGATCCTGCCTTACCACGCGGCGCTGGACATCGCGCGCGAAACGATGCGCGAGCAGGGCGGCAGCGAGAAGATAGGCACCACCGGCCGCGGCATCGGGCCGGCCTACGAGGACAAGATCGCGCGCCGGGCGCTGCGCGTGCAGGACCTCAAGCACCCGGACCGCTTTGCCGAGAAGCTCAAGGTGGTGCTGGACCTGCACAATTTCATGCTTACGAAGTACCTCAATGCGCCGGCGGTGGACTACCACAAGGTATTCGACGAGTCCATGAAGCACGGCGAACTGATGAAGCCGATGATGGCCGACGTATCGCGCGAGCTCAACGAGGCGCACCTGCGCGGTGACAACCTGCTGTTCGAGGGCGCGCAGGGCACGCTGCTGGACGTCGATCACGGCACCTATCCCTACGTGACTTCGAGCAACTGCGTGGCGGGCAACGCCGCTGCCGGCGCCGGCATCGGCCCGGGCATGCTGCATTACATCCTGGGCATCACCAAGGCCTATTGCACCCGCGTGGGTGGCGGCCCGTTCCCGACCGAGCTGGAGTGGGAGAAGCCCGGCACAGTGGGCTATCACCTGTCGACCGTGGGCGCCGAAAAGGGCGTGACCACCGGGCGCAGCCGGCGCTGCGGCTGGTTCGACGCGGCGCTGCTCAAGCGCAGCGCGCAGGTCAACGGTCTGTCCGGGCTGTGCATCACCAAGCTCGATGTGCTGGATGGCGTCAAGGAGCTGCAGCTTTGCACCGGCTATGTCCTGGACGGCGAGCACACCGACATCCTGCCGCTCGGCGCCGACGAGATATCGCGCTGCAAGCCGGTGTACGAGACGATCGAAGGTTGGAGCGAGAGCACCGTCGGCATCACGCAGTACGACAAGCTGCCGGTCAACGCGCGGCTTTATCTGCAGCGCATCGAACAGGTGACGGGAGTGCCGATCGACATGATCTCGACCGGCCCGGATCGCGAACAGACGATCATGATGCAGCATCCCTACCTGCCAAAATAAGAACGCGAGGAGCAGCCCCATGTTGACGGAAGACGGCAAGCACCTGTACGTGAGCTACGACGAGTACCACAGCCTGATCGAGAAGCTCGCGATCAAGGTGTACCAGTCGGGCTGGAAGTTCGACACGATCCTGTGCCTGGCCCGCGGCGGCATGCGTCCCGGCGACATCCTGTCGCGCATCTTCGACAAGCCGCTGGCCATCATGTCCACCAGCTCGTACCGGGCCGAGGCCGGTACCGTGCAGGGACACCTGGACATCGCACGCTACATCACGACGCCCAAGGGCGAGATCGCGGGCAAGGTGCTGCTGGTGGACGACCTCGCGGACTCGGGCCACACGCTGCATGCCGTGATCGAGATGCTGCGCACCAGCTACAAACCCATCACCGAGCTGCGCAGCGCGGTGATCTGGACCAAGGGCCTGTCGAAGTTCACGGCCGACTACTCGGTCGAATTCCTGCCGACCAATCCCTGGATCCACCAGCCGTTCGAGACCTACGACAGCATGGGGGCGGACAAACTGCTGGAGAAGTGGAAAGTTTGAGCCGCGCTACCATCTGCGCATGAGCAAACCGATCACCGGCCTGATCCACCATCCTTACGTTCCGCCCGAAGGCTTCGCCGGCCCGCAGCCGGGCGTGTTCAAGGCTTCCACAGTCATCTTTCCGAACGTCGCGGCGATGCGTTCGCGCGACTGGCAGCACAAGAAGGGCTACACCTACGGCCTGCACGGGACGCCAACCACGTTCATGCTCGAGGAGCGCATCGCCGCGCTCGAAGGCGGCACGTTCTGCATCCTGCTGCCCAGCGGGCTCGCGGCGATCGCCAACGTCAGCATGGCCCTGCTCAAAGGCGGCGACGAGGTCCTGATCCCCGACAACGCCTACGGCCCGACCAAGAACCTGGCCGACGGCGAGATGAAGAAGTGGGGCATCTCGCATCAGTTCTACGACTCGATGAAGCCCGACGATTTGCGATCGCGCATCGGGCCGCAGACCAGGCTGGTGTGGCTGGAGGCGCCGGGCTCGGTGACCATGGAGTTCCCGCCGGTGGCGCAGCTTGCCGCCATCTGCCGCGAACGCGGCGTGACCTCGGCGCTGGACAACACCTGGGGCGCCGGCCTCGCGTTCAACGGCTTCGATTTCGGCCAGGGCGAACAGCGCGTGGCCGGCAGCGGCGCCGACATCGTCGTGCAAGCGCTGACCAAATACCCCAGTGGCGGCGGCGATGTGCTGATGGGAAGCATCGTCACACGCGACGAGAAGCTGCACCTGCAACTGAAGCTCACTCACATGCACGTGGGCTGGGGCATCGGCGGCAACGATGCCGAAGCGGTTTTGCGTTCGCTGTCGACCCTGCCGCTGCGCTACGGGGCGCAGGATGAGGCGGCCCGCACGCTCGCGGCCTGGCTCGGGTCGCGGCCTGAAATCGCCCACTTGCTGCACCCAGCGTTCGAAGGTTCGCCCGGGCACGAGCATTGGCGGGTGCTGTGCGGGGGTGAGGGCAGCGGCCCGGCTGCCGGGGGCGCCGCGGCAGGGCTGTTTTCGGTCGTTTTCGATCCGCGTTACAGCGTGACGCAAGTCGACGCTTTCTGCGACGCGCTGAAGCTGTTCAAGCTGGGCTATTCCTGGGGCGGGCCGGTGAGCCTTGTGGTGCCGTACGACGTCGCCACGATGCGCAGCCCCCGGCTGGCGACCTGGCCAAACAAGGGCGTGCTGGTGCGCTTTTCGATCGGCTTCGAGGCCGTGGAAGACCTGCGCGCCGACCTGGAGCAGGCACTGGGCGCGCTGGCGTAGCCGGGAACCGTCGCGCGGTCACCCCGGCAGGCGTTTTATCGCTTACATTGAAGCCATTGAACGAGAAACGGAACGCCTGTGGCTACACCAAATTACGGATACGAAAAACGTCAGAAAGAATTGGCGAAGAAGAAAAAGAAGGAAGACAAACTCAAGGCCAAGGCCGAACGGAAAGTCGCCGGCACCGGCGAAGGTGATGGTTCCTCGGGCGAACCCGGCAGCCAGCCGCCACCTGCGACCCAGCAGCGCTGATTGTTGTTGCACTCACCCTGACCCTCTTCCAGAGCGAGAGGGAACAACCCCACTCTACGTCTCTCGCAGGATCGCCTCTGCCAGCTCGGCCATGGCAGCCGGCGAGCGATTGGCCGGCGCGATGGTCTTCGCCTGCGCATAGCCACTAAAGTTGCGCACTATCGACGACGCATAGCCGGGGTCGTAGTGCTTGAGCAGCAGCTCGCGCACGACGTTTTCAATCTGGCCCGCGGCCACCTGCGCCTGCCAGGCCTGCACCACCGCCTTGCCGCGCAGTTCGGTCAATGCGCCCAGCCGGTCACAGAACAGGGCCTGGTCCTGCACGAAGAAATCGTAGTCTTCCATCAGCAGGGACACGCGCTCGTCGTCGGGCAACTCCAGCCGCAGGCAGGGACTGCTGCGCATGCGCTCGATCAACGCGTCGGGCACTGCCAGGTTGCCTACTTTCCGGCTTTCGCTTTCGACGAAGACGGGCCGTACCGGATCGAACCGGCGCAGCTGGTCCCACACCAGCGTGTCGAAGCGCTTCTGCATGGGCTGCGGCCGGCCCGGGATGGTGCCCAGTACGGAGCTGCGGTGGCTGGCCAGCGCCTCCAGGTCCAGGACCTGGGCGCCCGCGTGCGCCAGCGCATGCAGCAGGCGCGTCTTGCCGGCGCCGGTGGGCCCGCAGACAACGCGATAGTCCAGCCGCGCCGCCAATTCGGGCAGCGCCGCGAGCACCGCGCTGCGGAAGGCCTTGTAGCCGCCCTCGAGCACGCCGACCCGAAAGCCGATCTCGCCCAGCACCAGGGCCAGCGCGCCGCTGCGCTTGCCGCCGCGCCAGCAATAGACCAGAGGCTGCCAGCCGCGCGGCTTGTCGATCACCTCGCGCTCGATATGGCGCGCGATGTTGGCCGCCACCAGGGCCGCTCCGCGTTTTTGCGCCTCGAACGGGCTCACCTGCGCGTAGATCGTGCCGATGGTCTTGCGCTCTTCGTTGTTGAGCGACGGCCAGTTCAGTGCGCCGGGCAGGTGGTCCAGCTCGTATTCGGCTTCGCTGCGCGCATCGATGACGGCGCTGAAGTCATCGAGCCGGGCGATGGCGTAGTGCGCGGCGACTTTTTGCAGGCTCACGGACGCGAAGCCCCCACCGGCGCGAGCACGAGCCTTTTCAGTTCAGGCCAGACGTTGTCCAGGATCATCGGCTGCGCCTCTTCCCTCGGATGCAGGCGATCGGGCTGGAACAGCCGGGACGGGTCCACTGCGTCGGCCACACCCTTGAGCAGGAACGGTACCACCGCCGCCTTCTGCGCTTTCGCGATCTTCGGGTACAGGCCGGCGAAACGGTCCGAATAGGCCGTGCCGTAGTTGGGCGGCACCTGCATGCCCACCAGCAGCACCTTGGCGCCGGCCTGCTGCGCCGAGCGCGTCATTTGAGTGAGGTTGTCTTCGGTCATGTCCAGCGGCAGCCCGCGCAAGGCATCGTTGGCTCCCAACTCGATCACCGCGATCGCGGGCTTGTGCTGGGCGAGCAATGCGCCCAGGCGCGATCGCCCACCCGACGTCGTGTCGCCGCTGATGCTGGCATTGATCACTCTGGCCGGGATCCGTTCCGCGGCGAGCCGCTTTTCCAGCAAGGGCACCCAGCCGGTGCCGCGCTTCAGGCCATACTCGGCGCTCAGCGAGTCGCCGAGGACCAGGATGGTCCTGTTCTCGGCGGCGGCGGCCGGCAGCGCATAAGCTCCGGCTAATGCGGCCGCGATAAAGTGGCGGCGGCTCCAACCTCCAGCAAACATGTCAGATCCCATCATTTCAGTCGAGCACGTCCACAAATCGGTCACGGACTCGACGGGCACGCTCGACATTTTGCGCGATATCGATTTCACCCTGGCGCCCAGGGAGACCGCCGCGATCGTCGGGGCCTCGGGGTCGGGCAAGAGCACCCTGCTTTCGATCATCGCCGGGCTCGACACGCCAACCCGCGGCACAGTCCGGCTCGCCGGCTGCGACCTGTTCAGCATCGACGAGGACGAGCGGGCAGCGTTGCGGGCGCGCAAGGTGGGATTCGTGTTCCAGAGCTTCCAGTTGCTGGGCAACCTGACCGCCCTGGAAAACGTCATGCTGCCCCTGGAACTGGCAGGCCGCAAGGATTCGCGCAAGGCCGCCGGCGAGATGATGGCGCGGGTTGGCCTTGCGTCGCGCCTGGGGCACTATCCCAAGGTGCTGTCCGGCGGCGAGCAGCAGCGCGTCGCACTGGCACGCGCTTTCGTGGTGGAGCCGGCCGTGCTGCTGGCCGACGAGCCCACCGGCAGCCTCGATTTCGCCACCGGCGAAACGGTGATGGAGCTGATGTTCGACTTGAACCGCGAGCAGGGCACGACCCTGGTGCTGGTGACGCACGACAGCGCCATCGCCGCCCGCTGCGAGCGGCGCATCACGATCGAGGCGGGGCACATCACGGGATAATCCCGCGATGTCCTCACCCAAAGTCCTGTTCGGGTTTCATGCCGTGGGCGTGCGCCTGAAGACCGCGCCGCAGTCCGTCATCGAGATCTACGTCGATCCGGCACGCCGCGATGCGCGCATGCGGCAGTTCCTCGAGCGCGTCGCCGAAACCGGCGTGCGGGCGATCGAAGCCGACGGTGTCCGCCTGGCCAAACTGGCCGGCAGCCATGGCCACCAGGGCGTGGCCGCGCGCGTCCAGCCGCTGCCGTCCTCGCACTCATTGGACGACCTGCTCGACCAGATCGCGGGCCCGCCCTTGTTGCTGGTGCTGGATGGGATCACCGACCCGCACAATCTGGGCGCGTGCCTGCGCGTGGCCGACGGTGCCGGCGCGCATGCCGTGATCGCGCCGAAGGACCACGCGGCGGGCATCAACGCCACGGTGGCGAAAGTGGCCAGCGGCGCGGCCGAAACCGTGCCGTACTTCATGGTCACGAATCTCGCCCGCACGCTGGGCGAGCTGAAGGAAAGAAACATCTGGTGCGTCGGTGCCGCCGACGATGCGCCCAGGACGGTGTACCAGGCCGATTTCAAGGGCCCGGTTGCGCTGGTACTGGGAGCCGAGGGCGCCGGCATGCGCCAGTTGACGCGCAAGAACTGCGACGAGCTTGTCGCAATCCCGATGCGCGGCGCCGTCGAAAGCCTGAACGTCTCGGTGGCCAGCGGCGTGTGCCTGTACGAGGCGCTGCGGCAAAGATCATGAACGAGCAGATTCGCGCTTGGGTGCACGGCGCCCGGCACATCGCGGTGCTCACCGGCGCCGGCATGAGCGCGGAGTCCGGCGTGCCGACCTTCCGCGACGCGCAGACCGGGTTGTGGGCGAAGTTCGATCCGCAGCAGCTCGCCACCGAAGAAGCGTTTCGAGCCAATCCGGCGCGGGTCTGGGACTGGTATGCCTTCCGGCGTGAGATGGTCGCCAGGGTCGAACCGAATGCCGGCCATCGCGCGTTGGCGGCTTTCGCGCAGCGCCATCCCGGCCGCTTGACGCTGATCACGCAAAACGTCGACGGCTTGCACCAGCGCGCCGGCAGCCCGGGCGTGCTCGCGTTGCACGGCAACATTTCCGAGGACAAGTGGCTCGACTCGCCCCGGGCCTGCTGCAACGCGGACGCCGCCGTGGCGGGCAGCCCGCCGCATTGCGAAAGCTGCGGCAACATGTTGCGGCCCGACGTGGTGTGGTTCGGCGAAATGCTGCCGGTGGCCATATTGGCGGCGGCCGAGGATGCGGCCCGAGCATGTGACCTGATGCTGGTGGTCGGCACGTCGGGCGTGGTTTATCCGGCAGCCGGCCTCGCGCGCATGGCCGGCAAGGTCGTCATCGTCAACCCCGAGCCGACGGATCTCGACGACGCGGCCGATGCGGTGTTGCGCGGCAAGGCGGCACAGCTATTGCCAATTCTTCTGGAGGAGTGAGACATGCGTTATTCGTGCTTTGCCGTTGCGGCCGCGGCCGCCATTGCTCTGGCCGCCTGCACGCAGGAGCAGCAGAACAAGCTGGGCCGCGACATCCAGAACTGGACCGGCACCAACGGCGTGCTGGAAGTCTATGCCGGCGAGAAGGTCGTCAAGCGCTTCCTGAAAGTGGACAAGCTCAGTACGGCGCTAGGCACGGACGACAAGCAGCCGCGCCCGTATCGCTATGGCTACGGCGTGCTGGACGAAAACCTGAATTTCGTCGCGGACCCGAACGAAAAGAAGGTGTACTTCGAAGTCAGCGACTTCAGCACCTACGTGTTTTTCGAAAACCCGCACTGAGCCGAGTCCGTGCCCGCATGAAATGACAGCCTGTCTCTGTCATGCCGGACTCGATCCGGAATCCATGCCTCGTGTGCCGGCCTCACTCCGGCGCGCTCGCCTGGTCCAGCAGCGCCAGCGCCTGCGCGCTCAGCACCAGCTGCGCCGCCGCCGTCAACTCGCCCAGCTGGGCGATCGACGTGGCGCTGGCGATCGGCGAAGTCACACCTGGCTGGGCCAGTAACCATGCCAGCGCCACGCGACCCGGCGTACTGCGGGTGCCCGCTGCCACCTCGTCCAGGGCCGCGAGGATTCTCAGCCCGCGAAGGTTCAGGTACTTGCCGGTGGCCGTCTTGCCGCGCGGGCTTTTGGCCGCATCCGCTGCGCCGCGGTACTTGCCCGTCAGGAAGCCCGATGCGAGCGAAGAGAAACCGATCACACCCACTTGCTCGTCGAGGCACAGCTTCTGCAATCCCTGCTCGAATTCGGCGCGGTCGTACAGGTTGTACAGGGGCTGCAGGCTCTCATAGCGCGGCAGGCCGAGTTTGCCGCTGGTCTGAAGCGCGAGGGCGAGGCGGGACGCGCTGTAGTTCGAGGCGCCGATCACCCGCACTTTGCCCGCCTTGATCAGACGCGCGAACGCCTCCAGCGTCTCGGCCAGCGGCGTGGACTCGTCGTCCTTGTGCGACTGGTACAGGTCGATGCAATCGGTCTGGAGGCGGCGCAGCGAGTCTTCCACCGCCTGGCGGATGTAGGCGGGCTTCAGGCCCACCTTGCCGTCGCCCATGTCCAGGCCGACCTTGGTCGCGATCACCACCTTGTCACGGCGCCTGCCTTGCTTGAGCCATTTGCCGATGACGGTCTCGGACTCGCCGCCGGTGTGGCCGGGCGCCCAGCGCGAATACACGTCGGCGGTGTCGATGAAGTTGAAGCCGGCGTCGAGCCACGCGTCCAGCAGCGAGAACGACGTCGCTTCGTCGGCGGTCCAGCCAAACACATTGCCGCCGAAGCACAGCGGCGAGACTTGCAGGGCCGAGCGGCCCAGGGTGCGGTATTGCATGAGTGACCTCGTCATGCCAGTTCAAAAAAGCGCATCACGACCTTGTCGGGATGGCGCTCGCCGGTGCCTGCGAACATCCGCTCGTTGATCCAGCCCAGCGACTTCGACACCGTTTCGAAACTCGGGGTGCAGCGAAAGTAGATCAAGGCAGGATCGACCGGCTCGCCACGCACCAGCCGCGCCATCAATTCCGGCGGTCCGGAGCGGATCGCGCGGTTCTGCACGTAGATGAGGTCGCCGCCGTCGGTCTCGAGCACGTAGCGCGCGTCGAGTTCGGCCAGCGTGTCGCTCACAACCAGCTGGAAGTCCGCTCCGCCCGGCAGCACGCGCGCCCGCCAGCCGTCGCCCACGGCTTCGCCGGACAGGATAGGAATCAAACGGCGCAAACCTCGTGCGGTGCGGCCGACTTGGAGCGCTTTGGCGACCTGCACGGAGAGGTCGGCGAAGAATTTGAGTTGGGGGGTGGCGAGGGTCATTGGGCGATTATCCGCATAGGTTCGTGTTGGAGCTGGTTCAGCAGGCCGGTGCGCCCATTGACGAGCTGGGGTCGTGGCAACTCTTTGTGAAGCAACGATCTAACTTCCTTGAGCGTGACAAAGGAGTGACCCATGCGGAAGCTTATCGTCGGCGCTATGGTTTCCATGGACGGTGTCATGCAGGCGCCCGGCGGGCCAACCGAGGACCCGACCAAGGGCTTCAAGTTCGGCGGCTGGCAGATGCCTTATTTCGATCAGGAATTTCGCGAAGAGCTCGATCGCCTCTTCAAGGAGAAGTTCGACCTCCTGCTCGGCCGCAAGACCTACGAAATTTTCGCGGCGTACTGGCCTTACTACGATGAAGGCAGCTCAGATGGCGGCATCGCCAAGCTGTTCAACGAGATCAAGAAATACGCTGTTTCGCGCTCGGGCGAGGTCGATACGAGCTGGCAGGGCTCGGCGCTCCTCCGCGACATTGCCGACGTGAAGCGTCTGAAGCAAGAGGACGGCCCTAACCTCATCACTCAGGGCAGTACCGAACTCGTGCATTCGCTGCTCGCCAACGATCTGGTCGACGCGATGAGCATTTTCACGATACCGGTCGTCCTCGGCGGTGGCAAGAAGCTGTTCGCGGACGGCTCGGCGCCGCATTCGTTCAAAGTGGCCAGCTCGCGCGTTTCGTCCACCGGCGTCCTTATCGGCCACTACGAGCGCAGAGGTGAGATCAAGATCAGTGACGGGATGCTCGGTTCACCCAGCAAGCGTGAGATCGCCCGTCAGGAGCGGATGAAGCGCGAGGACTAAAGGGTCGCCGACGCCGGCGGAGGCTATGCATGCTTCCTGATGACGATTCCGTTCGCGTTGCTGCTGCCACTGGCCTTCCATCGTGAACACCGCCCGTTCATGACGCACGTCGCTACATCTACCTGGCAATTGGTCCGGTTTATGGTGCCACAGGCACGCGGCGGACCGTGACGGCCATTCTCCTGGCACTGGCGGTGGCCGCCATCGTGCCTGGCTATCGGTTCGTGCTGCTCCTCATTACCCTGTACGCGATCTGAACGGTCCGTTGACGAACCAGAAGAATGCACCAGCCCGTCTTAGGGCGGCTTCTGCGCGGAAGAGCTGGAATCCATAGAATCTTTGGCAGTTGCGGGAGCCGGAACGGCGCTCGACTGCGCCGGGTCTCGATTCGTGAACGCGCCAAAGCCGGATAGGGCGCAAATGCTACTTCTGGAGACTTCGAATGAAAAAAATCATCTGGACGTCGTTATTTGTTTGCGGATCGGCGCTGACCGGTGCTCACGCACAGGCACCAGCGCCAGCGGCATCTCCGCCACCTGCCGCTGCTCCTGCTGCTCCCGCCGCGGGTGGAACGGCGGACGGCACAGCGTTCGACATTCCGTACGGAACGCATATCACCCTGCAGAATGCGAAGAAGCTGATTGCCGCAGTGGAAGCCGAGGCCACCAAGCACCGCTGGAAGCTGAACATCGCCGTCGTGGATACCAACGGCGACCTCGTGCACTTTGCACGCATGGATGGCGCGCAGGTTGCCTCGGGCACCATTTCACAGGGCAAGGCCCGCACCGCGGCGCGCTACCGCCGCGAGTCGCGCCTTTTCTACAACGCGTTCGAGACGGGGCACCCGTACGTGGCCACGCTCGACCCGACGCTGGTCGCTTCGCCCGGCGGCTTCCCGCTGGTCGAAGGCGGCAAGCTGGTCGGCGCGATCGGCTGCAGCGGCGGTACCGGCGATCAGGATGCTGCCGCGTGCAAGGCTGGCGCCGACCTGATGAAGTAAGACCACTTCCGGTGGCGATCCAACGGCATATCGTCAGATTGGGTGCGCTCTGGGCAATGTTGCTCGCGGCGCTCACCGTCTTGGCGCGGGCCGCCGAGCCGGCCAGGCCTGTGGCACTGGACCGGCCGCCCCTGGAGATTCAGCAGGGCCGCTACTTCCGCTGGTCCATTCCGAAAGGGTGGACCGCGACGGAGACAACCAATGGGGTGGATCTGTATGCGCCCGACGGCAGGACGTTCGTGTCGAGCGCGCTGCTGCAGGGCGCCTTCGGTCGCATGACGCCGCGCGACTTCCTGACCATGGCTCTTCGGCAAGTCAATCCATCGGCGCGGATCGAAGGGTCCAAGCTGCTACCCAGCCAACCCGGTATCTGGGGCCCCTGGCAGCTGGAGGAATTCGAGCTTGCTGCGGTCTTCAAGGGCACACCGGTGCGCATGCGCGCAATGGTCGGGTTGAGCGCAGGGTATGGCCGATATTCCGCGACGATGAACTTGTATCAGGCGCCCGTGACAAGCTGGGAACGCGACAAGTTATGGTTGCCCGCGGTGGCGCAGTCCATCGTCGTGACCAATGCGCGCCAGGTTGCCGGGCAAGACACGGTCAGGCTGCCGCGGAACAACCCGCTCGACAATTCCGGTCTCATCGAGTCATGGCGCCAGAAGCGCATGTCTGAAGACCGCATCTCGCAGGGCCGGCGCGAAGGCACGATGGGATACACGCGGCTCGAGGACCCAAGCACCGGCCGGCGCTATGAAATGCCTCTCGAAGCCTACGATGGCACGGTGGGCGGCTATCGCAATCCGAAAAGGCCGAACGAATTGCTGAGGAAGCTGCCCCCAGGGGAGTGAAACGCGCCGAAGACCTAGTGCGCGCCGACCGTTCCCTGCTTTGACTGCAGGGCTTCGTGGATCGCCTGCGCCGAGCGCTTGCCCGCACCCGCCGCAAGAATCACGGTCGCGGCACCGGTGACCGCGTCGCCGCCGGCGAATACCAGCGCCTTCGACGTGAGGCCGGTGCTCTCGTCGGCGACCAGGCAGCCCTTCTTGTTGGTGAGCAGGCCCGAGGTGGTGCGCGTCAGCAGCGGGTTCGGCGTGGTGCCGATCGCCAGCACCACGTTGTCGACCGGCAGCACGAATTCGCTGCCTTCGATCGGGATCGGCTTGGCGCGGCCCGACGCGTCCGGCTCACCCAGCTTCATCTTCTGGCACTTCAGGCCGGTCACCCAGCCGTCGGCGTCTCCGATGATTTCGAGCGGGTTAGTGAGCCACTTGAACTGCACGCCTTCCTCGATCGCGTGGTGGTATTCCTCGACGCGCGCGCCCATTTCCTTCTCGCTGCGGCGGTATACGACGTAGGCCTCATCGGCGCCCATGCGCAGCGACGAGCGCACCGCATCCATCGCGGTGTTGCCGGCGCCGATCACCGCGAAACGCTTGCCGACCTTCAGCGGTGTGTCGTTTTCGGGCAGGTAGCCGCCCATCAGGTTCATCCGGGTGAGGAACTCATTGGCCGACATGACGCCGTTGAGGTTCTCGCCCGGAATGCCCAGGAATGCAGGCAGACCCGCGCCGGTGCCGATGAACACCGCGGCATAGCCCATTTTCTCGAACAGTGCGTCCATCGTCACGGTGCGGCCGATGACGACGTTGCAGACGATCTCGATGCCCATCGCCTTGAGCACGTCGATTTCCCAGTCCAAAATGGCCTTGGGCAGCCGGAACTCCGGGATGCCGTAGCGCAGCACGCCGCCGGGCGCGTGCAGCGCCTCATACACCGTGACCGCATAGCCGAGCCGCGCCAGCTCGCCGGCGCAGACCAGTCCCGACGGGCCGGCCCCGATGACGGCGATCTTTTCCTGGCGGGTGACGTTGACGCTGGCCTTGATCGGCTGGGTGCGCTCCCAGTCGGCGACATAGCGCTCCAGGTGGCCGATGGCTACCGGAGTGAAGCGCTTGTCCAAATGGCACTGCGATTCGCACTGGTTTTCCTGCGGGCAGACGCGGCCGCAGATCGAAGGCAGCGGGTTGGCGCTGCGCAGGATCTTTGCCGCGCCGGGCATGTCACCGGCGGCGATCGCATGGATGAACTGCGGGATCGGAATGTTCACCGGGCAGCCGTCGACACATACCGGATCCTGGCAGCGCAGGCAGCGCTCGGCCTCGAATGCCGCATGCGCCGGCGTGTAGCCCGCGTTCACCTCGACGAAATCGAGCGCGCGAAGCTGTGCGTCGCGCACCGGCATCGGCGTTTTGTCTGAGCGTTTGACTGGCATCAGTGCAACTCCTTCGCTGCTGAACGGGCGCAATTGACTCGCTCGAGAGCGGCCTTTTCCTCTTTCACATATGCCTTGTTGCGGCGCATGGCGACTTCGAAGTCGACCTCGTGCGCATCGAAGGCGGGACCATCGACACAGGCGAACTGCGCCTTGCCGCCGACCATCACGCGGCAGCCGCCGCACATGCCGGTGCCGTCGACCATCAGCGGGTCCATCGACACCAGCGTCTTGACCTTGGGACCGCGGGTGGTTTCGGCCACGGCGCGCATCATCGCCATCGGGCCGATCGCGACAACGTAGTCCGGCCGGCCCGGGCCTTCGCCTTCGATGAACTTCTGCAGCTGCTGCGTCACGAAGCCCTTGAAGCCGGCCGAGCCGTCGTCGGTGCAGACCGCGAGGTAGTCGCAGGTCTTCTTCAGGTCGTCGGCCAGGATCAGCAGGTCCTTGTTGCGCGCGCCGACGATCGCCGTGGTCCGATGGCCACTGCTGCTCAGCTCGCGCATCAGCCCCAACAACACGGCCGAGCCGAAGCCCCCGCCGACGCCGCACACATGCGCGCCCGCCGGGATTTCGATCGGGCTGCCGAGCGGGCCGACCACGTCCAGCAGGTCGTCACCGGCTTCGTGCGCGCACACCAGCGTCGTGGTCGCGCCGACTTGCTGGACCACGATCGATATCGTGCCGGCCTTGCGGTCGTAGTCGGCGATCGTGATCGGGATACGTTCGCCGCCTTCGCGTACGCGCAGCATCACGAACTGTCCGGGCCGGGCCGACGCCGCGATGAGCGGCGCGTCCAGCTTGAAGTACTTGGTGACCGGGGTGAGACGTCGGGTTTCCAGGATTCGCGTCATGGTCAGGCCTCCCGACGAGCCGCCTCTAGGGAGGCATGCGCCCCCTTAGGGGGCAGTGAACGAACGTGAACGTGGGGGATCATGATTCTTCCTTCGCTTACAGCAACGGGTGTTCGTGCATCGCCTTGATGCGGCTCCAGCGGCGGTCCACCTCGCCCTGGATTCCTTGCAGGGTCTCCTCATTGGCCGGCGACACGAGGTGCTTGGTCTTGCCCATCATCTTCAGCCAGTCGCCCACCGGCCTGCGCCGTCCGGCGGACTCGGGATCGTAGGTGAGGGTGGTGTGGCCATGCTCCACCTCGTACAGCGGGAAGAAGCACGAGTCCAGCGCGGCCTGCAGCACCGGCTGCGCCGCATCGTCGGCGGTGCGCCAGTTCAGCGGGCAGAACGACAGGATCTTGCCGTACACGAGGCCTTCGCGGTTGGCGTACCACTGTGCCTTGGCGACCTTGCGCATCAGGTCCTCGGGATAGCCCTCGCTGGCGGTGAACACGTAGGGCAGGTGGCACGACGCGAAGATCTGCGCGGTGTCCTTGTGGTGATAGCGCTTGCCGGGAAGCGCGCCGCCGACTTCGCTGGTCGAGGTGCGGTGCCCGAACGGCGTCGAATACGACAGCTGCGCACCCGTGTTCATGTAGCCCTGGTTGTCGTACTCCAGGATGATCATGCGGTGGTTGCGGTGGGCCGCGCCCAGCGCCGCGCCCATGCCGATGTCCATGCCGCCGTCGCCCGTCACCATCACGAAGGTGATGTCCTTCAACTTGGGCAGCTCGCCGCGCCGCACCCGCTCGTGGTACATCTCGACCAGGCCGGACAGCGTGGCCGCGCCGTTCTGGAACAGGTTGTGGACGTAGTTGATGCGGTGCGCCGTCGTCGGATAGCCGGTCGTCACCACCATGGCGCAGCCGGTCTGGAACAGCACAACGACGTCGCCTTCCAGCACGCGGTCGACCTGGTGCAGCGTCGGGAACGCGCCGCAGCCGGGACACGCGCCGTGTCCGGGAGCGATGCGGCCCGGCACCTCGGTCATCTTCCACATCGGTTCGAGTTCGACCTTCAGGCGCCCCGTGGCGGCGTCCGGCGTCACTTTCGCCATTCCGCGGGAGACCTGCTCGGTGCGAATCGGCGGCAGCCCGGGCTTGGCGCTCTTGTCGTGCCGCCCTGCGGTGGCACCGTGGTACGCGAACACTTGCACGGGCTTTTGCGTCACAGCGGCGTCCAGGGCCTCGTGGAAGAACACTTCGGCATCGGCGCCGATGAAGTCCTTGCCGCCCAGCCCGTAGATGCGCGAGAGCACCAGCGTCTCGTTCTTGCGATCGAGCTGCAGCGCGGCGCGTACCTCGAGCGAGAGATTGCCGCCGCCCGCGCCGTACGAATCGGCGCGATCCCCTATGGTGGCCGCCTTGACGCCCTTCAGCGCCTGGCGGAACTCCTCCGCAGGGAAGGGCCGCATCACGTTGGGCGAGAGCACACCGACTTTCATGCCCCTGGAGCGCATTTCGTCGGCGACTTCTTTCGCCGTTTCGGCAGCCGAGTTGATGAGCACCTGCGCCACGTCGGCGTCTTCCATGCGGTACTCGTCCAACACCGCATAAGAGCGGCCGGTGAGACGCTCGAGCTCCCCGAGGACTTGCGGAATGACGCGCCGGGCCGCTTCCATCGCCTGCGACAGCTGAACCTTGTTGTTGATAAGGTCCGGGTCGTTCATGTACGCGCCGAACGTCGCCGGGTGTTCCACGTCGAGCGGCGTCGGCCATTCCGGGCGCTCGCCCAGGAAATCGCGCATCGCAGCTTCGTCGTCGAAGACCTGAATGCGGCGCTTCTGGTGGCTCGTGAAGAAGCCGTCGTACACGACCATCACGGGCAGCCGCACGTCGGGATGCTCGCCGATCCGGATAGCCGCGAAGTTGAGGTCGTAGACGGCTTGCGGATCGCGCGCGCACAGCACGATCCAGCCGGTGTTGAGCGCGTAATAGAAGTCCGAATGGTCGCCGCGGATGTCCAGCGGGCCGGAAACCGCACGCGCCGCTACGTTCAGCACCATCGGCACGCGCGTGCCGGCCTGCACCGGCAGTTGCTCCAGCGCGTAGAGCAACCCTTGCGAGCTCGTCGCGTTCAGCACCCGGCCGCCGCCCAGTGCGGCGCCGTAGCAGATACCCGCTGCGCCGTGCTCACCGTCGCCGGCGATCATGGCAATCTCGTGCTGGCCGTCGGCCTGCATCTTCGAGAGGTTCTCGGCGACTTCGGTGGACGGCGTGATCGGGAAGAAGCCCATCACGTGGTAGCCGATGTCGCGCGCCGCGAGCGCCGCCGCCTCGTTGCCGCTGCGGAATTCGATGCGTTGACGCGCGGGCAGGGCGGACTGCGCCACGAGCTGGGACTCGGCGATGGTTTGCGTGGTCATGGTTTGAATCCTTACGCGATCAGTTCCGGAAACAGCGGCACGCGCAGCCGGTCGGCCAGCCCGGCGGTTTCGGCCGTCTTGGCGAGTGCGCCGGTCGGGCAGGACTCGACACAGCGCAGGCAGCCTTTGCAGTAGCGGTAGTCGACGCCTTTCAATTTGCGCTGGAATTTGCCGCCGTCATCGGATTCGACCCAGGCCAGGCAGAAGTCCGGGCAGACCAGGTCGCACAAGCCGCAATGGATGCACTTGGCCTGGTCGAGTACCGGCATCCAGCCGACGCGCGACGTGGTCAGGTCGTTCCAGATGGTGTTGCCCGCCGCGGGGACGAGCCCGCCGGCCGGCTGCGTTTCAAAGCCCCAGAGCGGTTCGGGCTGCCTCGGGCTCAGGTCGCCCTGCGCGGTGCCGACACCTTCGAGTTCCTTGAACTCGGATGCGCCGGCGCGGAAGGCACGCTCGTTGGATGCAACTGCCTCCGGATGCTTGCCCGCGAATTCCTCCGACAGCGCTTCAAGCACGACCTCGCTGTCCAGGAATGGACAGAGGGCGCACAGCGTGCCCAGGAACACCGCATTCGGGCGGGACGAATGCTTCATCGCGATGCCGGTGGCGTCGACGCGGATGATGCGCGCCGTTTCCGGCAGCAACCCGAGCTCCCTCGGCACGACACCGCAAGGCGCGTTGTAGATCAGCGTTCCCTCGGCCTTGAGCCCCGAGAACGTCGCCGGGTTGCGCAGGAGGGCGGCGTGGAAAACGACGATCACGTCGGGCCGGTCGATCGGAGCGCTGGTGCGGATCGGGCGGTCGCCCGCCGCCAGCCGCACATACGATCGGATCAGTGAACCCTTCTTTTCGGAGCCGTACGAGGAAAAGTGAGCCCCGTTCAAGCCCATCCGCACGACCGATGCCGTCGCCAGCACCTGTCCGGCAGCATGAGCCCCGAGGCCGCCGATCGATTCGAAGCGGACTTCGAAGTACTGATCAGCATGGGGGAGGGATACGAGGCCCGGCGAATACGGAGCTGGCGCTCCCGCAGGGGTTGAGATCAGAGCAGAAGACATGTAGATCTCCGACTTAATAAGTGCTCTAAAGTAGGTGCGACGTTCGCCCCCGTTCATTGCACGATGTGGTTCTCGATTGCATTATGTAGGGATTGGCACATCGCGATAAGCTGTTTCGCGTCCCGAAAATGGCATTGAACAAATTCTTGATTCAAGTCAAAAACGCAATGCCGCTCTGGTCCAGCCGGTATTGCAGCGCACCATTTCTTGACTGCGACACTGGGCTATTAGGTGGAAGATTCAGGTGACTGCGATGAGCCAAACAACCACGACCGAAGGAACCACGAGCGAAGCCTGGCCCAGCCTGCCGCTGGACGCCTGGAAGGACACCTTCGCAACCTTGCACCTGTGGACGCAGATCGTCGGCAAGATCCGGCTCGTGCAAAGCGCGTGGGTCAACCATTCCTGGCACGTCACGCTGTACGTCACATCCCGAGGCCTCACGACCGGACCGGTCCCTTATGAAAACCGGTCATTCAATATCGAATTCGATTTCGTCGACCACGTCTTGACCGTGCAGTCGAGCGACGGCCGCAACGGCCTGGTCCCGCTCCAGCCGCAATCGGTGGCCAAGTTCTACTCCCGCCTCATGGAGGAGATGGCCGGGCTCGACCTGCACGTGGACATCCGCCGCTGGCCCAATGAAATTCCCGACCCCATCGCTTTCGACATGGACGAGACCCACCATGAGTACGACCCGGAATATGCCAACCGTTTCTGGCGCATCCTGGTCCAGGTCGATCGGGTCTTCAGGATTTTTCGTGCGCCGTTCACGGGCAAGTGCAGTCCGGTTCATTTCTTCTGGGGCGCGGCAGACCTGGCCGTGACGCGGTTCTCGGGACGCCGCGCGCCGAAACATCCCGGCGGCGTTCCGCACCTGCCTGACTGGGTGACGCAGGAGGCCTATTGCGAAGAGGTCAGCAGCTGCGGCTTCTGGCCGGGCGGTGGGCCGATCCCGTATGCCGCCTTCTATTCATACGCTTATCCGGAGCCGGCCAACTTTGCGTCGGCGCCAGTGCAGCCGGCCGGTGCGTTCTACAGCAACGATCTGCGCGAATTCATCCTTCCCTACGACATCGTCAGGCAATCACGATCACCCGACGACACGCTGCTGCAGTTCTTGCGCACCACGTATGCGGCGGCCGCCGACCTGGCGAAATGGGACCGCGCCGGCCTGGAACGCGGCGATGATCCGAAGAGTTCGATTCCGCTGTCGCCCGCAACGCCGCGCACTATCCAATGAAGCCACTTTATCCCCGGTTCGAGCATCGCACCCAACCGATGCTCACGCCGCGCGAGTTCCTTGCCCGGATGGCCCACAGCGGAGTCGTCGCGCTGGCGCTCATCGCAGTTTCACTGTTCATCGGTATCGCCGGCTACCGCATCTTCGAGGGCCTGAGCTGGATCGACGCCTTCCTGAACGCGGCTATGCTTTTGGGCGGCATGGGCCCGGTGAATCCGCCGGCCAGCTTCGGCGGCAAGCTGTTCGCGGGCCTGTACGCGCTCTACTGCGGCCTGGCCGTCATCATCGTCGCAGGCATCGTGCTGGCGCCCGTGGCACATCGCATCCTGCACCGCTTCCACATCGAGGGCCGCAAGCAGTGAGCAAGCTGGCTCAACGTATCGCGGCCGGGGTCGCTGTCATGTTCGGCATCGCGACGCTCGCGGCGGGCGGCCGGGTCCTCATGGGCTATTCGGATCCGGGCTACGCCGTCTACCGGCCCCTGCTGATCTACAACACGGCGATGGGACTCGCCTATGTCGCTGCAGGCGTGGCGATTTGGGTCAGCCGCCAACGAGGCAAATACGCTGCCCTTGCAATCTTCATTTTCAATCTCGCCGTGCTGCTGGGAGTGGTGTTCCTGTACGCTAACGGTGGCGCCGTCGCGATCGACAGCGTCCGGGCCATGGCGTTCCGGACCTTCGTGTGGCTGGCGCTGTTCGTCGTCCTGGCGTGGAAGGTTCGACGTTGGGCGCCTTGAGCCTTCGCGACACGATTCGCCGCAGAGCTTGCGCCTCACGCATATGAGGTTCGACCATGGACCAACGCGAAGTAGCGGACACCTGGCAGCGCGGAAGCCCGTACGAGCAGTATGTCGGCCGCTGGAGCCGGCGGGTCGCGCCGCCGTTCCTCGAGCGGCTCGGCATCGCAGCGGGCCGGCGCTGGCTGGACGTGGGCTGCGGTACCGGCGCCCTGAGCGCGGCGATCCTGGACCAGTGCTCGCCCGCGTCGGTAACGGGCATCGAACCTTCCGAGGGATTCCTGAAGGCCGCGGCTGAAAATCTAGCCGGCCGGGCGCAGCTTGCGCAGGGCAGCGCGACCGCGATTCCGCGGGCCGATGCCGCCGTCGATGTGGTGGTGTCGGGGCTGGTCCTGAACTTCGTTCCCGATCAAGCAGCCGGCCTCGCCGAGATGACGCGCGTCGTGGTCAAGGGCGGCACGATCGCGGCGTACGTCTGGGATTACGCGGGGAAGATGGAACTCATGCGATATTTCTGGGATGCGGCGGTGGCGATGAATCCGAATGACTCAAAGATGGACGAGGGCGTGCGGTTTCCGCAGTGCCACCCGCAAGCGCTGGAGCAGCTTTTCGGCGCTGCGGGCTTGAATGAAATTGCCGTGAAGGCCATCGACGTTTCCACGCCATTTGCAAATTTCGACGACTATTGGCAGCCCTTCCTCGGCGGCCAGGGACCGGCGCCGGCCTATGCGATGTCGCTTGACGAGCCGTCGAGGGCGCGGCTGCGCGACCGCATACGAGAGAGGCTCCCGATCGCTTCAAACGGATCGATCTCCCTGATCGCCCGCGCGTGGGCGGTGCGGGCGACCGTTCCAAAATGATGATGGAAGCACGCAAACTCAGAGTCGGCCAGCCGATCACACCCGACCAGTTCGACGAACTGTCCGACGAGCAACTCGCGCGGCTGGTCCCGCGCGCCTACCGGGAGTTCTTTCCCGGCAAGGACTTCTGCGCCGACGGACACTTCTACCTGCACGACGGCACCGCCTGGAGCTTCTATCGCGGCGGCTTTCTGGACGAGTAGGCCGTCTCTCGTTGCCCTATGGAACGTGTGATGGACCAGCTTGCGTACCAGGTCCTCGCCGACACTGTGCTCGCGCTGCACGTAGCTATCGTGCTGTTCGTAGTGGCCGGCCTGGTTCTGGTCGTCGCCGGTAACTTCCGGCATTGGCGTTGGGTCAACTACCTTGGGTTCAGGCTCATGCATCTGGCAGCCATTGCAATCGTTGTGGCTCAATCGTGGTTCGGCGTCACATGCCCGCTCACGACGCTGGAGATGTGGTTGCGTGCCAAGGCACACGCCTCGACGTACAGCGGCAGCTTCGTCGAACACTGGCTGCAGCGCCTGCTTTACTACGATGCACCGCCGTGGGTCTTCAGCTTCGGCTATTCCCTGTTCGCATTGCTGGTTCTCGCAAGCTGGTGGTACTTTCCGCCGCGCTTGCGCCGCCGTTGATGCATTTGTAGGACCAGGCTGTAACGGGCTCGGGCATCCTTACCCCTGTTACCGGGCCCTCCTCCGGCACGGGCTTGCCGGCGCGGGCAACATGCTCGCAACCAAGGAGAAATCTTGCAAATGGAAATTGTCAGCGAACACCAGCACGGCATCGAAGTTTTCTGGGGCGAGATCGCCCCATGCGAGCATCTGGTGCAAATCTACGATGAGGAAGTCGTGTTCCTCGACGCGCTCGAGGGATTCGTCGCCGGCGGCCTCGAAGTCGGTGACAGCATTGTCGTGATCGCGACGCCGGGGCACCTGCGCGCGTTGGAGGCCCGGCTGGCGGCAAGGCGGCTGGACGTCGCCGCCGCACGCGCCAGGGATCAGTACATCGCGCTCGATGCGGCCCAGACCCTGGCCAGGTTCATGGTCGACGGCTGGCCCGATGACGAGATGTTCAAGTCCCTCGTCACGCAATTGCTGTCGCGGGCGGGCCGTGACGGCCGGCGCGTGCGCGCCTTCGGCGAGATGGTGGCCATCCTCTGGCAGCAGCGTCATCACGCTGCGACGGTGCGCCTGGAACACCTGTGGCACCGGTTCTGCGAGGAAAAGTCGTTCTCGCTGCTGTGCGCCTACCCGAAGAGCGGCTTCACGCGCGATGCAGCCGAATCGATCCAGGAAATCTGCGACGCGCACTCGAAGGTCGTGGCGGGGTGAGCTTCATCACACCCAGCCCATCCAACCGATCGCCGCTCCGGCGCCCAGCAGCCAGAGCAGGTGCAGCTTGGTGCGCCAGACGATGATCGTGGACATGATGGCTATCAGCCAGATCGGCCAATTGCGCACCTGGTAAGTGCTGCCGGTGGCGAGGATCCAGCCCGTGGCAACGAGCAGGGCGATGACGATGGGCGTCAGGCCCTGCTTGAAAGCACGCACCGCTCGCAGCTCGCGGTTTTCGTGACCCCAGCGGCCGGCCATGTAGGTGAGCGTGGTGCTGGGAATCATGATTCCGACCATCGTCATGGCCATGCCCAGGAGCGCCGTGGTAAAGCCGCCGCCGGCGTTCAATCCGACATTCCAGCCGAGCAGGGCGATGAACAGCACGTTGGGCCCGGGCGCGGCCTGCGCGATGGCGATCGAGGCGTTGAATTGCGGATCGGTGAGCCAGCCCTGCTGGTCGACCAGGAAGCGGTGCATGTCCGGTGCGGTGCTGATCGCGCCGCCCACTCCCAGCAGCGACAGCGACAGGAAGTGCAGGAACAGCGAAAACCAGTCGGCCGTCGACATCGCGATCGTCATGTGCCCCTCTTCCCCATCTTGCGGTATGTCATCACGCAAGACAATCCGCCGATTCCCAGCAGCACATAAGCCAGGGGCCAGCGCAGCAGTGCGATGCCCACGAAGGAGGCGACACCGAACCCGATGCACAGGGGGATGCCCAATGGATTCTTCTTCAGCGCACTTGCCAGCTTCAGGCCCGTGGCGGTGATGAGCCCGGCCGCGACCGCCGCCATACCGCGCAGCGCGCCGGCCACATGCACGTTCTCGGAATACTGGGCATAGACCAGCGCCAGGCACAGCACCACCAGCAGCGGCAAGGCCAGCATGCCGGCTACTGCGGTCATCGCGCCCCGCAGCCCGAAGTAGCGGTCGCCGAGCATCAACGACAGGTTGACCACGTTGGGCCCGGGCATGATCTGCGCAACGGCCCAGTCCTCCACGAACTCTTCCCGGGTCAGCCACTTTTTTTTCTCGACCAGTTCGCGTTGCACGATGGCCAGCACGCCGCCGAAGCCTTGCAGCGCAAGGAAGGTGAAGGAGAAAAAAAGATCGGAGAGTGAATTGGGCCGGGGCCGCGGTTCGGATGGCGCTTCGACCGGCGCCTCGGGCGATGAAATTATGGCCTCGATTATCGTTGGCTGTCGATCAAACCACCCCGCACCCGGCCATTGGCCGGCCGGGTCGCCAGCCACAGGCCGGCGGCGATCAGGACCAATGCGCCGAGCGCCGCGGGATGCAGCGCTTCGCCAAGCAGCATCCAACCCAGCAATGCCGCCGTCAACGGGTTGAGTGCGAGGAAGACCGTGACGCGTGTCGGCGATTCGTGTTTCAGCGCATAGAGCCACCAGAAATAGCCGATGCCGCTGGAGACGCCGATGAAAGTCACCGCGGCCCAGGACTGCCCACTGAAACTGCCGACTCGTGCCGGCCAATGCTCGCCCAATGCCAGCAGCGCCAGAAACAGCACCGATGCCAGCATGGCGAAGGCCGACACCGGGATGGTGGGGTAACGCTGGAGAAAAGGCTTGTACAGCACGCTGCACAACGCCCCGGTGCACGCGGCGGCCGCCACGGCCAGCTCGCCCCACCAGTGCCCGGCCTGCGATGCTCCGAGCTTGGGCGCCAGCGCCAGCGCGACACCGGCGATCGAGATCAGCACGCCCAGCACCAGCGAAGGCGTGATTCGTTCGCGGCCGAGTGCTGCGGACAACAGCAGCGTTAGCAGCGGGAACAGGCTGAAGATCAGCGCCGCCTGGGCCGCGCCGATGTGCTGCAGGCCGAAGTTCAGCAGCGCGATCAGCACGCCGAACTGCCCGATCCCAAGCGCCGCCATCGCCAGCAGGTCGAGCGCGCGGCTGCCGGCGACCGGGGCGCGCTGGTCGCGCGCCGGGACTGCCAGCGCGGGCCACGCGAAGGGCAGCAGGCAGCAAAAGCCGATCGCGTAGCGCAGCATCGCCAGCGTCAGCGGCGGCACTTCACCCACGGCGAAGCGTGACGCCACGATCGCGGCGCCGACTTGCACGCCGGTCGCCGCTGCTGCGAGCAGGGCGAGATTTATAGCTTCAGCTCCCAGATCTCGCTCACCAGCTCCTGCCCGAAAGCGGGGTAAGGCTCGCTCTTGACGCACTGGAAGCCGCGCGAGCGGTAAATGGCGCGGGCCGGCAGCAGGTTGCTTTGGGTCCACAGCATCAACTTCCGGTAGCCCTTGCCGCGCGCGAACGCGATGCATTCGTCGGTGAGCCGCCCGCCCAAGCCGTGCCCGCGTGCGGCGGGTGTGAGGATCAGCAGCCGCAGTTGCGCGATGGTGGCGGATCTCCGCACGACGAACACCGAACCTACGCGCTCGCCATCGATCTCGGCGATCCAGCCTTTTTCCCGGGCGGGATCGAAGTTCTTGATGTACCTGGCGGCCACGCCGGCGACCAGGCCCTCGAACTCGCTGTTGAAACGGTATTCGCGCCAATAGATTTCGCCATGCTGCTGCACCACCCAACCCATGTCGCCGGGCCGCGGATCGCGCAGCACGACCGTGCGCGTGGGAGCCGGCTGATACGCGGCGTCGAGCAGTTGCCGCACCGTCGTCATCGCGCCGATCAGCTTGTCGCGCGCCGGCACGCTCAGGCCGGCCAGCAGCGCCGCCGCTTCGTCGCGCGATTTCTGCTGCAGCGGAGCGAACGCCTGGTGGCCCGCTTCGGTGAGCTTGAGCAGGCTCTGGCGCGCATCGGCCGGCGAAGGCGCGCGCGCCAGCCAGCCGCGCGATTCGAACCGGCCCAGGATGCGGCTCAGGTAGCCGCCGTCCAGCGCCAGGTCGTGCCCCAGTTCGGTGGCTGTGGGTTGGTCGCGGTGTGCCAGTTCATAGAGCACGCGCACCTCGGTCAGCGACAGTTCGCTGCCGAGGTAGGGATCCAGCACGCCGATGCGCTGGGTGTAGAAGCGGTTGAAGCCGCGAACGGCTTTGACCTGGGCCGGCGCGACGGGAGAAGCAACGGAACTCATGCCTGACATCGTCAGGCAATTGGTTGCCGTAGTCAAGTAATGTTAGGTCCGGCCCGGCGCCGGCTGCTCCTCCGGCGGGCGCACCTTGTGGAACAGGGCGAGCAGCGACAGGTCATAGACGATCTTGATGACGCCGCCCGCAACGAAGGCCCAGCCGAACGGCGACAGGCCCAGCAGGTAACCGGCCAGGACCGGACTGGCGGCCGACGCCAGGCTGCGCGGCACGGACGTGACGCTGGCGGCCGCGGCCCGCTCCGCAGGCGGCACGACCGCCATCACATAGGAGCTTCGGGTGGGCACGTCCATTTGCGACAGCGCACTGCGGACGAACAGCAGCGCGATCGCATAGGCCAGCTCGGGCATGAACGGGATCAGGATCAGGCAGACGCTGGAGGGCAGATGGGTGAACACCATCGTCTTGAGCAGGCCGATGCGGGCGGCGATACGCGCCGCGACCAGGTAGGAGAACGCCGTGAGCACGCCGGTCCAGAAGAAGATCGCGCTCGCCGCCGAAACCGACATCCCGAACCGCTGATACAGCCACAGCGCGACGAGCGACTGCACTACGAAGCCGCCGCCGAAGGCATCGAGGCTGAAGAGCGCCGCGAGCGTGTACACGATTTTCTTCGACTCGTGCAATGCCGCCTTCGGCTGCGGCGCGTCGCTTGCCTGCGCCTTGGGCAGGCCGCGGTACACAACGCCCGCCCCGCATGCGAGTAGCGCATACAGCACGAACATCCCCTGGATGGCGCTCTTCGTGGCGACGCCTGCCGAAGCGGCCGCCAGTGCCGGCAACGCGGCGGCCAGCGAGCCGAAGGCCGCCAGCAGCGAGCCAACCAGGCTGTAGCGGGCCATCACCCAGGTGCGGCGTTTATCCTCCACGATCCGCGAGAGCAACGACTGTTCCAGCGGCAGGAAAATGCTGACGTCGCCGCTGGATGGATTGAGCGTCCCGACCAGCGCGATCAACATCAAAGGCCAGAAGTCGGTCAGCAGGGCAAAGCCCAGGCCGGTGCCTGCCATCAGCAGCGTGGATGCCAGCAGCCAGGTGCGATAGTGGAATCGCCAGGCCTGCAGGCCCACGGCAAGCGTCAGGATGCCGGAACCGAGCAGGGTCGTGGTGGCGATGACGCCGACCTGGAAGGGTGTGAACCCGAGCTCCAGCAGGTAGGCCGGCAAGAGCAGGCTGACGAAGCCGTCGCCGAAAGACCGCAGGCCCTTGGCGATCAGGATGCGGTTGACGTTCGAGAAAGCGCTTGGCAAGTCGGGCTCCTAACCGGGTATGGTCCCGTGATCAGGAGCAGCACTTGGACGCGCGGCGTCTTGGGTCGGCGGGGAGTCTGCTCGTTCCCCCGTGCGGAGGAAATTCTATCCCTCAATCCCGGAAGGGCTGCCAGTCGCCTTCCGGCTGGGACAGCCGGTGACTGACCACCTCCAGCACTTTGGGATGCCGCGCCAGGCGCAGGTGGGCGACGGCCGGAATCTCGATATTTTCGGACGTCGGCGATTCGGTTTCGACACACATTTCCCACGGAATCACGTCGTCGCCCACGCTGTAAATCGAGGTGCAGGGCACCGGCGGGCGCTCACGCAGCCGCTGCCACACCGCCGGGTCGATACGCGAGTGGGCACCATGCAACGGGCGAAGCATGGCGCACTCGTGGCGCGGATCGGCTGCCGTGTTGAACGGGGAGCCCAGCGTTATGACCTGGCGCACGAGCGGGCTGGCCCGCTTGGCCACCTCCCGCGCGTAGATTCCCGACAGGCCCCAGCCCAACAGCGTGACGCTGCGTTGCCCGGTCTCGAAGACATCGATGATTTGCTCTTCCAGCCGCCGCAGATAGCGGCTCATCCCGAGGCTGCGAGGGCCGGTATTCACGCCCATACCCCAGTCATAGGCCGCGAAGCCTGCATCGGTGAGAATTTCACGCAGCCTGGCCGTGCTCTCGGGGCCCTTGCCGAATGCCGGCAGCACGATGACCGGCTCGCCATTGCCCGCATAGATCCGGCCGGTCAGTTTGCGCTGGACGGGACGAAAACGGCGGTTGAGCAGTCTGCTCAGCGGCTGGTGCCAACCCTTCAGTACGGCATTGGGCGAAATGGATGATGACGCAGCGGCGTTGCTCATGGACTCCCTGAAGCGCCACCGCGCTATTGATGAGCTTCAATGGTAGGAAGGCCAAATCCGCTTTGCCGCCGGAAAACGCCTCGTTACCCTGTAGGAACAAACCTACGTTTGGTAACGCTTTTTAATAAATAGGCTGGTGCTTTCTGATGGCGTCCTTGACCTGTTCCGAGACAGAAAAGCCAGGGCCATACTTGCTGGCGAGTTGTGCTGCGCGCGCACAGAAGGCATCGATGCCGGTGCCGTAAATGAACTGCATCGCGCCGCCGGTCCAGCCGGGAAAGCCGATGCCGAAGATCGAACCGATGTTGGCGTCGTGCACCGTCGTGAGCACGTTTTCCGCCAGGCAACGCGCCGTTTCCACCGACTGGCGGTACAGCAGCCGGTCTTTCAGGTCCTGCATGTTCCAGGCGATGCCGGGCTTTTCGAACAGGTTCTTCAGCTCCGGCCAGAGGTATTTCTTCGCGGCTTTTTGCTCGGGATATTCGTAGAAGCCGGCACCGGCCGCGCGGCCGTTGCGGTCGTACTCCTTGACCATGCGCTCGACCAGCAGCTCACCGGGCGAGGCGATATAGGTGCCCCCTTCGGAGCGGTAGTCGGCGCGGGTCTGGTCCAGCACATGCACCGACAGCGACAGCGCCGTCGCGTCCAGCACCTCGAGCGGCCCGACCGGCATGCCGGCCTGGATGCCGGCTTGTTCCACCACCGCGGCCGGAATGCCTTCGCCGACCATCGCTGCGCCTTCCATCACGAAGGTGCCGAAAACGCGCGACGTGAAAAAGCCGCGCGAGTCGTTGACCACGATCGGCATCTTGCCGATGGTTTGGACGTAGTCGAAGGCGCGCGCCACCGTTTCGTCGTCGGTTGTCTGCCCGCGAATGATCTCGACCAGCTTCATCTTGTCGGCTGGGCTGAAGAAGTGGATGCCGATGAACTTCTCGGGCCGCCTGCTCGCCTTCGCAAGACCGCTGATCGGCAGCGTGGACGTGTTGCTGGCGAAGAAGCCGCCGGGTGAGAGCATCGGCTCGGCCTCCTGCGTCACGCGGGCCTTGAGTTCGCGGTTCTCGAACACCGCTTCGACGATGAGGTCGCAACCGCGCAGGTCCAGGGCGGAATCGGTGGCAGTGATGCGCGAGAGCAGGGCGGCTTCATCATGCGGGCTCATCCGGCCTTTCTCGACCCGCGCCTGTGTGATCCTGCTGCTATAGGCCTTGCCGGTCTGCGCCTTGTCCAGTGTGACGTCGCGCAGCACCGTGGCTACGCCGCGGCTGGCCTGCACGTAGGCAATGGCGCCGCCCATCATGCCGGCGCCGAGGATGCCGACCTTTTGCGGCTTGTAGCGCGGAATGTCCTTCGGCCGCGACTGTCCCGACTTGATCGCGTTCATGTTGAAGAAGAACGTGTTGATCATGTTCTTCGCCACCGGGCTCACGATCAACCTCGCGAGGTAGCGGCTTTCGATGCGCAATGCCGTGTCGAAGTCGACCTGTGCGCCCTCCACCATGGCGGCCAGGGCATATTCCGGGGCAGGGTAGAGGCCGCGCGTCTTCTGTTTGAGCATGGCCGGCGCGACAGCCAGCATGTTGGCGATCTTCGGATTGCTCGGCGTGCCGCCCGGCATCTTGTAGTTCTTGTCGTCCCACGGCTGGTGAGCCGGCGCGGCGGCGCTCGCATGCTTGGCGATCCAGGCCAGCGCCGCCGGCCGCAGGGCCGAGGCGTCGGGCACCAGTTCGTGGACCAGGCCCAGTTCCAATGCCTCGCGCGGGGGAAACAACTTGCTCTCCAGGATGTAGGGCTGGGCGCCCATCAGGCCGAGCAGGCGCGTCATCTTGGTGATGCCGGATGCGCCCGGGATCAATCCCAGCGTGATCTCCGGCAGGCCGAACTGGATTTTCGGATCGTCCACCGCCACGCGGTAGTGCGCGATCAGGGCGACTTCCCAGCCGCCGCCGAGCGCCGTGCCGTTCAGGCAGCTCACCACCGGCTTGCCGAGCGTCTCGAGCGTGCGGAAGTTCTTCTTGGTCTGCTCGATTTCGCCGAACACACGCGGTGCGTCCGAGGGCTGTAGCCGCATCGTGCCTTTGAGATCGGCGCCGGCGAAGAAAGTGGTTTTGGCCGACGCCAGGATCACGCCCGTGATCACGTCCTTGTCCTTCAGCACCTGCGCTGTCACTTCCGTCAGGTCCTGCTGCCATTGCTCGCACATCGTGTTGACGGGCGAGTTTGGCTCGTCGAACGTGATGGTGGCGATCCCGTCCTGCAGTTCGTATTTGATGGTTTTCATCAGATCCGCTCGACAATGGTGGCGATCCCCATGCCGCCGCCGACGCACAGCGTCGCCATGCCGTAGCGCAGCTTGCGCCGATGCAGCTCGTCGATCAGCGTGTTCAGGATCATCGCGCCGGTGGCGCCCAGCGGATGGCCCATCGCGATCGCGCCGCCGTTCACGTTGACCTTCTCGTACGGCACGCCCAGCTCCCGCATGAACTTCAGTGGCACGGCAGCGAATGCCTCATTGATCTCGAACAGGTCGATCTGGTCTATCGTCATGCCGGCCTTGGCCAGCGCCTTGCGTGCCGCCGGCATCGGACCCGTGAGCATGATGGTCGGATCGGCGCCCGACAGCGCCGCGGCAATGATTCGTGCGCGCGGAGTGAAGCCATGTGTCTTGCCGGCCGCTTCGCTGCCGATCAGCATGGCCGCCGCGCCGTCCACGATGCCCGAGGAGTTGCCGGCGTGATGTACATGGTTGATGCGCTCGACCTGCGGGTAGCGCGTGAGGGCGACCGCATCGAACCCCATCGCGCCAAGCTGGTCGAATGCCGGGCGCAGCGCGGCCAGGCCTTCCATCGTCGTGTGCGGCTTGATGAATTCGTCCTGGTCCAGGATGGTCTGGTCCAGGAAGTCCTTGACCGGCACGATCGAGCCGGCGAAAAAGCCGCCTTCACGCGCCTTGGCCGCGCGTTTCTGGCTCTCCAGCGCGAACGCGTCGACGTCCTCGCGCGAAAAGTTTTCCATCGTCGCAATCAGGTCCGCCCCTATGCCCTGCGGCACGAAGCCGATCGCGGAGTTCGTTTCCGGATCCTGCGCCCAGGCCCCGCCGTCCGAGCCGATCGGCACGCGGCTCATGCTTTCGACACCGCCGGCCACCACCAGGTCTTCCCAACCCGACCGCACTTTCTGTGCCGCCATGTTCACCGCCTCGAGCCCGGACGCGCAGAAGCGGTTGAGCTGGACGCCGGCGCAGCGGAAGTCCCAGCCGGCTTTCAGCGCCGCCACCTTGGCGATCACCGAACCCTGTTCGCCGATCGGCGAGACCACGCCCATCACCACGTCGTCGACCTGGGCCGTGTCGAAGTCGTTGCGGCGCTGCAACTCGGTAAGCACGCCGGCGAGCAGGTTGACCGGTTTGACTTCGTGCAGGCTGCCGTCTTTCTTGCCCTTGCCGCGCGGCGTGCGAATGGCGTCGTAAACATAGGCTTCGGTCATGATGGCTCCTGGCGAAGGTTTGCGGGGGTTCAAAAGGTGTCATTGCGGGCTTGACCCGCAATCCATGTTGGCGTGAGGTAGCGTCGGGCGTGAGGTGGATCCCGGATCGAGTCCGGGATGACAGCAGGTGGACAGTGGCTTGAAGTATATTCATTTCACCAAGCAGTTGCTCTGTAAAAATCGCGACAGCGCGAGACACTGGAGGACTCATGAACACCAGCCACATCAACCGGCGCCAACTGGGCATCTGGGCCGCCGGACTCCTGGCCGCAGCATCGCTTCCGGTGCATGGGCAGGGCAGGCGCCCGTACCTGGCCGACATGCATTCGCACTACGGCATGTTCCTGCCCCACCTTTTTGGACTCGATCTGGCCCGCCACATGGAGGAGACCGGCACGATGCTGCTGGCCTGGTCGGTCACGGACGACAACCGCTGGATCGGCCCCAGGTCCGGCGGCGGCGGCTTGCAGCAAACCAGCCAGCCGCAGCCGGGCGAGTTGTGGGAGTCGTTCCAGCGCCGCCTGGCCGGCTACGAGACGAAGCTGCGGGGCTGGAACCTGACCAAGGCCCTCACGCCGGCCGATGTGGACGACGCGCTTGCGGGCAAGCCGCGCATCCTGCTCGCGACCGAGGCCGCCAACTTCCTGGAAGGCCAGCCGGAGCGCTTGGTGCAGGCCCATGCCTGGGGCGTGCGCCATATGCAGATGGTGCACTACATCCAGAGCCCGCTGGGCGACCACCAGACGGCCGAGCCGCGGTACGGCGGCCTGACGCCCACCGGTTCGAAGGTGATTGCCGAATGCAAGCGCCTGGGTATCCTGGTCGACCTGGCTCACGGTACCGCGGCATTCGTCGACGGCGCCCTCGATGCCTCGGATGCGGCGATGGTCTGGTCGCATTCCTGGATCAGACCGCAGAGCGGCAGCTGGCAGGACCCGGGCTATATCGCCCGTTCGCTGGCGCCGGCAGCGGCAAAAAAGATCGCAGCGCGCGGCGGGGCGGTCGGCTTGTGGGCGCTGCGTGTCAAAGGCGACCGTGTTTATCCCGTGTACAACGTCAATACCTTCGCGGACGAGACGATGCGCATGTGCGACCTGCTGGGCCCCGAACACGTGGCCTTCGGCACCGACATGGAGGGAGTCGGGCCCGGGCCCATCCTGTCGAACTACGTGGACCTGCGCGAAGTTGCGGACAACCTGGGTAAACGCGGCCTGGGCGAATCCGTGCTCGACGGGATTTTCATCGGCAACTACGCGCGCATCGTCAAGCAGGCGATGAACGGCGCGGCCAAAACCTGATCGGTGGCGCACATGATCGAACGCACGCTATTCAATGCCGACCACGAGGCCTTCCGCGACAGCTTCCGGCGCTTCGTGGACAAGGAGATCGCACCGCACCACGCCGACTGGGAAGAGCAGGGCTACGTGGACCGTGCGGTCTGGAACAAGGCCGGCGCCAACGGCTATCTGTGCGCGACGCTGCCGGAGGAATACGGCGGCGCGGGCGCCGACAAGCTCTACTCCGTGGTGCAGATGGAAGAGCTGGCACGCGGCGGCTACAGCGGCATCGGCTTCGGCCTGCACAGCGAGATCGTCGCGCCGTACATCCTGCATTACGGCACCGAAGAGCAGAAGAAGCGATTCCTGCCACGACTGGCCGGCGGCGAGCTGGTCGGTGCGATCGCGATGAGCGAGCCGGCCGCCGGCAGCGACTTGCAAGGCATCAAGTGCACGGCGATCCGGCAGGCCGACGGCTCGTACCTGCTCAGCGGCAGCAAGACCTTCATCACCAACGGCTGGCATGCCGACCTGGTGATCGTCGTGGCCAAGACCGATCCCGCCGCCGGCGCCAAGGGCACCAGCCTGCTGCTGGTCGAGCGCGGCATGAAGGGATTCGAGCACGGCAAGCGGCTGAAGAAGCTGGGCCTGAAGGCGCAGGACACAGCCGAGCTGTTCTTCGACAGCGTCCATGTCCCCGCGGACAACCTGCTGGGCGGCCAGGCGTTCGAGAACAAGGGCTTCATCTGCCTGATGGAGCAG
>DATNBX010000082.1:0-10962 GCA_035571795.1 Ramlibacter sp.
CCGGCCGAAAGCCCGAGGAAGATGTCGGCACCCGCTATGACTTCGCCGAGCGAGCGCGCCGCCGTCTCCTGGGCGAACTGGATCTTGTCCTCGTCCATCAGCTCCTTGCGCCCCGCATAGACCACTCCGGCCAGGTCGGTGACGAAGATGTTTTCCCGCGGCAGGCCCAGTTTAAGAAGCAGGCCGAGGCAAGCCAGGGCCGCAGCGCCGGCGCCCGAGGTGACCAGCTTGACCTTCTTGATGTCCTTGCCCACGACCTTCAGGCCGTTGATGATTGCCGCGCCCACGACGATCGCGGTGCCGTGCTGGTCGTCGTGGAACACCGGAATGTGCATCCGCTCGCGCAATTTGCGCTCGACGTAGAAGCAGTCCGGCGCCTTGATGTCCTCGAGATTGATGCCGCCGAAGGTAGGCTCCAGCGCCGCGATCACGTCGACCAGTTTGTCCAGGTCCTGCTTTTCGTTGATTTCGATGTCGAAGACGTCGATGCCGGCGAACTTCTTGAACAGCACGCCCTTGCCTTCCATCACCGGCTTGGCGGCCAGCGGCCCGATATCGCCCAGGCCCAGCACGGCGGTGCCGTTGGTGATGACGGCCACCAGGTTGCCGCGGCTGGTGTACTTGAACGCATTGTTCGGATCCTTGACGATCTCCTCGCAGGGCGAAGCCACGCCGGGCGAATAGGCCAGTCCCAGATCGTGCTGGTTGAGCAACTGCTTGGTCGCGTGGATCGCGATCTTTCCCGGGGTAGGAAATTCGTGATATTCGAGGGCGGCCTGGCGCAGTTGCGTGCGCTTGTCGTCGATGTTCACCGCGTTCATGGGGGGCATATTTCGCAGGTTTGTTGGAGTGCGGCCGCAAGCGGATGGCCGCCGCCACACCGGGACTTGGGGCCGCCGATTGTAGACCTACCGGGGAAAACCCTAGTACGGATTCATGCGTATGTCGTCGAAGCGGCAAGTAGACCGCGCCAGCGGCCACGAAAAGCTGTTACTAAGCACCGGCCTCGCCTACGATAGGGGCTCGAGAATCTTCACATCAAAAAAGGGAAGCCGTGGCAGCCATACCTAACCCGCCTGCCCAATCGTTCAACCTGAGACGGCGCTTTGCTGCGACCAGCCTCGCCGTCATTCTGGGCATCGCGCTGGGACTCGGATGGCTGTTGTCCAGCATGTTGACGGAGCGAATGTTGCGAAGGGAAGGCCAGGTCAGCATGGAGTTCATCCAGAACCTCCTGACCACCGACCAATCGGGAGGGTTCCTGGCAGATCCCACCAGCCCTGAACTTCACACCCGCTTCCTGGAATCGATGACGCACCTGGCGTCGATGACGGAGCCGGTCCTGGCAAAAGCCTATGGCCCCGACGGCCATGTCGTCTGGTCATCGGATCCCCAGCTGGTCGGCCAACAGGACGGGGACAACGACGAACTCGAGGAAGCGCTGAAGGGCAAACTGGTGGTTCACAGCGGCACGCTCGGTGACCTGTCGCGCCAGAAACAGGAACACGCCGGGCTGGCAGCCAAAACCAACTACTACGTCGAGAGCTACATCCCCATACTGGAGCCGCGCGGCAAGAAGGTCGTTGGGGTCGTTGAACTGTACAAGGTGCCGCTGCAGCTGAATGTCCTGATTCGCGAGGCGCTCATCCAGCTGTGGCTCGCATGCGCCGCGTCCGCGGTGGTGATCTTCGTCGCCTTGAACGGCATCGTGGGCCGGGCCGACAGGATCATGCGGGGGCAACAGGCTCGCCTGGCCGAATCGCAGGCGCTCTCGAGCGCGGTCGAACTGGCAGGGGCTGTGGCCCACAACCTGAGAAATCCGCTGGCGTCGATACGCGCTTCGGCCGAGATGCTTGGCATCGCTGCTTCGCAATATCCCGAATGCGCGGAACATTGCGAAGAGATCACGGGATCGGTCGACCGTGCCAACCGCTGGATCACCGAACTCGTGCGGGTGTCCAACGCGCCTCAGTTGACGCTGGAGCCCGTGGCGACAGCGGCCATGTGGCGCGACTGCCTGGACGAACTCCAGCCTGAAATGAACCGCAGCCACGTCACGTGGGAGTTGCAAAGGGGCGAGCCGCCTCAGGTCGTTGCCCACCCCGCCATGCTGCGGCAGATTCTTCTGAGCGTGCTGGCCAACGCGATCGAGGCGATGCCTCGCGGCGGACCGATCAGGATCGGATGGGTCGTGGAAGACGGGCAGCTTCGCATGAGTGTCGTCGATGCGGGAACGGGAATCAACGAAGATACCAAGCGCGCCCTGTTCCGGCCATTTTTCAGTACCAAGAGCGGTGGCCTTGGCATTGGCCTGGCGCTCGCGCGCCGGACGCTGGAACAGTGGAAAGGCTCGATCGATCTCGCGTCGGAGCCCGGAGGCGGAAGCCGGCTGACGATTTCGCTGCCGCTGTCCGTCGCGCCGGAGGCGCGCGCCCAAGCTTCGCAGGAGGTTTCGAATGGCGCAGTTGCTGGTCATTGAAGACGAGTCGGTACTCGCGAAGAACATTGCGCGTTTTTTCGAGCGGCAAGGCCACTCGGTGAGCCAGGCCCACGACGGGCAAACCGGATTGCAGCTGGCCGAACAGCTCGCCCCGGACGTGGTGATCGTCGATTTCCAGCTGCCTGGCCTGAACGGCCTTGAAGTCATCCGGGGCCTGCGCCGCTCCGACGATCAGGTCCGCATCGTCATGATCACCGGCCATGGGAGCATCAACCTGGCGGTCGAAGCGATGAAGGCCGGTTCGATGGACTTGCTGACCAAGCCGCTCTCGCTGACCGCGCTGGACCAGGTGGTGCAACGGGCCCTGAAGGAACGATCCGAAAAGGCTGTGCTCCAGTACCTGAAGGCCCGGGACAACCGGCACGCCAGCGTCGAAGCGCTGATCGGCCGCAGCCCGGCCATGCAGGCGTTGCGGCAACTGATACGCACCATTGCCGAGTCCGAGCCTTCCGACAGTTCGCCGGTGTCGCCGGTGCTGATTCAAGGGGAAACCGGTACCGGAAAGGAACTGGTGGCCCGAGCCTGCCACCTTGCCGGGCCGCGGCACGACCGGCCATTCATCGAAGTGAACTGCGCTGCGCTGCCCTCGCACCTGATGGAGGACGAGCTGTTCGGCCATGAAAAGGGGGCGTTCACCGACGCGAGGACACGCAAGGTCGGGCTGATCGAGGCGGCCGACGGCGGGACGCTCTTTCTGGACGAGATCGGTGAAATGGAGTTGTCGCTCCAGGCGAAGCTGCTGCGCGTTCTCGAGAACCTGAAGGTGCGGCCGATCGGTGCCGTGGCCGATCGGCGGGTCAATGTGCGCGTGGTGGCGGCGACCAATCGCGACCTGGCCAGGGAGGCCCTGGAGAAGCGCTTCCGCAGCGATTTGTTGTACCGCCTGAGCGTCTTCCAGATCAGGATCGTGCCGCTGCGCGAACGGGGAGACGACGTGGTGCAGCTGGCCGAACACTTCGTCGCGCAGCTGGCCTCGCGCTACGGCCGCGCCGAGCTGATTCTGGACGACAGCGCGCGCGCTGCCCTCGCGGGTTATTCCTGGCCGGGAAATGTGCGGGAATTGCGCAACATCCTGGAGCGGCTCGTGCTGATCCACGGCAAGTCGCAGGTCTCGGCCTCCGATCTGCGCCTGCCGGCCGATCTCGCCGAATTGCGCTCGCGGGGCGAACAGCCCGTGGTGGCGGCGAGCAGCCCGCCAGGGCCGGCGGTGCCGCTGGATGCCGTTGAACGCCAGCACCTGAGTCAGGCACTGGAGGCTCACCATTGGAACGTGAGCCTGGCGGCCCGCGCCCTGGGTGTCACCCGAGACACCTTGCGCTACCGGATGGTCAAGCATGGGCTTCACCGCGACGCCGATCCCGGGAGCGCTTGAAAAGCAACTGTTGAGTTGGGTGTCTACACACACCCATTGGTCAGGTCGCTGGGTGTAGGCACCCAGCCTGTTTCCCGGCGGCACGGGGTGGCCTTCGGGAAATCTCCATTTTCTCCACGAAATCAACGACTTGAATTGTCGGAAGGCTCTCTTGAAGCCCTGGCACGCGTCGTGCGGTAGGGTCAACATCAGGAGAACCCACCATGCGCTACTTTGCACTCACCGCGATCGGCAGCTTCGCCATCATGTCTGCCACGGCCCTTTGCGCCGCTCAAGTGGCAGTGAGTATCGGTGCCGCCGGTTTTTCGGGGACCCGCATCGAACTGGTCGGAGGCGCTCAACACCGCAACGACGGCAACACCGGCGCTGCCGCATCCTCGGAGCATTTGCTGGCGTGCGGGAATGAAGAAGATCACGCCAAGCACAGCGGCAAGCAAGCCGTTGGCTCGCGGCAGACCGCGGCGTAAGCGGGGGCTCGCAAGGCCACTCTCCCGGACGCCTGTGCCTGCCTTTGAAGCCCGGATATGAGATCGACGCTGCCCAGGACGACCCTTTGGCGGAGATCACTGCGAAGGCTCGCACCCCGGCCCGGGGTCACGAAGCGGGTGGCGTGGGTGAAGCACTTCACGCGCAGTTCACATGTCCGTTCGGTTTTTCGATTTGCGTCGGCCGCTTCGACTGGCAAGCTGCCAGCGGCATACATCCGGCCGCGCGGTGTGAGCAGCGTTACCGCGCGAAGGGCTTTGCCGCATTGAACGGCGATGCCTCGGGGCGCGGTCGGTTCGCGCACCGCTTTTCGTGCACGCAGGGCAGGGCGCTCGACTCAGAAGCGCCGGGTCCCGGGCGGCACCCCCATGCCTTGCTCATAGGTCCGGCGATCCAGCAGGTAGCAGCTACAAGCCGTTGCCGTCAGCTGGTCACGGCGTTCGACCACGATATGCCCGCGGCCGCCGCTGATCAACCCACGCTGCTCCAGCCGTCCGGCCGCAACGGTCACGCCCGAGCGGCGAGCGCCGAGCATCAGCGCCAATTGGTCATGCGTGATCGGCAGGTCGGTCGACCAGCTGCGGTCGACGTGCGTCAGCAGCCAGCGCGCCAGGCGTTGCTCGAGCGAGTGGAAACGGCAACATGCGACGCTCCTCGCCGTCTGCACCAGCACCACGTGCAAGTACTTCAGGAGAAGGGTGTTGAGAACCTGGTGGGTGGCGGCAAGGTGCTGCAAGGTGGCTGCGTCGACGCGCCATGCGTGGCCCGAGCCCTGGATGAGGCCCCTCAGTTCGAAGGCCTCCACTTCGGTGCGCGATTCGGGGCCGAACAAGCCCTCGCAGCCGACCGCGCCGATCTCCAGGCTGCGGCGCCGGTCCGCCGGCGCCAGCACGGATATCGTGCTGTCTACGGGGAAGTAGGCATGGCGCAGCCGCTCCTGCCCTTCCTGCAGGGGCAATGGAGCTGTCAGCTCCACGTACTCGCAGTGCGCCAGCAGTGACTGGCGCTCCACATGCGGCAACGCGGCCAGCAAGCGATTGGCCAGTGTCTGATCGATGTCGCCTCCCTGGTCTAACGGCGAATTCACGCGGGCAGGATAGAGCGGTGCCGCGCCGGTCTCTGTTCGCCAGCGAACAAACGCAAAGTACCTATTTGTTGCGGGCTGCTGTTGGTGGACACCAACACCCGGCATAGCTTTGCAAGGCTTAACCGTGCGCTAACGCACTGTTGCCGCCAGCCGCAAATGCAACCCACGGTCCCGCATGTAAACAAACGTGTGGTGCTCGCGGCGCCCGTTGCTGCTTACCATTTTTTCTTTGGCTTGCCTGGAACGCATTCTCTTACCAGGCTCGGCCAGTAATCCGGGAAGTTTCCACGGATTTCCTGCGGAATTGATCGCGGTCGCTCACTCATGCTCGGCTGTAATTCTCGCCATCTCTTCTGTACGGCTCCGCACAATGCGGGCATCTGACATAAGCGGTTACGTCCTACGATGCACCTTCGACCGCGGGGCTAGAGTTGCCAAATGAAATTCCAATCGCCCATCGGCCTCTTGCATGACCGTGCGATGGCGACGCTGTTTGCGCAGAGCGGCTTGCTTGCGTCCTTGCCCGAAGACGTGCAGCAGAGATTGCTGCCGCACTTGATCTTCGTGGAGTTGCCGACCGGCCACATGCTGGCCGAGCCGCATCGCGGCTGCGCCCGGGCCCTGTTTCCATTGGCCGGCGTGGTTTCGCTGGTGCAGGAAATGCCTGACGGCGCCAGCGGCCAGGTCGCAGTGGTGGGCAACGAAGGCCTGTTGGGTTTGCCGCTGTTCATGGGAGGCGATGCCATGCCCACGCGCGGCGTCGTTCATTGCGCGGGTTACGGCCTGGCGCTGGATCGCGACTGCCTGGTCGAAGAGTTCGAGCGTGGCGGCAGCTTCATGCGCCATCTGCTGCGCTACACGCAGGCCCTGATCACGCAGATTTCCCAGGTCGTGGTTTGCAATCGCCATCATTCGATCGAGCAACAGCTTTGCCGCCTGCTCTTGATGAGCCTGGATCGGTTGCAGCACGACGAAGTGCCGCTGACGCAGGAGTTCGCGGCGCGGCTGCTCGGGGTGCGGCGCGAAGGTGTTACCGAGGCCGCCGGCCGCCTGCGCGAGGCCGGCGTTGTGGGCTGCCGCCGCGGCGCGTTCGCGGTGCAGAACCGCAGGGCCCTGGAAGAGCGTGCGTGCGGCTGCTATCGCGTGGTCAAGAACGAGTATGACCGCTTGCTGCCGGCCCCACGCCCGCAGAGCGCCTCGCCTGCGCGCGTGCCGCCACTGCACCTGCCGATGCCCGCACCCGCTGTTGTGCCCACGCTTCCCGGCTGGAACCAGCTGGCCGAGCTCGCCGGGTAACGCACCAAGCCGGCCGTGCGCCGGTGCCGATAATGTTTTCCGCCGCCGGCGGCGCGCTTTATCATGCGCCGACCTACCAACCGAGGAGCGGATCATGGCATTGATGGACTTCATCAAGAAACAGTTCATTGACATCATCCAGTGGACGGAAGAGGGCGACGGCACGCTTGCCTGGCGCTTTCCGATGCGCGACCTGGAAATCCAGTACGGCGCCTCGCTTACCGTGCGCGAATCGCAGATGGCGGTGTTCGTCAACGAAGGCAAGGTGGCCGATGTGTTCGGCCCCGGCATGTACAAGCTGACCACGCAGACCATCCCCGTGCTCACCTATCTCAAGAACTGGGACAAGCTGTTCGAGTCCCCGTTCAAGAGCGACGTCTATTTCTTCAGCACCCGCCAGCAGGTCGACCAGCGCTGGGGCACGCCCCAGCCGATCACGATTCGCGACAAGGATTTCGGCGCCGTGCGGCTGCGCGCCTTCGGCAACTTCAACTATCGCGTTGCGGACCCGAAGGTCTTTTACACCACGATTTCCGGCACCCGCGACATATACACCGTGGCCGACATCGACGGCCAGTTGCGTGGCATGTTCCTGCAGAACATCTCGGACGCCATCGGCGAAAGCGCGATCCCGTTCCTGGACCTGGCCGCCAACCAGATCGAGTTCGCACGGGCGCTGGCGACGCAGCTCACGCCGGCGTTCGAGGCGATCGGCCTGAAGCTCGAAGGCGTGACGGTGCAGAACCTGTCGTTGCCCGACGAGCTGCAAAAGCTCCTCGACCAGCGCATCGGCATGGGCATGGTCGGCGACATGGGCAAGTTCATGCAGTACCAGACCGGCCAGGCGATTCCTGAAATGGCCCGCAGTGCCGGCACGGGCGGCGGGATCGCCGGCGATGCCATGGGCCTGGGAGCGGGCATCGCGATGGGACAGGTGCTGGCGCAAAACCTCCAGCAAGGCCTGCAGGGCGGCGCTGCGCGGGGCGGCGCACCGGCCGAGGCCGCGCAGGCAGCCGCCGTGAAGCCCGAAGACGTCATGGCGACGCTGGAAAAGCTCGGCGAACTCAAGGCCAAGGGCATCCTGACGCAGGAGGAGTTCGACGCGAAGAAAGCCGAACTCCTGAAGAAGCTGGTGTAGACAAGGTGAAATCGCGGCCTGAAGGCCGCGTCCTTGTCCCGCAATGCCCGCCTCTCGGTGCCCAGCCAATCTCCCCAACGCCTTTACCGGGCCGCGTGCCCGGGCTGCGGGGCACCGGTTGAATTCCGCAGTGCCCAGTCGCTCTACGCCGTGTGCAGCTTTTGCCGCAGCACGGTGGTGCGCACGGGCGACACGCTCGCGCGCGTGGGCCGGATGGCCGAGTTGTTCGAGGACCACAGCCCCTTGCAACTGTTGGCTAGCGGCCGCTGGCAGAACCAGGCTTTCACGCTGGTGGGGCGGCTGCAGTACCGGGCCTCCAGCGGTGCCTGGGCCGAGTGGATCGCGGTGTTCGACGACGGCTCGCACGGCGTGCTGGGCGAAGACAACGGCGCCTATGTGTTCTCCCTTCCCGCTGTCATCGGCCGTGAGCTGCCGCCGGCGCCGCAGTTGCGCGTCGGGGCGACGACGGCGATCGACGGCAAGCCCTTCGAGGTTGCGTCCAACGAGCAGGCGCAGCTGATCTCGGCGCAGGGCGAGCTGCCCAAACTGCCGCCGCTGGGGCAGGCCTTTGCGATGGTGGAACTGCGCAGCGCGGATGGCGAAGTGTTCAGCATCGACTACGGCACGCAGCCGCCGCAGCTCACGCGCGGGCGCTCGGTGCGGCTGGAGGACCTGCAGCTGACGGGCCTGCGCGAGGACAGCGCGAGGCAAGAGCAGGCGCGCCAGTTCAATTGCCCGAACTGCGGCGCGCCGGTCGAGGTGTCGCTCGCCTCGAGCAAGGCGATCACTTGCCGCTCCTGCCACAGCCTGATCGACATGAGCCAGGGCCTCGGCGGCGAGCTGCGCCACGCGCAGCAGGACGAGACGATCGAACCGCTGATTCCGCTCGGCACCCTCGGCCAGCTGCAGGGCGCGCAATGGCAGGTGGTCGGATTTCAGCACCGCGTCGGCCATGAGCCCGGCGACAGCGATGAAAGCTTCGGGTGGGACGAGTACCTGCTGTACAACCGCCAGCGCGGCTTCATTTTCCTGGTGGATTCGCAGGAGGGCTGGAGTGTCGTCAAACCCACCACCGGCGCGCCCGCGTTGTCGCCAGGCGAACGCACAGCCACGTATCTGGGCACGCGCTACGAGCTGAAATACAGTTACGAGGCCGAAACCACTTATGTGGCCGGCGAGTTCTACTGGCCGGTGCAACGGGGCCAGAAAACCTTCAATCGCGACTTCGCCCGGGGTGCCGATTTGCTGTCGATGGAGCAAACGCCGCGGGAAGTGACCTGGTCCAGCGGCACCAACATCGCGAGCGACACCGTGGCTACGGCGTTCAAGCTGGAGCAGAAGAAGGAGCTCCTGAAGCGCAGCGACGCGGGACCGACCAGTGGACGGGGCGGCATCGGCTGCGGCTGCGGCACGATCATCATCATGTTCGTGGTCATCCTGATCCTGCTGCTGGTGATCAAGGCCTGCGTGGACAACCAGCGCGGCACCGGTTCGACGGGCGGGGCGGCCCGCAGCGGCGGCGGCTCGTTCGGCGGATTTTCAAGTGGCGGCGGCCACAAGTAGCGCTGTCATCGGCAAGTTTTTTTGGAGAGCGACATGGACATCGAATGGCTGAAACCCGGGGCTTTCTTCGGCTCCATCCTTTACGCGCTGATCGGGGTGGTGGTGTTCTGGCTGAGCTTTGTCATCATCGACAAGCTCACGCCGTACAACCTGTGGCAAGAGCTCGTCGAAAAACAGAACGTCGCGCTGGGCATCGTGGTGGGTGCGATGGCGCTGGGAATTTCGGTCATCGTCGCGGCGGCGGTGCACGGGTAGAAATGACTCCCGCCACCAGCGGCCCGGCAACGCCGGTTGCGCCGTGGCCACCGATTCGCTGACATGACGCCCGCAACGCACACGCCGCGCCCGCTCGAAGTGGCGCTGCTCGCCTCGGTGTTCGTGGTAGCGGCCTGCGGGCTGGTGTACGAACTCGCGGCGGGCGCGCTGGCCTCCTACGTCCTGGGCGATTCGGTGCTGCAGTTCTCCACCGTCATCGGCACTTACCTGTTCGCGATGGGTGTGGGCTCGTGGCTGTCGCGTTTCTTCGAGCGCCAGCTGCCTGCGCATTTCCTGCGGATCGAGCTGCTCGTGGCCCTGGTCGGCGGCGCCATGCCGGCGCTGCTCTTCATCGCGAATGCCTACTTGCCGGGCGCCTTTCGCCCACTGCTGTATGGGCTGGTGCTGGTGGTGGGCGTGCTGGTCGGCCTGGAAATTCCGCTGGTCATGCGCATCCTCAAGCGCGACATTGCGCTGCGGGACCTGGTGTCGCAGGTGCTCACCTTCGACTATCTCGGCGCGCTGGCCGTTTCGGTCGCGTTTCCGCTGGTGCTGGTGCCGCAGCTCGGGCTGGTTCGCACCGGCCTGCTGTTCGGCCTGATGAACGCCGGGGTGGCGCTGTGGGCGCTGTGGGTATTTCGCCATGAGCTGCGGCTGCTGCGCGCGCACGCGCTGGCGTGCCTGGCCACGCTCGGGCTGCTCACGGGGGCTTTTGCCGGGGCGAATCTGATCACCACGCTGGCCGAGGACAAGTTCTACCAGGACCCGGTCGTCTTTGCCGCCACGTCGCCCTATCAGCGCATCGTGGTCACGCGCGGCCTTGCCGGCCATCGCCTGTTCCTGAACGGCAACCTGCAGTTCGCGCAGCGCGACGAGTACCGCTACCACGAAGCGCTGGTGCACCCGGCGATGGCGGCGCATGGCGCGGTCCGCAAGGTGGCGGTGCTGGGCGGCGGCGACGGAATGGCGGTGCGCGAGGTGCTGCGCTATCCGGACGTGCAAAGCATCACCCTGGTCGAGCTCGACCCGAACATGACACGGCTTTTTTCCACGCACGAGACGCTGGCGCAGCTCAACGAAGGATCGCTCTCCTCCCCGAAACTGAAGATCGTCAACGCCGACGCATTCGGCTGGCTCCAGCAGACCGATGAAATGTTCGACGTGATCATCGTGGACTTCCCCGATCCCACCAATTTCTCGATCGGCAAGCTCTACACCAGCTCCTTTTATGCGGCGATGGAAAAGCGCCTGGCGGCCAGCGGCTA
>DATNBX010000083.1:0-8881 GCA_035571795.1 Ramlibacter sp.
GGAAGAAGCGGGAGGCGCTGTCATGCGGCGGCCATTCGCTGGCCGCCTGCCACTTCTCTTCGCGCACCGTGTGGTAGTGGATCGGCGCCTCGGCGCGAATTCCCGTGTCCATGCCGGCGAGGTGCTCGTCGAAAAAGCGCAGTACCTCGGCCAGCAACGGGAACTGAGGATCCGGGGCGCTGCGCCAGGGTGAGCCGTTGGTGCGCGCGCCATGATCCCAGGGGCCCAGCAGCAGGCGGTTGTCGGCGCCGGGGTTGCTCAGGAAACGGGCGATCGAGCCGTTGACGAAGGCGCTGCCGTCGTACCAGCCCGAGATGGAATAGATCGCCACCCGTCCGGGTATTTGTCCGAGATACCAATACGGGCTGCAGGCGCCGCTGTGCAGGTCGGGATCGTGCGGCGCCGCTTCCTCGCGGAACGCGAGCTCGGGCGCCAGGTCGCGCAGGCGGAAACTGTCGCGGTGCTGCTCGATCGCGGCTTGCAGCAGCGATCCGTCCACATCCTCGTCGACCGGCTGCGGCCCGGCAAAGCGCGGATCGTTGAAATAGGGGTAGGGCGCGAGCCGATCCCGCTGATCCAGGTCCAGGGCGCGCACGAGGTCGTCGTAGTTCGCGGTGATGGTCGTGCACATGATCCCGCCGGGGAACACGTGATCGCTGTAGGTGTCGTGCACGGCAAAGAGCGGCGCCACGGCTTTGACCGCCGGATGGCCCGTGCTGGCGAGAAAGCACGCGGCGGCGCCAAGATAGGAAATGCCGGTGGAGCCGATGACGCCGTTCGACCATGGCTGCGCCACGATCCAGTCGGCGATCTCGCGGTGGTCGTCGCGCTCGCGCGGCGAGCGGAACGAGTCGCGCGTACCGAAGCTGGCACCGCAGCCGCGAACGTCCACCACCACCATCGCATAGCCGCGCGGCACGAAGAAGTCGCGGTACTTCGCCGCGTTGGGACTCGGGTCCGCGCCCGGCCCCGTCAGCTTGAAGCGGCGGTAGTAGGGAGTGAGAATCACGATCGCCGGGAAGCGGCGGTCGCGCCGTGGTGGGGCGCTGCCATTGTCTTCAGGCACGTAGACGTCCACCGCAAGGCGCACGCCATCGCGCATCGTCACGTAACACGAACGTGGCATCGGTACCGGGCACGTGGCCGGACGCTGCTCGAGGTATTCGGTGGGGGTGGTTTGCCAGGCTCTGCCGGCGTCGTCTCGATCGGACATGCTGTACGTGCGGTTCTGCGTGCCATTGGAAGCAAATGATCGCCCCTATACTGCACTGTGCGGGCATTGTGCCACCGCCCTCTTTTTCACTATCACGAAACCACAGTCATGCCTTCCATGCGTCGCCTGCTTCTTGCATCGGTCGGTCTTGTCCTCATGTTGGTTGCCGCTCTGGCCTCAGCGCAGGACTTTCCGTCGCATCCGATCAAGCTGGTGATTCCGCAGGCACCGGGGTCGGGCGCCGATGCGGTGGGCCGCCTGCTCGCGGACTTCATGTCGAGGGACCTGCACCAGGCCGTCGTCGTCGACAACAAGCCGGGCGCCAACGGCATCATCGCGACCCAGATGGTGCAGAAGGAGCCGGCGGATGGCTACTCGCTGCTGCTCACCAGCGTCTCGCTGGTGAGCTTCAACCAGTTCCTCTACAAGAACGTTCCCTACGATCCGCTGAAGGATTTCACTTTCATCGCGCCGGTCTCCGATGCCAGCTTCGTGGTCGTCGCCAGCACCGCCAGCGGCATCAAGTCGTGGGAGGATCTGGTGAAGAAGGCGAAGGCCGCTCCCGACTCGGTGACGTACGCCAGCGCGGGAACGGGCAACTCCACGCACCTGTATACCGAGATGATTGCGCTGCACTCCGGCTTGAAGCTGCGGCACATTCCGTACAAGAGTTCGGGTCCGGCGCTGATGGCGGTGGTCAGCGGAGAGACGGACATCATGACCGTCGTGACGGCCACCGGGCTGGCGCAGATCAAGGCGGGCAAGGTCGTGGGGCTCGCGCAGTCCGGCGACACGCGCTCACCCCAGTTGCCGAACCTGCCCACGCTCAAGGAGCTGGCGCCGAAGGTGCCGGCGTTGCCCGGCTGGTATGCACTGGTGGCACCGGCCAAGCTCGATCCGAAAGTCACGCAGATGCTTGCCACATCCGTCGGCAAGTTCCTGTCGGATCCAGCGACGAGGCAGAAGCTCGTGGATCAGTTCCTGTTCCCGATTCCCGGCACTTCCGCCGACATCCAGAAGCGCGCGGAGGCCGAAGCCAGGATCTGGGGCGGCCTCATCCGCGATCTGAAGATCGAAATGAATTGAAGGGTGCAATTGCCATGAAGATCCCCTGTCGCGACGTCCTCGCCGCATTCGCGCTGGTCGCTGTTGCGAGTGGCGTGCTTGCGCAGCAGTGCCCTATCGGGTCGAGCTGGAGCCTCCTGGACGGCCGATGCGTCTCGCCCAATGCGCCACCGTCTCCGCCGCCAGAAGTACCGGCGGCATCCGGCGCGGAGCCTGCCGCGGAGGCGGGGAAGACTGGGCAGCCAGCGCCCGACGCCAAGGCCGACGCATCGCCTGCCGCGGCGCCCGCAGCCTCAGCCGCCAGTGCTCCTGCCGACAAGGCGCAGTGACCAAGGACTAAGACTGGCGCGGCTGGCGGGGATCGAACCCACGACCCTCGGCTTCGGAGGCCGATACTCTATCCACTGAGCTACAGCCGCTTTGGGGCGCTGGGCCAATACTCGCATTCTCGCACGCAGCCCGGGTGACCATAGGCTTCGGAGGCCAATACCCGATCCACCGAGCCACAGCCGCATCGAAAGACGCGAGGTGCGCATTATCCGCTATGCCCGGCGCCGGTGCGCTGGACGTAAGCGCACCCCCGGCTCCAGCTCACCACGGGCTTTCCGGTAAGGGCGCCGCAGGGACCCGCTGACTATAATCAACGCCCCCGCCCACTCTGAGGACGCCATGAGCGACAGCAAGCAAGAAGAAGCCCACACGGGCCCGATCAAGACGCCCAAACAGTTGCTGCTGGCAGTGCTCCTCGCGTTTGTCATTCCGGTGTTCGTCATCGCGGCGCTGGTCGTCTATGTCGTGAACGAAAACAAGCCGGCAGGCAGCACGCAGGCTGAAAGCCAGGCGCTGGGTGGTATGACGGCCCAGGATCTGGACCGGGCCGTGGCCGAGCGCATCCGCAAGGTCGGCACAGTGGAAATCCGCGACGCCAGCCGCGCGCTCAAGAGCGGTGAAGAAGTCTTCAAGGCCCAGTGCACGACCTGCCATACCCCCGGCGTGGCCAACGCGCCCAAGTTCGGCGATGCGTCCGCGTGGGCGCCACGCATCCAGACCGGTTTCGACACGCTGGTGCAGTCCGCATTGAAAGGCAAGGGTGCCATGCCGCCGCAAGCCGGCGGCGATTTCGACGAGACCGAGATTGCACGTGGCGTCGCCTATATGGCCAACGCCGCCGGCGCCAAGTTCGCCGAGCCGAAGGCACCTGCCGCCGCCGGCCCCACCGCCGCTGCTGCTCCGGCCTCCGCTGCCGTGCCGCCGGCAGCCAGTGCCGCACCCGCTGCTGCAGCGCCCGCGCCCGCGCCGGCCGCAGCACCCGCACCCGTCGCTGCAGCGCCCGCCTTACCCGCAGCCCCCCCGCCCGCACCCGCTGCACCCCAGGCAGCGTCTGGAGGTTCGGGCGAGGCCCTCTACAAACAAGCTTGCTTTGTCTGTCACGCGGCCGGCGTCGCGGGCGCGCCGAAGCTCGGTGACAAGGCTGCCTGGGCTCCACGCTTGCAGCAGGGGGTGCCGGCGCTGGTCCAGAGCTCGATCAAGGGCAAGGGAGCGATGCCGCCCAGGGGTGGGACCAACGCGTCCGAGCAGGAGCTGGCCGCCGCCGTCCAATACATGGTCAACGCCGCCAAATAGCGGGCGTTTTCAGGGTTGCGCCATCGCCTGGCGCAGCGCGGCGGGGCTGCGCACATAGCCGAACCGCCCTGGCAAGTCGGCGGCGGCCATTTCTTCCGCAGTCCACAGGCCGCCTTCGATCGCGTCGGCTGCCTGCTCTACGTCCTGCGTGTGCACCAGGCCGAAACCCAGGTCGGTTTCCAGGTACAGCCGCCCCTGCTCGTCCAGAATACAGCGCTGCGGCTGTGCCGGCTTGCCGGTGTGGGCGGTCACGCTGGCACCCGGACCTAGCCGCCATACCCAGGGCGTGGTTTCCAGTTCCACATAGACCCGTTGCGGCCCGTTCTGGAAGAACCATTGGCCTTGCGCGTCGCGCTCGTAATTGCGCTGGATGAACTCGATGAGTTTCTCGTGCTTGAGCAATGAGCCTCGGCTTTGCGGGAACGGTCCGGCGGCCTGGGTGCGATCGTCGCGCATGTACCAGTTGCCGCGCGCGTCGAGCCCCAGCCAGCCGTAGCAATGCGGAACATTGGGCCACTTGGCGATCGCCTGGCGGACGATGTCATCCATGATGCTGCCAATTATCGGTTCGCCACCCCCATTGCGGGTGTCATTGTGCGAAGCGCATCGTAACCGGCGAAGCGCCAGCTCGGGCTCATCTGTGCGCGCGGCGAAGCTGCAAGTAAAAAGGCGCCGCATCGCGGCGCCTTGCAACGGCATCTGACCAGATGCCAGAAATATTCTTGTAGTGTTCGGTGGTGTTTGTCTCCTCGGTCCCTCGCCCTCGCGGGCCCGAGAGTCCGCTTGCGAGTGCACCGGACTCTAGCGCCCGCACCAGTTCCGTGCATTGGGGATTTCCCGCGCTGGCCGGCCGCCGTTTGTTGGCATGCCAACAATTTCACTAAGTCATGGCAGCGGTACCGCTGCGGGCGTCGCTCACGATCCACTCGGCCGCCTTCTCGGCGATCATCAGCACCGGCGAGTTGGTGTTGCCGCTGGTGATGGTGGGCATGGCGCCGGCATCCACGACCCGCAGGCCCGCGATACCGCGCACCCGCAGCCGTGAATCGAGCACCGCCATCGCATCGTCGTCGCGGCCCATCTTGGTGGTACCGACCGGATGGAAGATCGTGGTGGCGATGTCGCCGGCCAGGCGCGCCAGGTCCTCGTCGCTCTCGTATTGCCGGCCCGGCTTCCACTCCTGCGGCTGGTACCTGGCCAGCGCCGGTTGCGCCACGATGCGGCGCGTGATGCGCAGCGACTGCGCGGCCAGCTGTCGATCTTCCGGCGTGCTGAGGTAATTGGGCGCGATTGCCGGCGCCGTCTCGAACTTGTTGCTGCGGATGCGCACGCTGCCCCGGCTGGTGGGGTTGAGGTTGCAGACGCTGGCCGTGAAAGCGTTGAAGCTATGCAGCGGTTCGCCGAAAGCGTCCAGGCTCAGCGGCTGCACGTGATATTCGATGTTGGGATACGGCAGGTCGGGCGAGCTGCGGGTAAAGGCCCCGAGCTGGGACGGCGCCATGCTCATCGGGCCGCTGCGTTTGAGCGCGTATTCCAGGCCGATCTTCAGTTTGCCCAGCCAGCTGTTGGCGATGGTGTTGAGGGTGTCGACGCCGCTGACCTTGAACACCGCGCGGATCTGCAGATGATCCTGCAGGTTCTCGCCCACGCCCGGCATGTCCTGCACCACCGGGATGCCGTGCTGCCGCAGCAGTGCCGCCGGCCCGATTCCCGACAGCTGCAGGATCTGCGGCGAGCCGATGCTGCCCGCGCTGAGGATGACTTCCGCCGTGGCGTTCACCGTCACCATTTCCTTGCCGGTCCAGACCTGGGCGCCCTTGCAGCGCTTGCCGCCGTCGGGCCGGTGTTCGATCAGCAACCGGTCCACATGGGCGCCCGTCCACATCTCGAAGTTGCGGCGGCCGTAGCAGATCGGACGCAAGAACGCCTTGGCGGTGTTCCAGCGCCAGCCGTTCTTCTGGTTGACCTGGAAATAGCCGACCCCGTCATTGTCGCCGCGGTTGAAGTCCTCGGTGTGCGGGATGCCCGCCTGCTGCGCGGCTTGCGCGAACGCGTCCAGGATGTCCCAGCGCAGCCGCTGGCGCTCGACCCGCCATTCGCCGCCGGCGCCATGTGCGACGTCTGCACCCTTGTAGTAATCCTCGTGCTTCTTGAAGGCGGGCAGGCATTGCGCCCAGCTCCAGCTCGCGTCGCCGGTAAGCTGCGCCCAGCCGTCGTAGTCGCGCGCCTGGCCGCGCATGTAGATCATGCCGTTGATGCTGGAGCAGCCGCCCAGCGCCTTGCCACGCGGATAGCGCAGTTGCCGCCCGTTCAGCCCCGCGTCGGGTTCGGTGTTGTAGAGCCAGTCGGTGCGTGGATTGCCGATGCAGTAAAGGTAGCCGACCGGGATATGGATCCAGTGGTAGTCGTCGCGCCGTCCCGCTTCGATCAGCAGCACCCGTTTGGCCGGGTCGGCCGAGAGCCGGTTGGCCAGCAAGCAGCCGGCAGTTCCGGCTCCGATGACGATGTAGTCGAAGGTGGTGTCACTCATCGCCGGAACGCATCCTCTCCGCCGGGTCGATCCCCGGCCAAGCCGGGGCCCCTCGCCCAGCGGCTACGAGTCGCCCCGCTCCGATGACGATGTAGTCGAAGGTGGTGTCACTCATCGCCGGCCGCTTCGGGGCGAGCTCATTTCGCCGTCGGCATGACGAACTCCGCACCCTTGCCGATGCTCTCGGGCCAGCGCTGCATGATCGACTTCTGCTTGGTATAGAAGCGAACGCCTTCCTCGCCATAGGCGTGCATGTCGCCGAACAGGCTCTTCTTCCAGCCGCCGAAGCCGTGCCAGGCCATCGGCACCGGGATCGGCACATTGATGCCGACCATGCCCACCTGCACCCGGCGCGAGAATTCGCGCGCCACATTGCCGTCGCTGGTGAAGCAGGCGACGCCGTTGCCGTACTCGTGCGAATTGATCAGGTCGACCGCAGCGGCCAGGTCCTTCACCCGCACGCAGCCCAGCACCGGGCCGAAGATTTCCTCCTTGTAGATCTTCATCTCGGGTGTAACGTCGTCGAACAGTGTGCCGCCGATCCAGAAGCCGCCAGACGTGTCAGTACTGCAGCCGGCCCCGGCCCAAGCGGCCTGGAACTTGCGCCCGTCCACCACCAGCCTGGCGCCTTCGCCCTCGCCCTGGCCGATGTAGCCGGCGATGCGGTTCTGTGCCGCGCTGCTCACGATCGGGCCCATCTCGGCATCGAGTTCGGTGCCGTTCTTGATCTTCAGGGCCTGGGTCCGCTGCGCCAGCATCGGCATGATCTTGTCGGCCGCTTCGCCCACCAGCACGCCCAGCGAAATCGCCATGCAGCGCTCGCCGGCCGAGCCGAAAGCCGAGCCGATCAGCGCGTCGACGGCCTGGTTCAGGTCGGCGTCGGGCATCACCACCATGTGGTTCTTGGCGCCGCCCAGGGCCTGCACTCGCTTGCCGTGCCGGGCGCCGGTTTCATAGATCTTCTGCGCGATCGCCGTCGAGCCGACAAAGGAAATCGCCTTCACCCCGGGATGCTCCAGCAGCGCGTCGACCGCGTCCTTATCGCCCTGCACCACGTTGAACACGCCGTCGGGCAGGCCCGCCTCCTTGAGCAGCTGCGCCATCATCAGCGACGCCGAGGGGTCCAGCGGGCTGGGTTTGAGCACGAAGCTGTTGCCGGCCGCGATCGCCACCGGATACATCCACATCGGCACCATCACCGGGAAATTGAATGGCGTGATGCCCGCCACCACGCCCAGCGGCTGGCGCATCGTCCAGTTGTCGATGCCGGTGGACACCTGGTCGGTGTACTGGCCCTTGAGCAGCTGGGGAATGCCGCAGGCGAATTCGACGACATCGATCCCGCGCGTGACCTCGCCCTGCGCATCGGTGAAGACCTTGCCGTGTTCGGCGGTGATGGCGTGGGCCAGTTCGTCGCGATGCCGGTTCAGCAGTTCGAGAAACTTGAACATCACGCGGGCGCGCCGGATCGGCGGCGTATCGGCCCAGCTCGGGAACGCGGCTTGCGCCGCGGCCACCGCGGCGGCGACTTCGGCGTTGTTGGCCAGGGCGACTTGGCCCGTGACGGCGCCGGTGGCCGGGTTGAACACATCGGAGCGGCGGCCGCTCTGGCCGGGGACCACGCGCCCGCCGATCCAGTGTTCGATCGAGGCGGTGGCGGCGCTGGGACGGGACTTGTCGGGGGCATTCATGGGACGGCTTTCCTGTGTAAGACGATAAGAACGACAACGGGCAAGTCTATGCCTGGCACCGGGCTTTGAGAATAGCGCCGGCTTGACTGCTCGTTCGCAACTGGAAACGAAGGCTCTTCGATAAATTATCCGTGCGCGCTTTCCGGAACCTGCAAACCCCAGCTCACCGGAACGCGCACCGGCAGCGTCAGCAGGATCTGCGCCATGCCTTTACCGAGCGGATCGTTGCGCAGCGAAGCCATGCCGCCGCCGTCGAGCGCGCGCGTGCACAGGAAATTCAGCGCGTGGATGCCGGGCAGGTCGTAGCGTGTCACCGAACCGTGCACCAGATGTGCCAGCCACTGCGCCACCCGAGCCTCGGTCAGTTGTGCGCGCAGCAGCGGCAACCAATCGGGGCGGCGCGCGATGATGCCGATGTTGGAGCTGTCGCCCTTGTCGCCGCTGCGGCCCCAGGCCAGGCGGGCGAGCGGCACCTCGATCGTTTCGAGCGGAGCGGGCCCGGGCTCTGCGGCAATCTCGGGGCGAACCGGCCTGGGCACCTCATCCTGGCCCACCGGCACAGCGACCGGCTTGAGCTCGTCGCCCATCGCCACCGCGGGCGAAACGCGGCGTTTGTCGAGCAGGAAAGCGAACTGCTTGATCGCCGGCGACGGACGCGGCCGGCCATCCGCACCGGTGGTTCCGGGCGACCAGGACGTGCCGGCCGGGGCGATCTCGCGGGCAAACAGCTCCAGGGCGGCTTTCTGCGCATGCATCACT
>DATNBX010000084.1:0-2578 GCA_035571795.1 Ramlibacter sp.
ATCGATCGCTTCCGAGCCGCCGCGCAGGATGCACGCGTTGCCGCTCTTGATCGACAGGCTCGCCGCCTCGATCGTCACGTTCGGCCGGCTCTCGAAAATCATCGCGAACACGCCGATCGGCACCCGCATCTGGCCCACGCGAATCCCGCTGGGCTGCTGCTTCATTCCGAGGATTTCGCCGATGAGGTCCGGCATGGCCGCGAGTTGCTCGCAGCCCTGCGCGACGGTCTCGACGATCTTGGGCGTTAGCTTGAGGCGGTCCAGCATCGGCGCCGGCAGGCCACCGGCGGTGGCACGTTCGATATCCTTGGCGTTCTCCGCCTGCAGCGGCCCCACGTTGGCGCGCAGCCGCCTGGCCAGCGCGAGCAGCGCCGCGTTCCTGGCGGCCGTGCCCGCTCGCGCCATCAGCGCAGAGGCCTGCCTGGCCTGCAAGCCCAGCGTTTGCGTGTACTCGGCCACGTTCAGCGCGTTCATGGATTCGATTATCCCCTCCCCTCCGCGGGAGGGTTAGGGCGGGGACATGGACGGCCGCATGGCCCCGCCCCGCGCTCCCGCGGAGGGGGCGGGCGATTGAGAACACTCGCTGCACAGCGCGAAGGCCAAACGGTGCAGGGCCTGCCAGCCGTCCGTCGGCCAGTCCGGCACCTTCAGGCCCTTGACGATTCCATCGACCAGATGGGCCGAATGCAGCAGGTTATCCAGTGCCGTGGCGGTCAGCCGCGGCAGCACCCGTTCGAACAGCCGCTCTTTCAACCCCCAGACGCGCTGTTCGCGCAGCGCCACCGGCAACGGGCGGCCGGACGCCATCGAATCCTTCACGCGCTTGAGCGCCCGGATGTCCTCGGACAGCGTGTAATGCACCAGAACTCCCGCGACGCCCTCGGCCTCGAGGCCTTCCAGCATGCGCTGCACGCGCGCGGCCTGGCCCGCCAGCACCGCTTCGGAGAGCTTGAACACGTCGTAGCGTGCCACGTTGAGCACGGCGCTTTCCACCTGCTCGAAGCTCAGAACGTCACCGCTCCCGTCCGCTTCCGAGGCCGCCGGATAGAGCAGCGCCAGCTTCTGGATCTCCTGGTGGGCTGCGAGCAGGTTGCCTTCGACCCGGTCGGCGAAAAACTGCAGCGTGCGCCGTCCTTCCTCGCCCGACGCCACTCGTTGGCCTTGCCGCGCCAGCCGCTGTGCGATCCATTGCGGCAGTGCCGGACGCTCCACTGGATCGACCTGCAGGGTCACGCCATGGCTGTCGAGTGCCGTGAACCAGGCACCGCCCCTGATCATTCGGTCCAGCCTCGGCAACAGCACCAAGACCAGCGTGCTGTCGTTGCCCTGGGCGCTTTCGGCCAGTTGCTGCAGCGCCGGACTGCCGTCCTTGCCGGGTTTGCCGGAGGGGATGCGGATCTCGACGACCTGCTTGTCGGCAAACAGGCTGAGCGAGCCGCCCGCGGCCAGCACCTCGCTCCAGTCGAAATGTGCACCGGCGACCGTATGCACCGTGCGTTCCGTGAATCCCCTGATTCGCGCCGCCGCGCGGATGGCGTCCGCCGCTTCCTGGATCAGCAGTGGCTCCTCCCCATGCAACGTGTAGATCGGCGCGAGGTCCTTTTGCAGGTGTTGGGTCAAATCGGCGGCGGCGAGCTGCATGGGACGAAGTGTATTGTCACGCCGTGCTCGACCCGCCAGCTACCCTGCCGTGCCCCATACGGATTGCGGATCGCGTCCGCGAGGACGGACGTTACGCAGCCAGTTTCTGGCCATCGAGTTGCCGCCCCTTGTACACGCTGTTCAGCTTCAGCGTGAGGCAATAGGCGGCGCCGCCCGAGCGGTTGAACGAGCCCAGCGGAACCACGTGCGGGCGGTAGCCGCGTTCCTCAAGCCGCTCGCGCAGCGCCGCGGAGCAGTAGCACATCACCACGTCGCGGCCGATACACACCGAGTTCACCCCCAGGTGCGCCGCATCTTCGAATGGCGCTTCGATCAGCTGGTCGCCGGCGAGCGCCCGGATCTGCTGGCGGCCCTCCTCGGTGAAGGCCGCCGGGTGGTAAAGGATTTCCCCGTCCGACAGCAGGCAGAAAGCCGTGTCGAGGTGGTAGTAGTGCGGGTCGACCAGCTCCAGCGAGAGCGTCGGAATGCCGAACACCTGTTCCACCGTGTGATGGGCGCAGCGACTGGAGCGCTGGCCATAACCCATCCACATCAGGCGGCGCAGCGGGTCGTAGATCGCGTCGCCGGCGCCTTCAAAATACACGCCTTCGGGCGTGCGGCAAATCGCGTCGATCTCGCCGCGCGAGCGCAGCTGTTCGAACATGCGCTGGCCATGCAGTTCCTCGCCGGCCCGCTCGGACTTGAGGTAGCGAGCCAGGATCGCCTTGCCATCGAGCACCACGGCACAATTGGCGGTGAACACCAGGTCGGGCCAGCCCTTGGCGGCCGGCTTGACCAGTACCCGGGCGCCGAGCGCCTCGTAAGTGGCCCGCAGCGTGTGCCACCCCGACATCGCATCGCGCGCGAGCCGTTTGGCGTCGAGCGACCATTGCTCGGGGTTCATCCAGGGATTGATGGAGTAGGCCACCTCGAAAAA
>DATNBX010000085.1:0-13288 GCA_035571795.1 Ramlibacter sp.
GCGCCGGAACATGGTGGCCTGGCTGGCACCCAGCGACAACGCCGCCTGTTCGGCGCTGCGATCCGATCCCTCCACCGCAGCCACCACCAGCCGCAGCGCATAAGGCGTGATCACGACCACGTGCGCCAGCGCCAGCCAGAAGAAGCTGCCGGTCGCGCCGATCAGCGAAAAGGTGCGCAGCAGGGCCACGCCCAGCACCAGGTGCGGAATGATCAGCGGCGACAGGAAGAGGCCATTCAGAAAGTCGCGGCCCGGAAAGCGGTGACGCGATATCGCCAGCCCCGCCGGCACCGCGATGGCCGTCGCCAGCGTGGCCGCCAAGAATGCCAGCGCCAGGCTGTTCTTGAACGACTGCACGAAATCGGAATGCGCGAACACCGCCTTGAACCAGCGAAGCGAAAGGTGCGTGGTGGGAATGCTGAGCGTGTTCGCCGGGGTGAAAGCAACCACGCAAACGATCACTAGCGGCGCCAGCATGAAGGCGATCACCAGCGCGTTGAATAGGAGGGCGAGCGGACCGTTCTTGCTCATGATGAACCGCCCTACCCGAGCGCCTTCTTGTACGACCGCTCGACGACGCGGTTGTAACTGAGCATCACCACCAGGTTGGCCAGCAGCAGCGTCAGCGCGATTGCGGCACCGAGCGGCCAATTCAGTTCGTGCAGGTACTCGTCGTACACCACCGTGGCGACCATCTTCAGCCGCCGGCCGCCGAGCAGGCCGGGAATCGCGAAGGCACTGGCCGAGAGGCCGAACACGATCAGGCTGCCCGAAAGCACCCCGGGCAGAACCTGTGGAAAGATCACGCGGCGCAAAGTCGTGAAGTGCGATGCCCGCAGCGACAAGGCGGCATCCTCCACGCCGGGATCGAGCTTTTGCAGCGATGTCCACACCGGTATCACCATGAACGGCAGCATCACGTGGACCAGAGCGATGATGACCGCCGTCTCCGTGTAGAGGATGCGCACCGGCGGCAGGCCGGCGGCGCGGATCGCCTGGTTGACCAGGCCTTCCGGCCCGAGCAGCATGCTCCAGCCGAAAGCGCGCACGACGACCGACACCAGCAGCGGGGCCAGCACCACCAGCAGCAGGATCGATCTCCAGGGCTTTTGCATCCGGCTGAGCACATAGGCTTCGGGCGCACCGACCGATACGCAGATCAACGTGACAAGGCCCGAGATCCAGAAGGTGCGCCAGAAGATGTGCAGGTAATAGTCGTCCGTCAGCACGGCCGCGTAATGCGCCAGCGTGAAGCCGCTCTTGACGCCGGTCGCGTAGTCGAACACCTGAAAGGACAGGACCGCCGTGAGGCCCAGCGGCACCAGCAGCAGTCAGGCGAACAACGCGAACGCGGGCGCGGACAGCAGCCATGGCGCGCGGCTCACGCGAGGCGCGGCGCTGGCGCCACCTGGCAGAATCGCCGTCGCTGCGCTCATTCGGAAACCTCCGCGCTACGCGCTGCGGTATTCGCCTCGGGAGCGGCCCAGCGGCTCATGCGATCGCCTCGGCTTGCCCTTGCGGTGCGCGCGGCAGGTGCGACGCCCCGGGCAACAAGCGCACCAGCGGCGCGGACCAGTCCAGCCCCACGGTCATGCCCTCTTCGGCCGGTTCGCCGCCATCGTTGGAGCAGACCACCACCAGATCGCCCAGGGCCGTGTCGACTTGATAGAGCCACTGGCTGCCCAGGAAGAATCGCTCGCCGACCGTACCGGCAATGCGGCCCTGTCCTTGCGGGACCAGGCGGATCTTTTCGGGCCGCAGGCTCAGAACGACCGCGTCACCCACGGCGACGCCGGGCGCGTTCACCTGCAGCGACACCGGTCCGACTTGTACCGTGGCCGGTTCGCCAGCGGCGCTGACCCGCCCTTCCAGCAGGTTGGCCTTGCCGACGAAGCTGGAAATGAAGCGCGTCTGCGGATGCTCGTACAGCCGGTGCGGCCGGTCGATCTGCGTGATGCGGCCGGCTTCCATGACCACCACGCGATCGCTGATCGACATCGCCTCGGTCTGGTCGTGGGTGACCATGACCGTCGTGGTGCCGACCTTGCGCTGGATCTGGCGCAATTCGAATTGCATTTCCTCGCGCAACTTCGCGTCCAGGTTGGATAGCGGCTCGTCGAGCAGCAAGACGGGAGGCTCGATCACCAGCGCGCGCGCCAGCGCCACCCGCTGCCGCTGGCCGCCGGACACCTCGCGCGGGTAGCGCTGCGCGAAAGGCTGCAGATGCACCAGCGCCAGGATCGCCTCGACGCGCTCCCTGCGCTCGGCCTTGGGAACCTTCTTCATTTCCAGGCCGAAGCTCACGTTGTCGCTCACGGTCATGTGAGGAAAGAGGGCGTAGCTCTGGAACACGATGCCCAGGCCGCGCGTATTCGGCTTGGCGTGGGTGATGTCGCGGCCATCCAGGGTGATGCGGCCGGCGCTGACGTCGGCGAACCCGGCGATCATCTGCAGCGTGGTGGTCTTGCCGCAGCCGGACGGACCGAGCAGCGACACGAATTCGCCCTTTTCGACCGACAGGTTCATGTCGATGACCGCGTGCGTGGCGCCATATGACTTGGCCACATCCGTCAAGGTCAGGAAAGACATAGGGAGCACCTTTGCAAGCAGGCTGCAGTGCGGCTGGGGGAATGTTCCGAACCGATGCCGCGGACAAGGCTGGATGCTAGGACAACGCGAAAAATTCCGTCAACGGGTTATTCCGTACAGAGAGATTTATTTTTAGATAATTCCGATATTCGAAATATTAATCGCGATAAAATCATCTATATTCCGATACGCGAACACCCATGAAAGACAGCGACACAGCGCCCGGCAGCATTCAAAGAGCATTCGCGATCATCCGCGCCCTGGCCGACAGCCAGGCCAAGGGCGGGCGCGTCACCCACCTGGCGAAGGCCGCCGGGCTGACACAGGCCACTACCCACCGCTTGCTGCAAAGCCTGGTGGCGGAGCACGTCGTCGAGCAGGACGCGCAGTCCAAGCTGTACCGGCTCAGCATCGATTTCTTCGCCCTGGCCGCTGGCGCCGGCAATTCGATGGATCTGCGCGCGCTTTGCCGCCCGTCGTTGCTGCGGCTGTGTGCCAGCCTGGGCGACACCATCTTCCTGCTGGTGCGCAGCGGCTTCGATGCCGTCTGCCTGGACCGCAGCGAAGGGCCGTTCCCGATCCGCTCGTTCACCGGCGACATCGGCGGACGGGTCGCACTCGGTGTGGGCCAGGGCAGCCTGGCCATCCTGGCGCTGCTGCCCGAAGCGGAGCGCGAGGAAGTCATCCGCTTCAACCTGCCGCGCGTGCGCGAGTTCGGTGTGCTGGACGAGGTCTACCTTCGCACCGAGATCGAACGCGTGCGCCAGCTCGGTTACGCCGGCCGCAACAGCGGCCTGCTCGAGGGAATGGCCGGCGTGGCCGTTCCCGTGGTCGACTGCGCCGGCCGCCCGGTGGCGGCGCTCAGCGTGGGCACGATATCTTCACGGCTCAGCCCGGACCGATTGCCCACGGTGGTGGAATTGCTAAAGCGCGAAGCCACGGCCATCGGTGGGAAGATCAACCCGTTCGACGCCACCCTGCGCCGCCCGGCGCAAAGCCTGGCGCGCGCCGACGAGCCGGCGCGCGGCGGTTGATCGGGCAAACAGCGCGCTGCCATCCAGTTATCCAGACAGGTTTGCCCCATGACCTACGCCAACGACACCGCATCGATCTTCCAGACTCTGGGGCTTGCGCCCAACCTTGCCACCGATGCCGGACTCGACGTTCGCACACCCATCGACGGCAGCCGGCTGGCCTGCATCGCTTTAAGCGGCACCGCTTCGATCAACGAAGCAATCGACGACGCCCACCAGCGCTTCCTGAAGTGGCGCGACGCTCCGGCACCGAAGCGCGGCGAACTGGTGCGAGCTTTCGGTGAAACGGTGCGCCGGCACAAGAGCGAGCTCGGCCGCCTGATCTCGCTGGAAACCGGCAAGATCATCCAGGAAGGCCTGGGCGAAGTGCAGGAGGTGATCGACATCTGCGAATTCGCCGTCGGGCTGTCGCGCCAGCTCTATGGCCTGACCATCGCCAGCGAACGGCCGGACCACAAGCTGCTGGAGACCTGGCATCCGCTCGGGGTGACCGGCGTGATTTCGGCCTTCAACTTTCCGATGGCCGTGTTCGCCTGGAACGCGGCTCTGGCCCTGGTGTGCGGCAACACGCTGGCCTGGAAGCCATCGGAGAAGACCCCCCTGAGCGCGTTGGCCCTGAACGGCCTGCTATTGCGCGCGGCCAAGGAACAGGGGTTCGACGCCGACGGTCTGAGCTGCGTGCTGATCGGCGACCGCGCGACCGGCGAAACGTTGGTTTCCCATCCGATGGTGAAGCTGGTCAGCGCGACCGGTTCCACCGGGATGGGCAAGAACGTGGGCATCGCCTGCGCCACGCTGTTCAAGCGGTCGCTGCTCGAACTGGGCGGCAATAACGCGGCCATCGTCTGCCCTTCGGCCAACCTCGATCTGGTGGTGCGGGCCACTGCCTTCGCCGCTGCCGGCACGGCCGGACAGCGCTGCACCAGCATGCGGCGGCTGATCGTGCACCGGTCGATCTACCCGGCGCTGGTCGAGCGCCTGGTCGGCGTCTACGAGCGGCTGCCAGTGGGAAACCCGCTCGATGAAGGAACACTGGTCGGCCCGCTGATCGACGGCCGTGCCTGCGACGCCATGCAGGCCGCCCTGTCCGCCGCCCGCTCGCTTGGCGCGAAGGTTCACTTCGGCACGCGTGAGACCGTCGCGGGGGCGGGGCACTATGTCAGGCCCGCGATCGTGGAGCTGCCTGAACAGACGGGGCCCATGCTGCAGGAAACCTTCGGCCCGATCCTCTATGTGTCGCCCTATGACCGGTTCGAGGACGCGGTGGCCATGAACAACGCGGTCGCCCATGGCCTGTCTTCGGCCGTGTTCACCCAGGACCTGCGCGAAGCCGAGGTGTTCACATCCGCCCGTGGCTCCGACTGCGGGATCGCCAACGTCAACATCGGCACCAGCGGGGCCGAAATCGGCGGCGCCTTCGGCGGCGAAAAGGAGACCGGCGGCGGTCGCGAATCCGGTTCGGACGCCTGGAAGGCCTATATGCGCCGCGCCACCAACACCATCAATTACGGTACCAGCCTGCCCCTGGCGCAGGGCATCCGGTTCGAAATCTGACCGGTCGAGCGGCCCAGGCGCGCCGGGCGCACCGGCCGCTTGCCCAGGGCTATAATGACGGGCTTTGCTGGCAAACCCTCAACGGCCTGATCACCTTCAGTTGGGGAACCCGCAGTCAAGGCGCCCGGGCCCGATCTTCCCGCGCACCCTCTAGCTGCACACATTTGGAACCGATTAGCTAATGACAATGATCCGTGTGAAAGAGAATGAGCCGTTCGACGTGGCCCTGCGCCGCTTCAAGCGGACCATCGAGAAGCTGGGCCTGCTGACCGAACTGCGGGCGCGCGAGTTCTACGAGAAGCCCACCGCCGAACGCAAGCGCAAGAAGGCGGCCGCCGTCAAGCGCCACTACAAGCGCGTGCGCAGCATGCAGCTGCCCAAGAAGCTCTACTGATACCTTGCGGGTCAGAATGCTCTGACCCCAACTGATCAAGACTAGAGTCATCCAAGCCCGCCTGGGGACGCTCAAGCGGGCTTTGTCGTTTCCGACACCCAGGAGATCCCGATGAGCCTCAAGGAACGCATCAACGAAGACATGAAGGCCGCCATGCGCGCCAAGGACGCGCAGCGGCTGGGCACGATCCGCCTCCTGATGGCCGCCATGAAGCAGAAGGAAGTGGACGAGCGCATCGAGCTGGACGACCCGGCCGTGATCGGGATCGTCGACAAGCTGATCAAGCAGCGCAAGGACAGCGTCGAAGCCTTCGAGAAGGCCGCGCGCAAGGATCTGGCCGACAAGGAAGCAGCGGAGATCGTCGTGCTGCAGTCCTACCTGCCCGCCCGTTTGTCGGCCGAAGAGATCGCCGCCCAGGTGAAGGCGATCGTCGCGGAGCTGGGCGCCAAGGGGCCCGGCGACATGGGCAAGGTCATGGGCGCCGCGAAGTCCCGTCTGGGCGGCAAGGCCGACATGAGCCAGGTTTCGGCGGCGGTGAAGGCGGCTTTGGCGGGCTAGGACCCCGCCACCTTCATCCGGTCGATCAGGATAGAGCCCACCGTCTTGGCGCCGTAGTTGTACGTGTCCGAGCCGACGGCCTGGATGCCGGCGAACATCGACTTCATGTTGCCGGCAATCGTGATTTCCTGCACCGGGTACGCCAGCTCGCCGTTCTCCACCCAGAAGCCGCTCGCCCCGCGCGAGTAGTCGCCGGTCACGTAGTTCACGCCCTGGCCCATCAGCTCGATCACGAACAGGCCCGTGCCCAGCTTGCGCAGCATCTCCACCAGGTCGTCGCCCGGCCGCGTCAGGCGCGATGTCAGCGCCAGGTTGTGCGAGCCGCCCGCATTGCCGGTGGTCCTCATGCCCAGCTTGCGCGCCGAGTAGCTGCTGAGGAAGTAGCCCTCGATCCGGCCCTCGTTCACCACCTTGCGCGGTTTCGTGCGAACCCCTTCCTCGTCGAAGGCTGCACTGCCCTTGCCGCGACGGATCAGTGGGTCTTCCACGATGTCGACATGGTCGGGAAAAACCTTCTTGCCCATCGAGTCGAGCAGGAAAGTGCTCTTGCGGTACAGCGCACCCCCGCTGACCGCCTGCACCAAACCGCCCATCAAGCCTGCCGCCAGCGGAGACTCGAACAGCACCGGGCATTCGCGCGTGGCGATCTTGCGCGACTTCAGCCGGGCCAGCGCCCGTTCCGCCGCATAACGTCCGACCGCCTCGGGCGCGGCCAGTTCGTCGGCGTTGCGCATCGAGCTGTACCAGGCATCGCGCTGCATGTCGCTGCCCTTGCCGGCAATCGGCGCCACCGAGATCGAGTGGCGCGAGCTGGAATAGCCGCCCCGGAAACCGCGCGAATGGGCGCTGAAGAAATGGCTCTGCTGGGCCGACACGCCGGCGCCCTCGCTGTTGGTAATGCCCTTGTCGGTGGCGAACGCCGCGCCTTCGCACCGCAGTGCCAGCTGCGCCGCCTGCGCGCTGTCGATGGTCCAGGGATGAAACAGGTCCAGGTCAGGCTGTTCATCGGGACCGGCGATGTCCTGCGCATCGGGCAGCCCCGCCACCGGGTCTTCGGCGGTGAAGCGCGCGATATCGTAGGCGGCCTGCACCGTTTGCTCGATGGCGCCGAGGGAAAAGTCCGACGTGCTGGCGTTGCCGCGCCGCTGTCCCACGTACACTGTCACGCCCAGCGATTTGTCGCGATTGCGCTCCACGTTTTCCAGCTCGCCCTTGCGCACCGACACGCTCAAGCCGCAGCCCTCGGAGGCCTCGGCGCCCGCGTCGGTCGCGCCCAGTTTCCTGGCATGAGCGAGGGCGGTGTCCACCAGCTCTTCGAATGATGCTCGGCTGTAGCTGAAACCGGTGGCGGCGCGCGGGTCGGGTTTGTTCATGGCGGGCTATGATACCCACGAGACACGCCCTCGCATCTCACGTCCGAAAACTCCCATCGCGCACGGCGCGGCTTCTTCAGTGTCACGCAAACCCAAGAAAGGCTACTTCGTCCGCGGCCAGTTCGTCGCCGAAGGCAGCGAACTCGATCTCGAGCTGAAGGCTGAGCTCAAAGGCCCCCAGGAAGTCAGCAAGACCGACCTGAAGCGCGAAAGCACGGAGCTGCAAAAGCTCGGCGAAGCTTTGTTGACGTTGCGCGCGGACCTGATGCAAGGCCTGCAGCTGCCCGACCCGCTCGCGGACGCGGTCGCCCAAGCCAAACGCATCACCGATTTCGAGGGCAAGCGGCGGCAGATGCAATACATCGGCAAGCTCATGCGCGGCCAGCCCGAGGCGACAGTGCAATCCGTGCGTGATGCGCTGGATGAACAGCGCAAGGGCTCTGCCGGCGAGGCGCTCGCGCTGCACCAAGCCGAGCAGTGGCGCGACAACCTCATCGGCAAGGAAGAAGCCCTGCAACAGTGGCTGCGCGCGTATCCGCAGACGGACACGCAGCAGCTCAGGGCCTTGATCCGGCAGGCGCGCAAGGACGTGCAACCCGACCCGCAGGCGGTGTCCAAGGGACTTGCGCCGCGCCAGGGCCGCGCCTACCGGGAACTCTTTCAGCTGGTGAGGAAGCAGCTTGCGAACGTGGATGCCGGGTCAGACCCGGCATGACAGCATTGGGTACGGCAACAGCTTGCGAACGAGTGCCGGCCGGAAACCGCATGACAGGATTTTTATGAGCTCAGAATCTTTCGACCCCGTCGCGATTGGCATCGTCTCGATCAGCGATCGCGCATCGAGCGGCGTCTATGAAGACAAGGGCCTGCCCGCGCTGAAGGATTGGCTCACGCGGGCGCTGAAGAACCCGGTCACGTTCGAGCCCCGGCTGATTCCCGACGAGAAGGACGGCATCAGCGCCGCGCTGATCGAGCTAGTCGACGCGGGCTGCTCGCTGGTGCTGACCACCGGCGGCACCGGGCCGGCGCCGCGCGACGTCACCCCGGAGGCGACGCTGGCCGTGGCGCACAGGGAAATGCCCGGCTTCGGCGAACAGATGCGCCAGATCAGCCTGCGTTTCGTGCCGACGGCCATTCTCTCGCGGCAATGCGCGGTCGTGCGAGGCAAGAGCCTGATCATCAACCTGCCGGGCCAGCCCAAGTCGATCCAGGAAACGCTGGAAGGCCTGAAGGGCGCCGGCGGCGAGCAACTCGTGGCCGGCATCTTCGCAGCCGTGCCTTACTGCGTCGACCTCATCGGCGGACCGTACCTGGAAACCCGTGACGAGGTGTGCAAGGCGTTCCGGCCGAAGTCGGCGATCCGCGCGCCCAAGACGTAGAGCCTATTTGCCCACCAGCTGCGTCAGCTTGTCGGCCTCGAAATGCTCCTTCAAGGCAGCGTCTTCGGGCACGCACTCCTCGCCCTTCTTCGTGGGCGACAGCTTCTCGATGGCGTGCCACAGCAGCGCGATCTGGTGCTCCTGCGACGAGGCGTTGTCGATCAGTCCCTTCATCGCCTGCGACAGCGGGTCATCGCTCTCCGTGATGCCGTAAGCGGAAAAGCCCATCTGGTTGGCCACCTGCTCGCGCCGCTTGCTGTCGTCGGCCTGGATGATGCGCGCCGGGATGCCGACCGCGGTCGCGCCGTCGGGCACCGGCTTGGTCACCACCGCATTCGAGCCGACGCTGGCGTTGTCGCCCACCGTGAAGCCGCCCAGCACTTTCGCGCCGGCGCCGACCACCACGTTCCGGCCCAGGGTCGGATGGCGCTTGGAGCCCTTCGTCAAAGAGGTGCCGCCCAGCGTGACACCCTGGTAGATCGTGCAGCCCTCGCCCACTTCGGCCGTTTCGCCGATGACGATGCCCATGCCGTGGTCGATGAAGACCCTGTCGGCGATCTTCGCGCCCGGATGGATTTCGATGCCCGTGAGCCAGCGCGAAAACTGCGAGAGAAAGCGGCCCAGCCAGCGCATGCCGCGAAGCCAGAACCAGTGGGCGATGCGGTGCATCACCAGAGCGTGCAGGCCCGGGTAGCAGGTCAGCACTTCCCACTTGCTGCGCGCGGCCGGGTCGCGGTCGAGGATGCACTGAATGTCGGATCGCAGTCGTGTGAACATCTGGCGTAGACCGTCGGAGGTTAGGGCCTGTTCACACTATTTTTGCGAGTGCGAACGCGGCTAAAACAGCGCCAATCTAGGCGCGCGACGACGCCCAGGCTGGCCGCCTGGGCTAGGAGCGTAACAACGAGTGGCGCTGTTTTAGCCCCGTTCCCTTCGGGTTGCGGCCAAAAAGGCCATGCGCCGCGTTGCGAAGCCTGGCCGGACGTCGAGTCCGGCTGCGTTTCGCGCCTTGCGCATGACCTTTTTGACAAGCAACGCATCTCGTAAAAATAGTGTGAACAGGCCCTAGCCCGCAGTCTATCGTTTTACTCTGCCCGCCGCTTGCGACATGGCCTTGGCAACACCACGCAGGATGTGGATTTCCTCGGGGGTGAGCTGCGAGCGATTGAACAACTGGTTCAGCCGCGCCATCAGCTTTTTCGGCGCCGCCGGATCGAGGAAACCGATATCCAGCAGCGCGCGCTCCCAATGCGCCAGCATGCCGGCCACTGCCTGCGCATCCGCAAGCGATTCCGCCCGGCGGCCTGCGGACCCAAACCCACCCAAGGCCGTGCGCCACTCGTAGGCGATCACCTGGATCGCGGCGGCCAGATTGAGCGAACCGTAGCTGGGGTCGGTGGGAATCGTCAGAGCCGCATGGCAGCGATAGACATGATCGTTGTTCATCCCGAAGCGCTCGGATCCGAACAGGAACGCCACGCTGTGGGCCGAGTTTGCCAGCGTGCCCAGGTGCTCGCGCGGCGTGAAAGTCGGCGGGCCGAAGTCGCGCGGCGTCATCGCCGTGGCGCAAAGGTAAGTGACGCCTTCGAGCGCCTCGTCCAGCGTCGCGACGACTCGCGCCCGCTGCAGCACGTCGAGCGCGGCGCTCGCGCGCTGGATCGCCTCCTCGCGCGCCACCACGTCGGGCCAGCGCGGCGCCACCAGCACCAGGTCGTCGAAGCCCATGACCTTCATCGCACGAGCGGCCGCGCCCACATTGCCGGCGTGGCTGGTGTTGATCAGGATGAAGCGGGTGCGCATGGGTCGAATTGTCGCCGCCGGAGTGAATCGCATTGCGGTTTCATGGGAAAATGGGCCATTGCACGCCCCCGCATCGCCGGTGCGGCCTCAACGCTCCTGGCTTAATCAGTTGGGGACAGAGCTTAAGGTCTGTCCCACAAAGTTAACAATTTATGTCGTCCCCCAACCTGCATCCCATGCTGAACGTGGCCGTGAAGGCCGCGCGCGCCGCCGGCGCAATCATCAACCGCGCCGCCCTCGATGTCGAATCGGTGCGCATCTCGCAAAAACAGGTCAACGATTTCGTTACCGAAGTCGATCATGCGAGCGAAAAAGTCATCATCGAATCCCTGCTCACGGCTTATCCCCACCATGCCATCTGGGCCGAGGAATCGGGCAAGGTGCACGGCACGCAAGGTTCCGAGTCGGTGTGGATCATCGACCCGCTGGACGGCACCACCAACTTCATCCACGGCTTTCCGGTGTACTGCGTGAGCATTGCCCTGTCGGTGCGCGGCAAGGTGGAGCAGGCCGTGATCTACGACCCCAGCCGCAACGACCTGTTCACCGCCACCAAGGGCCGCGGCGCGTACATGAACGACCGGCGCATGCGCGTGTCCAAGCGCATCGACTTGAGGCATAGCCTGATCTCCACCGGCTTTCCGTTCCGACCCGGGGACGACTTCAACGGTTATCTGGCCATGATGGCCGAAGTGATGCAACGCACCGCCGGCCTGCGCCGGCCCGGCGCCGCCGCCCTCGACCTCGCCTATGTCGCCGCCGGTTTCACCGAAGGCTTTTTCGAAACCGGCCTGTCACCCTGGGACGTCGCCGCCGGCTCGCTGCTGGTGACCGAGGCGGGTGGCCTGATCGGCAACTTCACCGGCGACGCCGATTTCATGGAACAGCGGGAATGCATCGCCGGCAATCCCAAGATCTACGGCCAGCTGGTCGCGATCCTGGGCAAGTACAGCAAGTTCGCCGGCGCGGCCGAGAAAGCTGTGGCGCACCAGAACACGCTGGCTCTGGCCACGTCCGAAAACAAGCCCGCCGCGACGCTGGACGACGCGGAACAGTAGGGCCTGTTCACACTGGACCCTGATAGATCTTGGCGCCTTCGCTCCCTTCCCCCACACCAAGCGCCGGCGCCGCCGTGCACACGCCCATGATGGCCCAGTACCTGGCCATCAAGGCGCAGCATCCGCAGACCCTGCTGTTCTACCGCATGGGGGATTTCTACGAGCTGTTCTACAGCGACGCCGAGAAGGCCGCGCGGCTGCTGGATATCACGCTGACCCGGCGCGGCAACTCCGCCGGCGAGCCGGTGGTCATGGCCGGCGTGCCGTTCCATTCGGTCGAAGGCTATCTGGCGCGGCTGATCAGGCAGGGCGAATCGGTCGCGATCTGCGAGCAGGTCGGCGACGTCGCCACCGCCAAAGGGCCGGTCGAACGCAAGGTGGTGCGGGTGGTCACGCCCGGCACGCTCACGGACACCGAACTGCTCAATGACAAGGCCGAAGCCATCCTGCTGGCCGTCCACCAGGGCGCGCGCCATCGGCTCGGCCTCGCCTGGCTGAGCGTGACGCAGGGCGCGCTGCAACTGGCCGAATGCGCAGCGGACGAACTGGAAGCGTGGGTGGCGCGCATCGCACCGAGCGAACTGCTGTTCGCGGCCGACGTGACGCCGTCGTTCGAGCAGCGCCTGAAAGCCCTGCGCTTTGCCACACCGCTGTCGCTGACGCAGCGTCCCGAGTGGCAGTTCGAGGCCGGGCTGGGACTGCGCAAACTGCTGGAGCAGCTCAACAGCGCCACGCTGGCCGCCTGGGGCGCGGAAGAACTGGAGCAGGCGCATGCCGCAGCTGCGGCGCTGCTTTCGTACGCCGAGCACACCCAAGGCCGGGCCTTGTCGCATGTGCAAGGCCTGCAGGTGCAACGCGACGACGAGCTGATCGACCTGCCGGTGACCACGCGGCGTAACCTGGAATTGGTGCAGACGCTGCGCGGCGAGGACTCGCCCACCCTGTTCTCGCTGCTGGACACGTGCATGACGGGCATGGGCAGCCGCGCGCTCAAGTGCTGGATGCTCGAGCCGCGGCGCGACCGCGGCGAGGCACGGTCGCGCCACGACGCCGTCGCCGTGCTGCGCGAGCGCCTGTGGCAGACCCTGCGCGCGCAGCTCAAGGGCTGCAACGACGTCGAGCGCATCACGGCGCGGGTGGCGCTGCGCCAGGTGCGCCCGCGCGAACTGGTGGGCCTCGCGCAGTCGCTGGCCAAATCGGCGCAGCTGGCACGGCAACTGGCCGGACAGGAGGCGTTGCTGGGCGAGATCGCGGCCGGAGCGCAACCGCCTGACGGCTGCGCCCAGATGCTGGCCCGCACGCTGCTGGAAGAGCCGGCCGCGCTGGTGCGCGATGGCGGTGTGATCGCTCCCGGCCTGGACGCCGAGCTCGACGAATTGCGCGCGATCCAGGACAACTGCGACGGCTTCCTGCTCGACCTGGAAACGCGCGAGCGCGCCCGCACCGGCATCGCCAACCTGCGCGTGCAATTCAACAAGGTGCACGGCTTCTATATCGAGGTCTCGCAGGGCCAGCTGGACAAGGTGCCGGGCGATTACCGGCGCCGGCA
>DATNBX010000086.1:0-5703 GCA_035571795.1 Ramlibacter sp.
TTCGCGCGGCTCACGGCGCTGGGCATGCGGCTGCTACCGGTCCCGCGCGGACCCGAGGGGCCGCGGCTGGATGTGATGGCGCGCTATTGCGAAGTCCACCAGCCCAAGCTCTACGTCAGCGTCAGCGTGTTCCACAATCCGACCGGCTACTGCCTGACGCCCGGGGGCGCGCACAGGGTGCTTCAACTGGCCAACCAGCACGGCTTTTACATCGTCGAGGACGACACCTACAGCCATATCGCGCCCGAGCATGCGACGCGGTTGTGCGCGCTCGACGGCTTGCAGCGGACGATTCACGTCAGCGGCTTCGCCAAGATCCTGGCGCCGAACTGGCGGGTCGGATTCCTGGCGGCCCACCCCTCGTTGATCGAGCGCCTGCTCGACACCAAGTTGCTGGCAACCTTGACGACGCCCGCCTTGCTCGAAAAGGCGCTGTGCCTGTGCATCGAGCAGGGGCAGTTGCGGCGCCACGCCGAACGGATCAAGACCCGGCTCGACGCGGCGCGCAGCCGCAGCGTGAAGCTCGCGCTGAACGCAGGCTGCACTTTCGCGGCCGAGCCGGCCGGCTTGTTTGGGTGGGTCGACACCGGCGTGGACACCGAAGCGCTGGCGCAGCGAATGCTCGACGAAGGCTATCTGCTGGCGCCCGGCGCGCTGTTCCACGCGCAGCGCAAGCCGTCCACCCTGATGCGCATCAACTTCGCGACGACCCAGGACGCGGCGTTCTGGAAAAAATATGCGGAGCTGGTCGGCCAGATGTGATCGGGGTGGCGATCGGCCGGCTACAGCATCTCCTCGGGGGCGAACGGCCCGATGAGCTGGACCAGCAGCTTCAGTTTGGCACTGGCTTCCGGCTCGGCGCGGGCGTCCTTGAAGGGTGCGCCGGCTGGCGCGCGCCATAGCAGCTGCCCGTTGTCCAGCTCGACGCGATAGGCGCCCTGGGCCATCGTGGCGTCGACCTGGCGCGCCGCCTCGCGGGAAACCCCGGCACTGCGAATCAACAGCGCCACCTCGCTGTTCTTGCGCTGCGAACGCAGGTCCAGGTTCATCGAGCCGATCACGGCCAGCCGTCCGTCGATGATGGCGGCCTTCGAGTGCAGGCTGGCGCGCGAAGACCCGCTCCGGGAGCCGCCGGCCGAGCGTCCGGATTTGAAGCCGGCACCCGAACCGATGCCGCCGACAGTGCCTTCCTGGTCGGCCCGCATCTCGTACAGCTCGACGCCGAGCGCCAACAGGTCCTTGCGATAGCGCACGTAGCCGGCATGCGCTGCCGGCGCGTCGGTGGATGCCAGCGAATTGGTCAGCACCCGGATGCGGACGCCTTTGGCGCGCAGGCGCGCGAACAGCTGCATCATCGGCGTGCCCGGCACGAAGTAGGGCGAGACGATCAGGACGTCCTGGCGCGCCTGCTCCATCAGCTGCAGCAAGCCGTCCACCACGGTGTCGCCGGCGTCGACCTCGTCATCGCCCGGGCCGATCTTGCCGGGCTTGTCCTCCATGAGCAAAGCCGGTGCCCAGGTGAGCTCGATCCGGCGCAAGTCCATGGGAACGGGATCAGGCGAGGCGACCGCGGTCTTGGTCACGCTCGGCAGGATCGTGGCGGTGAGCGTCGGCGCGGGCGTGCTGGGCCGCGGCGGCGCCGGCGGCCTCGACGATTCGGGATCCGGGGGCGGCGAGGGGTTGCGCAGTTCTTCCAGCTCGCGCGCCGGGACCAGCGACTGCATCGGATACGCCAGCTCGTCGTTCCAGTAGCGGTCGAAGCTGGCGGACATGTCGCGCACGATGCGGCCCACGGCCAGCACGTCCAGGTCGACGAAATTGCTCTTGTCGCCGATGCCGAAATACGCGTCGCCCAGGTTGCGGCCGCCGGTGATCCCTATTGCGCCGTCGGCGATGAACATTTTGTTGTGCATGCGCTTCTGGATCCGCTCCACGTCGCGCAGCGAGTTGAACAGGTGGCCGACCAGCGATGCGCGCGAGCCCGGCTGGGGATTGAACAGCCTGATCTCCACATTCGGCTCGAATGCCAGCCGCAGGACCTGGGCATCCTTGCCGACCGTGTTGAAGTCATCCAGCAGGATGCGCACCCGCACGCCGCGTCGGGCCGCATCGCGCAGCCGCTGCAGCAGGACTTCCGTGCTCTTGTCGGCGTGGATCGCGTAGTACTGCAGATCCAGGCTGCGCTGGGCCGACTCGATTAGTGCCAGCCTGCTGGAAAATGCGGCCCCAACACTGTCGAGCAACAGGAAGGCCGAGTCGCCGCGTGTGCGGTCCTGCGCCTTGCGCTGCTGGACCAACTGGCCCAGTGCCGTCTGCTCGGGCGCGCTGAAGGCACTCGACGGCTGGCGCGCCACATTGCTCGGCAAGCTGGCGCAGCCGACCGCCCACGTCGCCAGAACCAGGGTCACCAGCCAGCGCCAGGCAATTGCTGATCGAAAACCGGAGCGACGGTGCGTTATGAAGGCGGAGGACAGGTGCTGCATGGGTGTACGGCCACTCTAGCGCGAGCGTCGCCGTCGCGGGCGTCCCCCCAGGTCAGCCGTAGTCGCCAGTTGCTGCCGGACAAACGCTTACGAGCTGCTGGCCAACATTTCCCAACGCTCCAGCGCCGCCAGCAGTTCGTCGTCGATCTGGATGGTTCTTTCGGACAGGCTCTGGGCGCGCTCGGGGTCGAAGGCGTAGAGGCTGCCGTCGGCCAGCTGGCCATGGATCGCCTTCTGCTCCTGCTCGAGGTTTTCGATGAGGCCGGGCAACGCGTCGAGTTCGCGCTGTTCCTTGTAGCTCAGCTTCTTCTTGGCTGTGGCGCTGCCGGCGGATCGCGGCGCTTTCGCGGGCGCGACCTCCGGCGGCGTCGTTCGCGCCCGCGCCGGCGGTGCCGCCGCCAGCGCCAAAGCCTGCGCCCGGCGCGATTGGGTCAACCAGTCCTGCACACCGCCTTCGTACTCGCGCCACATGCCGGCGCCCTCGAACACGATGGTGCTCGTCACCACGTTGTCGAGGAACGCGCGGTCGTGGCTGACCAGGAAGACGGTGCCCTCGTAGCTCTGCAGCAGGTCTTCCAGCAATTCCAATGTGTCGATGTCCAGGTCGTTGGTGGGTTCGTCGAGCACCAGCACGTTGGCCGGCCGGGCGAACAGGCGCGCGAGCAGCAGCCGGTTGCGCTCGCCGCCCGACAGCGACCGCACGGGCGAGCCCGAGCGAGCCGGAGAAAACAGAAAATCGCCCAGGTAACTCTTGATGTGCTTGCGCTGGTTGCCGATCTCGATCCATTCGCTGCCGGGACTGATGAAGTCCTCCAACGTGGCGTTCAGGTCGAGCGCATCGCGCATCTGGTCGAAGTAGGCAACCTGCAGATTGGTGCCCTGCCGCACCGTGCCGCGGTCGGGCGCCAACTCTCCAAGGATGAGTTTGAGCAGCGTCGTCTTGCCCGCGCCGTTGGGCCCGAGCAGGCCGACCTTGTCGCCGCGCAGGATTGTGGCGGTGAAATCGCGGACCACCTCCCGGTCCCCGAACGATTTGCCGACACGAGTGAGTTCTGCCACGATCTTCCCGGACGGCAGGCCGGACGCAACGTCGAGCTTGACGCTGCCCAGCGCCTCGCGCCTCGAGGCACGCCGCGCACGCAGTCTTTCCAGCCGGGCGATACGGCCCTGAGCGCGGGTGCGCCGGGCCTCGACGCCCTTGCGGATCCAGACTTCCTCCTGCGCCAGCAGCTTGTCGGCCCTTGCGCTGATGACGGCTTCCTGGGTCAGCTGTTCTTCCTTTTGCAACTGGTACCGGGTGAAGTTGCCGGGGTAGGACAGCAGACGGCCCCGATCCAGCTCGACGATACGCGTGGAAACCCGGTCGAGGAAAACGCGGTCGTGCGTGATGGTGACGACACTGCCCTTGAAGTCGATCAGCAGGTCTTCCAGCCACTCGATCGAGTCAAGGTCCAGGTGATTGGTCGGCTCATCCAGGAGCAGCACGTCCGGCCGCCGCACCAGCGCCTGGGCCAGCGCGACCCGCTTCCTGGTGCCACCCGAAAGCGTGCCGATCATGGCGCCCGGGTCCAGGTGCAGGCGCTGCAATGTTTCCTCGACCCGCTGCTCCCAGTTCCAGCCGTCCTTGGCCTCGATTGCGCCTTGAAGCGTGTCGAGGTCGCCCTGGCCATGGGTGTACTGCTCGATCAGCGCGATCACGTCGGCAACCCCGGCGCGGGTCGCCGCGAACACAGTGGCCTTCGCGTCCAGCGCCGGCTCCTGCGCCACGTGGGCGATGCGCAGGCCTTGCTGCAGTTGCAAGGTGCCATCGTCCACTTTCTCCTGGCCGGCCAGGATCTTCAGGAGCGAGGATTTGCCCGCGCCATTGCGCCCGATCAGGCCGACGCGCTCGCCCGCCTCGAGTGAAAAATCAGTGTGATCCAGCAGTGGCACGTGGCCGAAAGCCAGCTGCGCGTCAAGGAGAGTAATGAGGGCCATGAAGGCGGCGATTATCCCGCCGGCAGGCGCGGCAGCCATCGCTCAGGGCGGCTCGAACGCCCGGGACGTGTTGAGCCTGAGAATGAGAGGAACTTTGCCGGCGGCGCTGCATCGGAATGCCCCAGGTGCGAGATTGGGGAGTCTGACGTGGCGCCTCCGCTTCCTCGCACCAGAGCGTGGACGATATGACGGAGATGTGCCGCATGCTATAGTCTCTGGCTCCGCTGAATTCGGCGCCGCGAGTGGACAAGACGGCATAGGCGGGAAAGAGGGGCCCAAAGCTGGCCAGGGGTCAAATCCTGGTATAGAATTCAGGGCTCTGCCGGAAACGCGAAAGCACTTCGGCGGAAAACTTCGGAGTTGACAGGCCTTCCCAAAACCTGCGATAATTCAAGGCTTCGCTCATCGCAGCGAAAGCAGGCAAAACGAGGCGCGAGCCAAGTGGCTGCCGACAAGGTTCGTTAACAACATACAGCCGATAAGCGTGGGCGTTTGAAGGCGATTGCCAAGTTCTTCGGAACTAGGTCGCAAGACCTTTAAACGCTCATAAGTAAGAGACAGGAAATTGAGAAATCAAAATCCTGTCAATTCCAAATGAGTGGCCCCGAAAGGGGCAAAAAATTCAAGATCGAACTATAGAGTTTGATCCTGGCTCAGATTGAACGCTGGCGGCATGCCTTACACATGCAAGTCGAACGGCAGCGCGGGAGCAATCCTGGCGGCGAGTGGCGAACGGGTGAGTAATACATCGGAACGTGCCCAATCGTGGGGGATAACGCAGCGAAAGCTGTGCTAATACCGCATACGATCTACGGATGAAAGCAGGGGACCGCAAGGCCTTGCGCGAATGGAGCGGCCGATGGCAGATTAGGTAGTTGGTGAGGTAAAGGCTCACCAAGCCTTCGATCTGTAGCTGGTCTGAGAGGACGACCAGCCACACTGGGACTGAGACACGGCCCAGACTCCTACGGGAGGCAGCAGTGGGGAATTTTGGACAATGGGCGCAAGCCTGATCCAGCCATGCCGCGTGCAGGATGAAGGCCTTCGGGTTGTAAACTGCTTTTGTACGGAACGAAACGGCTCTTTCTAATAAAGAGGGCTAATGACGGTACCGTAAGAATAAGCACCGGCTAACTACGTGCCAGCAGCCGCGGTAATACGTAGGGTGCAAGCGTTAATCGGAATTACTGGGCGTAAAGCGTGCGCAGGCGGTGATGTAAGACAGTTGTGAAATCCCCGGGCT
>DATNBX010000087.1:0-10592 GCA_035571795.1 Ramlibacter sp.
CACCGGGCTGGAACCGGGCGAGGTGTTCGTGCATCGCAACGTCGGCAACGTCGTGGTGCACTCCGACCTGAACGCGCTGTCGGCGATCCAGTTCGCGGTCGAGATGCTCAAGGTCGAGCACATCATGGTCGTCGGCCACTATGGCTGCAGCGGCGTGCAGGCGGCGCTGGACGCCGCGCGCATCGGGCTGGCCGACAACTGGATCCGCCACATCCAGGACGTGCGCGATCGCCATCGCGGCTTGCTGGAAAGGCTGCCCGCCGCGCAGCGCGCCAATGCCCTGTGCGACCTGAACGTGATCGAACAGGTGGTCAACGTCTGCGTCAGCACCGTGATGGTCGACGCCTGGGCCGCGGGCCAGCGCGTGAGCGTGCACGGCTGGGCTTTCGGCGTGCACGACGGCCTGCTGCAGGACCTGCACCTGACGGTGTCCAGCACCGATTCGATCGAGCCGCTGTATCGCGCCGCGATCGAAGGCGTCATCGCCGCGCGCAGCTAGGGCCGTCTAGGCACCGCCCTTACAAGACCCCGGATGATGTTCCCGCAGCGCCTCGATTCCCCCCTGGCCTACGACATCGCCAAGGCGATGATGGACGGCTTCAACCGCCACTACCGGCTGTTCCGCAGCGAATCCGCCCGGGCCAAGCACCGCTTCGAGACGGCGGACTGGCACGGCCAGCAGCGGGCCCAGCGCGAGCGCATCGAGTTCTACGACACGCGTGTCAGAGAGGCGGTGACGCGGCTGGAAAGCGAGTTCAAGGCCGGCGAGCAGCCGATGGAGGTGTGGCAGCAGGTCAAGCTGCACTACATCGGGCTGCTGGTGGACCATCACCAGCCGGAGCTGGCCGAGACCTTTTTCAACTCGGTCACCACCAAGATCCTGCACCGCACCCACTTCCACAACGATTTCATCTTTGTGCGGCCCGCGGTCAGCACCGAGTACATCGAGAACGACGAGCCGGCCGCCATGCCCACCTACCGCTCGTACTACCCGACGCGCGAGACGCTGGGCGAAACCATCGTGCGCATGGTCGACAACTTCCGGCTTCAGCGCCCGTTCGAGGACCTGCAGCGCGACGCGCACTATGTGCTCGAGGCGATGAGCGGGCGGCTCAGCCAGGTGAAGCTGCGCGCCAATTTCCAGCTCCAGGTGCTCTCGTCGCTGTTCTTTCGCAACAAGGGCTGTTATGTGGTGGGCAAGCTCATCAACGGCTTCAACGAGGTGCCGTTCGCGCTGCCGATCCTGCACAACCGCTGCGGCGAGCTGGTGATCGACGCCTGCCTGTTCGGCGAAGACGACATCCAGATGCTGTTTTCGTTCGCCCGGGCCTACTTCATGGTCGATATGGAAGTGCCCTCGGCCTATGTGCAGTTCCTGCGGTCGCTGATGCCGCGCAAGCCGCGCGGCGAGATCTACAACGCACTCGGGCTGGCCAAGCAGGGCAAGACGCTGTTCTACCGCGATTTCCTCTATCACCTGAAGCATTCCAGCGACAAGTTCCGCATCGCTCCGGGCATCAAAGGCATGGTGATGCTGGTGTTCGACCTGCCCTCGTTCCCCTATGTCTTCAAGCTCATCAAGGACAATTTCCCACCGCAGAAGGACACCACGCGCGAGAAGATCAAGGGCAAGTACCTGCTGGTCAAGCAGCACGACCGGGTCGGGCGCATGGCCGACACGCTGGAGTACAGCGAGGTCGCATTCGACCGTGACCGTTTCGAGGACGGGCTGATCGATGAAATCCGATCGCAGGCGCCCAGCCAGCTGGAGATCAGCGATCGCGACGGAGATGGCCGCGAAGAGGTCATCATCAAGCACCTGTACATCGAGCGGCGCATGATCCCGCTGAACATCTACCTGCAGGAGGCCTTCGACACCGCGCTGGCCGAAGGCGCCGAAAGTGTCGCGGCCGGCTATGCGCGCGACCAGGTCGAGCGCGCCGTGATCGAGTACGGCAACGCCATCAAGGACCTGGTGGCGGCCAACATCTTCCCCGGCGACATGCTGTTCAAGAACTTCGGCGTGACGCGCAACGGCAAGGTGGTGTTCTACGACTACGACGAGATCGAATACATCACCGACTGCGTCTTCCGCAAGATCCCGCAGGCGCACAACGAGGAAGAGGAAATGTCGGGCGAGGTCTGGTACCGGGTCGGTCCCAGGGACGTGTTCCCCGAGACATTCGGGCCTTTCCTGCTGGGCAATGCGGCTGTGCGCGAGGTCTTCATGAAGCACCACGCGGAGCTGCTGGACGCTTCGTTCTGGCAGAGCCACAAGGAGCGGATCGAGGCCGGCCATGTCCACGACGTGTTCCCGTACGAGCGCGACAAGCGGTTTTCCCGCCGGCATCCGCGCGCGCCGGAAAGCGGATCGTCCGGCCAGAGCGTCGCCGCCGGCGAGGTCGCCGGGTGAGGCGAGCAAAATGAGCATTTCCACCGATTACCGCGCCGCATTGCCGAGGAGGAACGCGGCGCTTTCAACCCACCTGACCAAGGAGCACACATGCCTGAATCCATCGTTATCGTCGGTTCCGCCCGCACCCCCATGGGCAGTTTCCAGGGCGATTTTTCCGCGCTGTCGGCGCACGACCTGGGCGGCGCGGCGATCAAGGCCGCGGTCGAACGCGCCGGGATTTCCGGCGATGCGGTGGGCGAGGTGCTGTTCGGCAATTGCCTGATGGCCGGCCAGGGCCAGGCCCCGGCGCGGCAAGCGGCGTTCAAGGGCGGCCTGCCGAAAAGCGCCGGCGCCGTGACGCTGTCCAAGATGTGCGGCTCGGGCATGAAGGCGGCGATGTTCGCCCACGACATGCTGCTGGCGGGCACGCACGAAGTGATGGTGACCGGCGGCATGGAGAGCATGACCAACGCGCCGTACCTGATGCTCAAGGGGCGCGGCGGCTACCGTATGGGCCACGACCGCATCTTCGACCACATGATGCTCGACGGCCTGGAAGACGCCTACGAGGCCGGCCGCTCCATGGGCACCTTCGGCGAGGAATGCGCGGCCAAGTACCAGTTCACGCGCGAGGCGCAGGACGCGTTCGCCACCGCCAGCGTCAAGCGGGCCAAGGCCGCGACCGAGTCGGGCGCTTTCGCCGCCGAGATAACGCCGGTGACGGTGAAGGGCCGCGCCGGCGAGGTGGTGATTTCCATCGACGAAGGCCCGGGCAAGGTCAAGCTGGACAAGATCGCGACGCTCAAACCGGCGTTCAAGAAGGATGGCACTATCACCGCCGCGTCCAGCTCCAGCATCAACGACGGCGCCGCGGCGATGGTGCTGATGAAGGAGTCCAGCGCCGTGCGCTACGGCAGCAAGCCGGTCGCTCGCATCGTCGGCCACGCCATGCACGCGCAGGAGCCCAACTGGTTCACCACCGCTCCGGTCGGGGCGGTGCAGAAAATGCTGGCCAAGACCGGCTGGAAAGTCGGCGACGTGGACCTGTGGGAGGTCAACGAGGCGTTCGCCGTGGTGCCGATGGCGCTGATGAAGGAGCTCGGCGTGAGCCACGACATCCTCAACGTCAACGGCGGCGCCTGCGCGCTGGGCCACCCGATCGGCGCCTCGGGCGCCCGCATCATGGTCACGCTGATCCACGCTCTCAAGGCGCGCGGCGGCAAGCGCGGCATCGCCACCCTGTGCATCGGCGGCGGCGAAGGCACGGCGGTGGCACTGGAACTGCTGTAAGCACCATCCTCGTCATCGGGGCATCGCGCGGTATCGGATTCGAATTCGTTCGCCAATACCGCGCGGAATGGGACCGCGTCATCGGCACGGCGCGCGATGACGTGGGACTCAAGCGCATCGAAGCGCTGGGGGCGCATGCGCTGCGGCTGGACGTCACCGATCCGACCGGCGCCGCGGCGCTGCGCGCGCAGCTCGAAGGCGAGAAGATCGATATCGCCATCTACGTGGCCGGCGTCTACTCCCGCGGCGATGCCGGCGCGCCGCCGGGGCTACAGGAGTTCGATCGGGTCATGCACACCAACGTGCTGGGCGCGATGCGGGTGCTGGTGCTGATCGCGCCGCTGGTCGAGGCCGCCGATGGCCGCTTCGCTTTCGTCACCAGCGAGATGGGCCGGATTGACAGGGTCGCCTCCAGCCACGGCTGGATCTATCGCGCCAGCAAGGCGGCCCTGAACATGGCGGTGGCGGCGGCGCAGACCAATTACCCGAGGGCGACCCTGGTGGCGATCAACCCCGGCTGGGTCCGCACCGACCTCGGCGGGGCCGGCGCGCCGCTGGACGTGGAGCGCAGCGTCACCGCGATGCGCCAGACCCTGGGCGGCCTGACGCGCCGGCACAAGGGCGCCTTCCTCAACTACGACGGCCGCCGCTACAAGACATGGTGAGGTGAATCGGGGGCCTGTTGACACTATTCTTGGACAGATGCGTTGTGAGTCAAAAAGGTCAAATGCTAGGCGCGGCGGTGCAGCCGCACTTGACGTGCGGCCAGCCGCCGCAACAACGCAGTTGGCCTTCTTGGCCGCAACCCGGAGGGAACGTGGTTAAAACCGCGCCACTCGTTGTTACGCTCCTAGCCAAGGCACCCAGCCTTGGCGTCGTCGCGCGCCTAGATTGGCGCGGTTTTAACCACGTTCGCACTGCCAAGAACAGTGTTAACAGGCCCCTATGCTGCTGACCCAAGACCAGGAAATGATCCGCGACGCGGTGCGCGCCTTCGCCCGCGAGCAGCTCTGGCCTCATGCGCCGCGCTGGGACAAGGAGCATTACTTTCCCGCCGACGCGCACCGCGGCCTGGCGGCGCTCGGCGCCTACGGCATCTGCGTGCCCGAGGAATTCGGCGGCGCCGATCTCGACTACGTCACGCTGGCGCTGGTGCTGGAGGAAATCGCGGCGGGCGACGGCGGCACCAGCACCGCCATCAGCGTCACCAACTGCCCGGTCAATGCCATCCTGATGCGCTACGGCAGCGCGGCGCAGAAACAGCGCTGGCTGGTGCCGCTGGCGCGCGGCGACATGCTCGGGGTGTTCTGCCTGACGGAGCCGCACGTGGGCAGCGATGCCTCGGCGCTGCGCACCACTGCCGCGCGCGAGGGCGATGGCTACGTGCTGAACGGCGTGAAGCAGTTCATCACCAGCGGCAAGAACGGCCAGCTGGCGGTCGTGATAGCCGTCACTGACAAGGGCGCCGGCAAGAAAGGCATGAGCGCGTTCCTGGTGCCGACCGACACGCCCGGCTATATCGTCGCGCGGCTGGAGGACAAGATCGGCCAGCATTCGAGCGACACCGCACAGATCAATTTCGACAACTGCCGCATCCCGGCCGACCACCTGATCGGCGAAGAAGGGCAGGGCTACCGGATCGCGTTGTCGGCCCTGGAAGGCGGGCGCATCGGCATCGCGGCGCAGAGCGTGGGCATGGCGCGCAGCGCCTTCGAAGTGGCGCTGGAATACGCCAAGGAGCGCCAGAGTTTCGGCACCGCCATCATCAACCACCAGGCCGTAGGTTTTCGCCTGGCCGATTGCGCCACCCAGCTGGAAGCGGCGCGCCAGTTGATCTGGCATGCGGCCACTTTGCGCGACGCCGGCCGGCCCTGCCTGAAGGAGGCAGCCATGGCCAAGCTGTTCGCCAGCGAGATGGCCGAGCAGGTCTGCAGCGCCGCGATCCAGACGCTGGGCGGCTACGGCTACGTCAGCGATTTCCCGGTCGAGCGCATCTGGCGCGATGTGCGCGTCTGCCAGATCTACGAAGGCACGTCCGACGTGCAGAAGATCATCATTCAACGCGCGTTGGCCTAAGCCCCACAACAACTGACCAAGAGGAGTCTCACATGCCCATCACCAAAGGATTCCGCCAGCTCGTGGACGAGGCCACGGCGCAGATCACTACTTACAGCGTCGCGCAGACGTGCGAGCGGATGACCGACCCGAAGCTGCAGATCGTCGACATCCGCGACGTGCGCGAACTCGAACGCGAGGGCACGGTGCCCGGCTGCATCAACATGCCGCGCGGCATGCTCGAGTTCTGGGTCGATCCGGCCTCGCCCTATTTCAAGCCGGTGTTCGGCGACGAGGGCCGGGAGTTCGTGCTGTTCTGCGGCGCCGGCTGGCGCAGCGCGCTGGCCGCCAAGACGCTCCAGGACATGGGTATGACCAACGTCGCACACATCGACGGCGGTTTTTCCGAATGGGTCAAGCAGGGCGCGCCGGTCGAAAGCTACGAGGCGCACCGGGCGCGCCGCCACCCCGCGAAGGGCTGACGGATGCAGCCGCAGGGCGCGGCCTGCCCTTGCGGGCAACTCGGTGTGCGCGGTGTGCCGCTGGCTTTCACGCAATGCTGCGGCCGCTATCTGGGCGGCGACGAGGCGGCACCCGACGCGCCGTCGCTGATGCGCTCGCGCTACGCCGCGTACGTGCTGCGCGACGAGCCTTACCTGCTGGCCACCTGGCACCCGGGCACGCGCCCGGCCCAGGTGCCGCTCGAACCGGGCGTGAAATGGCTGGGCCTGGAGGTGCGCGATCAGCGCGAGGTCGACGCCACCCATGCCGAAGTGGAGTTCGTCGCCCGCTACCGGGCCGAAGGCCGCGCAGTGCGCCTGCGCGAGCGCAGCCGCTTCGTGCGCGAGGGCGGGCGCTGGTACTACGTGGATGGAGAGTTGGATGCGTTTTGACGCGGTTCTGTTCGACTGCGACGGCGTCCTCGTCGATAGCGAACCCATCACCAACAGCGTGCTGCGCGACATGCTGGAAGAGCTGGGATGGCAGCTGACGCCTGAGGAATGCATGCGCATTTTTCTCGGCAAGGCCGTGAAGGACGAACGCGGGATCATCGAAGCCCATACCGGCCAGCCGCTGACCGAGGACTGGCTCGTGCGCTTTCGCGAGCGGCGCAATCGCGAGCTGATGGAGGGCGTGCAGCCGATCGCCGGGGCCGTCGAAGCGGTGGCGCGGCTGCATCGCCGGCTTCAGGGCCGCATCGCATGCGCGTCCGGCGCCGACCGGTTCAAGGTGGAACTGCAATTGGAAAAGTGCGCGTTGATGCCGTACTTCAAGGGCCGCATCTTCAGCGGCCATGAGCTGGCGCGATCGAAGCCGGCCCCCGATGTCTATCTGGCGGCTGCGGCGGCGCTGGGCGTCGAAACCGCGCGCTGCGTGGTGGTGGAAGATACCGTCACGGGCGTCGCGGCCGGCGTCGCCGCCGGCGCCTGCGTGTTCGGCTACAGCCCGCCCGAAGCCGGCCACGATGCGCCGGCGCTATTGCGCGGCGCCGGTGCAGCCGCGATCTTCACCAGCATGACGCAACTCGATGCGCTGGTCGGGTAGGCCGGCCTTCAGGCGGTCAATTCGGCCTTGAGGGCTTCCAGGGGCAGGATGCCCTGGTCCCCGTCCTCGTACACCAGATGCACCGCGCGTCCGGCCGGGCGCCAGCAGGCGCTGAAACTCTGCCCTTGCACCACGGCGGTGGCCGCCTTGTATTGCGAATGGAACCTGGCTTCGAGGCGGCCGAGCACCTGCTGGCTCGTGCATGGCTCATCCGCCAGGCGGATGGTGTCGCTGCCCTGGCGTGCCACCAGATCACCGGCGATGGCGGGCGCAGCCACCAGTGCCGCGCAGAGAAGTAACAGTCTCATCAATGTTCTCCTGGTGCCGGACGCAACAAGCCGGGCTGCGCCCCTGCAATACATCTTGCCCGGTTGGGCCGCTCCAGCTTGTAGGACCCGAGGCGCAAGCCGGGTCCGCTGATGGCGGCGGTGGCTGCGGGACAGGCCGCCCGCGCCGGCGCTTTAGCGCTTGTCGCCGCCCTTGGCTTCGTCCGATTCGCGGCTGGTGCGCCCGCTGCTGTCGCCCGTGGCGTCGGCGGCCCGGCCCCGCTCGCGCGGGGTGGCGTCCGTGCCCATGGCGTCCGTCATTCGCTCCTGGAAGGGCGGCTCCAATTCGACATCGGGTGGATGTGTATCGCCTGTCTTCTTGGTGTTGTCCCTGGGGGCCATGACGCGCTCCTCCTGCATGAACGTTGACCGATAGGGCCAATCTACGCCCGTCGGTCGGCGAATTCTGTAAGAGAAATCCGCTACCCCCGGCTGGCGGAATTGGTTGCAATTGCCTGCTCGTTACAAAGTCACCATCAGGGAAGGTGGATCATCCGTCCATTGGCTGAGCATGGGAACGAGCGATGACGTTGGTTGTGGTTGGCAATAGTGTTCGTATTGCCTTGCCTGTGCTCCAGGCTGCGTACGCAATGGGGGAGGAAGGTTGCATTCTCGCGGGTACGAGGGAGACGCTTGGACTGCGCTGGTCGAGCCTGTGCCGGCGGCATGTGCTGATCGATCTCGATGACGACGCCCGGTCGGTGCGCCTGATCAACGGCATTGCGCAAGAGGACCCGCAGGCCCTCCTGGTTCCGTTCGACTGCGAGGGCATCCGTCTGGTGAACAGGGTGCGAAGCAAGCTGGCGCTCGCATCCATTCCGGTGCCCGACCTGCCGGCGCTTGAAATGCTGGACGACAAGTGGCGCTTCTACCGGTTCTGTGAGGCGCACGCTCTTCTCATGCCCGCCACTCGCCACGTCGGCTCGAAAGCCAACCTGGACTTCGGCGCGCTCGAGGCTGGACTGGGTTTGCCGTTCATAGTCAAACCCACCAACTCGTCGGGCTCCATGGGCGTACAGATCGTGCGCAACAGGGCCGATCTGGAAGAAAAAATTCGCGGCAACGCGGCTTACCGGTTTGGGCCCTTGATCGCCCAGCGTTACATCGACGGCGTGGATATGGGTATCAACGTGCTGTCGCTGCGTGGCCAGCTTTGCGCCTTCTCGATCCATCGTGTCGCCAACTGGCCCTTGATCGAGTTCGTGCCCCACGCGGCGATGGAAGGCATGGCCGCCAAGATCTGCCGCGACAGCGGCTACCACGGCGTCATGAATGTCGACGTGCGCGTCGAGGAAGGTACCGGAAAGGTCTTCGTGATGGAAGCCAATCCCCGGTTCTGGGCGACGTTGGCGGCTTCTGCCGGCTGCGGCCTGAACTTCCTTGCCGCAAGCGTCGAACAGGCCGCTTGCGGTGACAGCCCGCGCCGGCTCACTTCGGGCTGCTATAACACCCGGCACCCGCTCCTGGTGCCCTCCTCGTGGCGGCGCATCGCGTCCGACCCCGGTCCGGCCGGACGCTTGTTGCGGTCCCGGCTTTTCGACCTGTATTCTCTCGGTCAACTGGCTCGGGAAATCCCGGGGATGACCGCCCGATGGGTGCGGCGCGGCGACAGGCCACTCATGCGCAGCGCCCCCGCACCGGTGGGGTCGAGCGCCGCGTCCGAGCCTGGCACGAGATAGACGCGAGGAGGAACTCCATGGATCCCGTCATCCGCCGGCAGACGATCGCCGATCTGCTGCATCGCAGCGCCATGCGCTATCCCGCCAAGACCGGTCTCGTGTGCGGCGACACGCGCTGGACCTTCGCCCAGTTCGACGCCGAGTGCGACCGTGTGGCAGCGGGGTTGTCGCGCCTGGGCGTGGGCAAGGCCAGCCGGGTCGCGGTGCTGGCCCGCAACTCGCACGCCTTCGCGGCGCTGCGCTTCGCGCTGGCGCGGCTGGGTGCGGTGCTGGTGCCGATCAACTTCATGCTGAAGGCACAAGAGGTCGCTTACATCCTCAAGCACGCCGGCGCGCAGGTGCTGGCTACCGACACGGGCCTGGCCGACACGGCCCGTGCCGCCGCGGCGCTGGACACCGCCGTGAAGCAGTTCGTGTGGCTGCCTTCGGAAGAGCCGTCGCAGCCGGTGAGCGGCATGACCACTTTCGACGAGCTCGCGCGCACCGACGGCGCGCCGCCAGCCGTCGAGCTGGCCGCCACCGACCTGGCACAGATCGTCTATACCAGCGGCACCGAGTCCAGCCCCAAGGGCGCGATGCTGACGCACGACGCGGTACTGTGGCAGTACGCCAGCTGCGCGGTGGACGCCAGCATCGCCAGCGGCGACGTGATGCTGCATGCGCTGCCGCTGTACCACTGCGCGCAGCTCGACGTGTTCCTGGGACCGGCGGTCTATGTCGGTGCCACCAGCATCGTCACCGCCAAACCCACGCCGGACAACCTGCTGCCGTTGATCGCGGAGCACAAGATCACCAGCTTCTTCGCGCCGCCCACGGTGTGGATTTCGCTGTTGCGCTCGCCGCTGTTCGACAGTACGGACCTGAGCACGTTGCGCAAGGGCTATTACGGCGCCTCGATCATGCCGGTGGAAGTGCTCAAGGAACTGGCGCGCCGGCTGCCCGGCGTCGGCTTCTGGAACCTGTACGGCCAGACCGAGATCGCGCCGCTGGCGACCATGCTCGGACCGCAGGACCAGTTGCGCAAACCCGGCTCGTGCGGGCGCGCCGTGCTCAATGTGGAAACGCGGGTAGTGGACGACGACATGCGCGACGTAGCGCCGGGCCAGGTTGGCGAGATCGTGCACCGCTCGCCGCACCTGATGCTGGGCTACTTCCACGATGACGAAAGGACTAAGGCCGCGTTCCAGGGCGGCTGGTTCCATTCGGGCGACCTGGCCACCATCGACGAGGAAGGCTTCATCACGGTGGTGGACCGCAAGAAGGACATGATCAAGTCCGGCGGCGAGAACGTGGCCAGCCGCG
>DATNBX010000088.1:0-7603 GCA_035571795.1 Ramlibacter sp.
GCCTCCACGCCGAGCTGGATGTCCACTGCGGGCTGCTCCGGCTCCAGCAGGATGCCGGGGGAGTTGGGCTGCTCGAGCGACGCTTCCTTGAGGTAAACGCGCTGGATCTGGAAGACGGGATCTGCTTTCTGGTCGGCCATGGTTATCTTTCGTGTCAAAGCAAAAGCCCGCCGAAGCGGGCTGGAATCGGATAGCGGATTATCTCAGGCCCCGCGGTCGAGCAGCGGCGCCAGCCCGCCGCGGCGGTCCAGCGCCATCAGGTCATCGCAGCCACCGACGTGGGTATCGCCAATGAAAATCTGCGGCACGGTGCGCCGCCCCGTGATCTGCATCATCTTCATTCGCTCGTGGGGCTGCATGTCGACCCGGATCTCCTCGATGATCTGGACGCCCTTGGCCAGCAGGAACTGTTTGGCGCGAATGCAAAAAGGGCAAACGGCCGTCGTGTACATCTTGACTGGATTCATGGACTCGCAGTTCAGGCTTTCTCGACCGGCAGGTTAGCTTCTTTCCAGGCCTTGAGCCCGCCGGCCAGCACTTGGGCCTTGTCGTAACCAAGTTTCTTGGCTACCGGCAGCGCGCGTTTCGCACGCATGCCAGTAGCGCAGACCAGGATCAGCGGCACGCCCTTGTTCTTCACCACTTCCGGCAGCCGCTGCTCCAGCTGGCCGACCGGGACGTTCTTCGCGCCGCTGACATGGCCGCTGGCGAATTCTTCCGTTTCGCTCACATCCACCACCACCGCCCGTTCGCGATTGATGAGCTGCACGGCGCCGGCCGCCGACACGCCGCCAGCGCTGGCGCCCTGCAGCGCAGGCCACAGCAGCATGGCACCCGAGGCCAAGGCCACCGCGATCAGCATCCAGTTATCGATCAAAAATTTCACATGTTTCCTTGTTGTGGGAGGCAAAGTCGGCCTGCTTTTGGCTGCTTCCAGCGGGGCAACCAACATGGGATTCTAAAATGCCGGGTTTCCTACCGCCCGCGCCAAGGCTTCCCCCATGTACAAACTCGTGCTGATTCGCCACGGCGAATCGACCTGGAACCTCGAAAACCGCTTCACCGGCTGGACCGACGTGGACCTGACGCCCACCGGCATCGAACAGGCCAAGACCTCCGGGCGGCTGCTGCGGGATGAAGGCTGGGAATTCGATCTTTGCTACACCAGCGTGCTCAAGCGCGCCACTCGCACCTTGTGGCACTGCCTGGACGAGATGGACCGGACCTGGCTGCCGGTGGTGCATTCCTGGCGCCTGAACGAGCGCCACTATGGCGCGCTGCAGGGCCTGAACAAAGCCGAAACCGCCCGGAAATTCGGCGACGAGCAGGTGCTGGTCTGGCGCCGCAGCTACGACGTGCCGCCGCCCGCCCTGGAGCCGGGCGACCCGCGCAGCGAGCGCGGCGACATCCGTTACGCGCGGCTGGCGCCCGGCGAAGTCCCCCTGACCGAATGCCTGAAGGACACCGTGGCCCGGGTGCTGCCGTTCTGGCAGGAATCGATGGCTCCGGCGATCGCGGGCGGCCGGCAGGTGCTGGTGTCCGCCCACGGCAATTCGATCCGGGCTCTCGTGAAGTACCTCGACAATGTTTCGGACAGCGACATCGTCGGCCTGAATATTCCCAACGGAATTCCCCTGGTTTACGAACTGGATACGGCGTTAAGGCCGATCCGCCACTACTATCTGGGCGACGCGGAGGCGGCCGCCAAGGCCGCGGCGGCAGTGGCTAACCAGGGCAAGGCGTAACCATCGCCACCGTAAAGTCCCGGTGAACCAAGGGACTTTTGCACAAATAGATGCCGGGTCCCGGAACCCTCGCGTAACGATTGCGTCATATGCCTTTCGCAGGTGTATATTTTCCGAACTGAAGAGGATTGGATTAGCTTCACATGAGCCACAAACTGAAGATTGCCGGTTGGATTTCCGTAGGCGCCTTGGCGGGTGCGCTGACGACCGTGTCGTTGCAAACCGTGGCGCGTGGCTCGCTGGCCCCGCTGCCGCTCGAAGAGCTGCAGCAGCTCGCGGCAGTCTTCGGGATGGTCAAGAGCGACTATGTCGAGCCGGTCGACGAGAAAAAGCTGATCACCGACGCGATCTCGGGCATGGTGGCCAGCCTCGATCCGCATTCGCAGTATTTCGACAAGAAGTCGTTCAAGGAATTCCGCGAGGGCACCTCCGGGCGGTTTGTCGGCGTGGGTATCGAGATCTCGCAGGAAGAAGGCCTGGTCAAGGTGGTTTCGCCGATCGAAGGCTCGCCGGCCTTCCGTGCCGGCCTGAAGCCCAACGACCTGATCACCAAGATCGACGACACGGTGGTGAAGGGCCTGACCCTCAGTGAGGCGGTCAAGCGCATGCGCGGCGAGCCCAATACCAAGGTCATGCTGACCATCTTCCGCAAGGACGAAAACCGTACCTTCCCGGTCACCATCACCCGCGAAGAGATCCGCACGCAGTCGGTGCGCGGCAAAGTCGTCGAACCCGGCTTCGGGTGGATCCGGCTGTCGCAGTTCCAGGAGCGCACGGTCGAGGACTTCGCCAAGAAGGTGGAGGAAATCTACAAGGCCGAGCCCAACCTGAAAGGCCTCGTGCTGGATTTGCGCAACGACCCGGGCGGCCTGCTCGACGCGGCGGTGGCCATTTCGGCAGCCTTCCTGCCCGAAAACGTCACGGTGGTTTCCACCAACGGGCAGCTGGCCGAGAGCAAGTTCGTCTACAAGGCAGCTCCCGAGTTCTATCAGCGCCGCGCCGGCGCCGACCCGCTGCGGCGCCTGCCGGCCGCGCTCAAGTCGGTGCCGCTGGTGGTGCTGGTCAACGAAGGCTCGGCTTCGGCCAGCGAAATCGTGGCCGGCGCGCTGCAGGACCACAAGCGCGGCATCGTCCTGGGCAGCCAGACCTTCGGCAAAGGCTCGGTGCAGACGGTACGCCCGCTGGGCCCAGACACCGGCCTGAAACTGACCACGGCGCGCTACTACACGCCCAGCGGCAAGTCGATCCAGGCCAAGGGCATCGTGCCCGACGTCATGGTGGACGATATCGAAGGCGGCGACATCTTCGCGCTGCTGCGCACCCGGGAAGCCGACCTGGACAAGCACCTGGGCAGCGGCCAGGGCGCGGAAGTCAAGGACCCGGCTCGTGAAAAGGCGCGCGACGAAGCCCGCATGAAGGCCGAGGAAGAGGCACGCAAAGGTCCGTCGGATCGCAAAGTGCCCGAATTCGGCACCGACAAGGACTTCCAGCTGGTGCAGGCACTGAACCAGTTGAAGGGCCGCCCGGTCCTGGTCAGCAAGACGATGGTCGAGCGCAAGGAAGAGAAGAAGGAACAATAGGCCTGCCTTTCCGGCTGGCGCCGGAATTCGCCTCCCGTTTCGCAGCTGACGGACCCTGGCCCAAAGCCAGGGTCCGTTTGTCTTCTGGCCACTGTCCGCCCTCTCATCGCCCCTTCCTTGCTTGCGATCAAACGCCCCCGGCCCGGCCGGGCGCACACTGCGGGTAGCGAGGTGCGCTCGGGCCTCTCATTGTTTCGAGGAATCCGGCGCAAAGCCGGGGATGTCACCAAGAAGCCTTAAGTTCAAAGTCACCGTTTACCTGACCATGGTCCTGGTGGCGGTGATGATGCTGTTCGTGCTGCTCCTGGTTCAGCAGGAGCGAGGCGAACAGCTCAGGACGATGGTCACCCACATGGCGCAGCTGTCACAGGTGATCGCCCGCAGCACGCGGCACGCGATGCTGCTGGATGAGCCGGACATCGTCGACAAGATCATCGAGGATATCGGCAAGCAGGAGGGCATTCAGCGGGTGCGCGTACTGCGCAAGGATGGCGTGATCGCCCATTCGAACTTTCCACCGGAAATCGGCAAGCGCGTCGACAAGGAAGCCGAGCATTGCTCCGCCTGCCACGTGGGCGACAAGGTGCTCAACGAAATACCGAATCACAAGAAATGGCGGACCTTCGACTCCGCCGACGGGCAGCAAATGCTCGGAAACATGGAGGTCATCCGCAACGAACCTTCGTGCTCCAGCGCTTCGTGCCACAAACACCCCGCCAGCCAGTCGATTCTGGGCGTGGTGGACATCACCTATTCGCTGGGCGAGATCAACCAGACCATGAAGGCCCACGTGGTCAACATGGTGGCCGTGTCGGTCGGGTTCATCCTGCTGATCTCGGTCAGTGCCGGTTGGCTGCTGCACCGCATGATCTATGTCCCGCTCGCCGACCTCGAAAAAGGCGCCAAGCGGCTTTCCTCCGGCAACTTCGACAAGCCCGTTCCTGTGCGCGGCGAGGACGAATTCGGCAGCCTGGCGCGGTCGTCCAATACCATGATGGCCGCATTGAAGACGTCCCAGCAGGAATTGAAGGAATGGGTGCACACGCTGGAGGAGAAGGTCAACGAACGGACCCAGGAATTGCGGCTGGCCGAAGCCGAGGTGGCGCGCGGCGAAAAGCTCGCCTCGATCGGGCAACTGGCCGCGGGCATCGCGCATGAGCTGAACAACCCGCTCACCGGGGTGCTGACTTTCACTTCACTGCTGCGCAAGAAAATGCCGGAGGGCAGCCTGGACGCCGAGGACCTGGACCTGGTGATCCGGGAAACCAAGCGCTGCGCCAGCATCATCCGGCGGCTGCTCGATTTCGCCCGTGAGAAGACCCCGGAAAAGGCACTGGTCAACCTCAACGGGTTGATCGAGGAGACAGTGCGCTTCGTCGAACGATCGGCCGCCCTGCAGCAGATCGAAATCTCGATGGACCTGGACCCCGACCTGCCCCCGCTGTACGTCGACGCCGACCTGATCAAGCAGGTCTTGATGAACATCCTGGTCAACGCCCAGCAGGCCATCGAGGAACACGGCAGGATCTTCGTCCAAAGTTGCGTGCGCGAGCGGCGGTTCCGGCTGGCCGGCCAGCCGCAGCCGGCGGTCGAGATCGCCATCACCGACAACGGCTGCGGGATCCCCAAGGCCAATCTGCAGCGCATCTTCGACCCGTTCTTCACGTCCAAGGAGGTCGGCAAGGGCACCGGCCTGGGCCTGTCCGTGAGTTATGGCATCGTACGGTCGCACGGCGGTGAGATCGAGGTCGAAAGCACCGAGGGCGAAGGAACCACGTTCCGAATCTATCTTCCCGCCAAGCTGTCCGTTGCCGAGACCGCCAGAAATCTGTCAGAGAGCATTCAATGAAACCCAGGATATTGATCGTCGACGACGAGGAAATCGTTCTTCGCAGCTGCACTCGGATACTCGAGAGCGACCGCTATGACGTCGAATCGCTGCTGGATCCCTGGGAAGCCTTGCGCAAGATCGACGAGAACGGCTACAACGTTCTGGTGCTGGACATCATGATGCCCAAGATCGACGGTCTCGAAGTCCTGCAGCACGTGAAGGAGCGGCATCCCGACGTCGATGTGATCATGATGACCGGCCTGTCGCAGATCCAGACCGCCGTCAAGGCCATGAAGCTGGGGGCGTTCGACTACCTGTCCAAGCCTTTCGATCCCGACGAGCTGAAGCTGGTGGTGGACCGCGCGCTGGAGCGGCAACGGCTATTGCACGAAAACCGGACATTGAAAACCGAGGCCAGTTCGAAGTACCGGTTCGAGAACATCGTCGGCAGCAGCCCGCAGATGCAAACCGTGTATCGGCTGATCGCCAAGTGCGCGCCGACCAATTGCACGGTGCTGATCACCGGCGACAGCGGCACCGGCAAGGAGATGATCGCGCGGGCCATCCACTACAACAGCTTGCGCAAGGACCAGCCCTTTGTTGCGGTCGACTGCAACTCATTGAGCGAAAACCTGCTGGAAAGCGAGCTGTTCGGCCACGTCAAGGGCGCGTTCACCGGCGCGGTGGCCAACAAGCGCGGCATGTTCGACATGGCCAACAACGGCACGCTGTTCCTGGACGAGCTGGGGAACATTTCCCTCGCGACGCAGGCCAAGCTGCTGCGGGTGATCCAGGAGCGCGAATTCAGGGCCGTGGGAGACACCAAAAGCCACGTGACCAACGTCAGGCTGCTGGCAGCGACCAACCGGGACCCCAAGGCCATGGTCGCCGAAGGCACCTTCCGGGAGGACCTGTTCTATCGCCTCAACGTGTTCCCGATCCACATCCCGCCGCTGCGGGAGCGCCGCGACGACATCCCCGCGCTGGCCTTCCAGTTCGTCAAGACATTCAGCGAAGAGCTGGGCAAACCAGCGCCGAAGTTTTCCGATGGGGCGATGAGCCTGCTGATGAACTATGAGTGGCCGGGCAACGTGCGGGAACTGCAGAACGCGGTGCATCGCGCGGTGATCCTCACCTCCGACGACACCATCCGCCAGGCCCACCTGGCCAACATCCTCGATACCGCGCCGCGTTCCGACCTCGAGGTGCCGAGAACCAGCGACGATCTCAAACGGGTGAAGAAGATCGCCCGCGAAAAATCGGTGGAAGACATCGAGAAACTCTTCATCCATGAAACGCTCAAGCGCAACGTGTGGAACGTCACCAAGAGCGCGGAAGAGACCGGCATGCAGCGGGCCAATTTCCAGGCCCTGATGAAGAAGTACAACATCCGGGTGCGCGACACCGAGTCCTCCAACGAAGCGGACCCGGCCTAGGCCGGGTCCTCGAGCTTTCGGTGGGATCACCCCCGGCCTTCGCGGCCGGTCTGGTCACGCAGTTTGCGCAGCGGCCGATTCGGGGGCCGGAGCGGCTTGCGGCTCCTCCTCGACATCTTCGTAACCCGTGATCATCGCCTTGATGTGCGCCGTCGGCGTGTGGCCCAGGGTCGACAGGTACGGGTGGAAGAACATGTAGAAGATCAGGAAGATGAAGATCAGCACGTGCACCGTGTCCACGACGCGCACGCCGCCGGCCATCTCGATGACGTTGGAGAACCGCTTCACGTCCCACAACAGCACGCCGGTCACGAACTGCAGAGGCAGCAGGAACAGCATCAGGATCTGGTACAGCGTGCGCTGCAGCGGATTGAACTTGTAGTATGGATCGATCTTGTGCGGGTTGGCGTCGCCCCGGAACATGCCGTATCCGTAATACATCGCCTGCTTCATTGAGGCGTTGGCCAGCTTGATAATGTTGAATTCCGGGTGGTAGGCCTTGTTCTTGTCGGAGAACAGATAGAAGAACAGCCACACGAAGAAGTTGGCGATCAGGGCGAATCCGGTCCAGTTGTGCACCGTGACGGCGTTCTTGAACGACATGAAGCTGAACAGGTCCAGGTAGCGGACCTGCACGCCCGTAACGATCAGCACGATGAACAGGACGGCGTTGGTCCAGTGCCAGATCCGCACCGGCAGCGGGTTCACATAGATTTTGCTCACGACGTTTCTCCTTAATGCGCGTTCGTGCTGTCGTCGCCATGTTCGCCGGCGGCATGGTGCCGCGCCCGGCTGCGCCTTGTCAGCAGCTTGACGCTCAGGTGGGCCAGCGGCATGAATATGCCGGCGCCCAAGGCCATGACCAGCAGGATGTCGAGGAACTTGATCCGGTTGCTGCCGATCGCGTAGAAGCCGCCGACCGAGCCGACCGATTCGATTGAATTGAGCATTCCCTTGCTGGCGTCGTGCCGCAGCGGCCTGCCGTCCGGTCCGGCCATGCTCACGGTCACG
>DATNBX010000089.1:0-17067 GCA_035571795.1 Ramlibacter sp.
AAGCCGATGTCCTGCGAAGTGGGAAACGACGCCGCCACGACATCGGACGAGACACCGGGCTTGAGCAGTTCGATCGCCCGGTCCATCCACTCGCGGGCCCGCCGGTAGGCGTCAATTTGAGGGGCCGTTGCCCGGCCAACGCTGAAGGTGCGGTAGTAACAGGTCTTGTAGCCCATGTACGAATGAATGACGTCGAAGAACGCCTGATCGCCGGGTCGGATGATGCGGTCGGTGAAGTTGTGCGGGTGCGGGCTGCAGCGCTCGCCCGAAATGGCGTTGATGGCTTCGACGCAATCCGATCCCATCTGGTAGAGCCTCAGCGTCGCTATGGCCACGATGTCGCACTCCCGGGCGCCAGGCTTGAGCGCAGTGGCGATGTCGTGATAGACGCCATCGACCATGGCGGCGGCCATGTTGAGCAGCATCAACTCGTCGATGCTCTTGACTTCGCGCGCCTGCAGCATCGTCTGCTGCGCGTCGCGCACGTCGACGCCGAGCTTTTGCAGCTCCAGCATCATCGGGACCTCGACCACGTCCACTCCGAGCGGCATGTCGCCCACGCCCTCGGCATCGAGCAGTGCCTTGATCTCGCGGGCCGCGCTGCGAAACAGTTTGCCGTCGCCGCCGACCGCGCCGCGCATTCCCAGCAAACCGGCCTTGCAATGGTCCTGGCACAGCCAGGGCGAATAGAGCCGATGGTGTTTGGCGGCCGAACCGAAATCCCAGATATACGGGTCGCCGTTGCCGGTGAGCAGCGAGTAGCGCGTCAACTTGTCGCGTGCCCATTCGCCGATCACGGTGCTGGTGGTGTAGCGGATGTTGTGCTGGTCGAAGCACAGCAGCGCGCCCAGCCCCGATTGGGCCAGGGCCGCCCGCGTGCGGGCCAGCCGGTAGTCGTGCAGCCGGCGGAAATTGACCCGCTCCTCGAAGTCGACCTGCATGTGGCCCGGCGCCTGCAGCGGCCGGTCCCAGCCGTGATGCGGATCGATGTCATCGGGTCGGATGATCTTTGGCTCGCGTGTCTTCTTCTGTGTCATAAGTGGAGTGCTCCGGACCCAGTCTATTACATCGTCTCGATTCCGTAACAGCGTCACGCTGCCAACGGATGAGCAAAGGCATCTGTTAGCCGAAGTTTTCGCAAGCCAACGGGAATAAAACCCTTCGTTTCGGTGTTTATCTCGAGCGGAAGCCCGTCCGTTCAATTCCCAGGAGATGCGATGCAGAAGTCCGATGGCGACCAGCGTGCACCAAGTCCTGCCGGCCGGGGCAGGAAGGTCCTGATCGTCGACGACGAAGAAGTTTTCGCGGAGAACCTGCAGACGCACTTCCAGCGTTGCGGCTGGGACGCCCGTGTCGCCTGCAACGGCAGGCTGGCCCTGATCGCTGCCGACGAATTCCTGCCGGAAGTGATCCTGCTGGACTATCACCTGCCGGACATGAATGGATTCCAGGTGCTGGACGCCATTCGCGCAGCGAAACATTGCTGCGGTTGCGTCCTGATGACCGGGCACCCCACTGATGCCGTCGTAGCCGATGCCCAGCGGCATGGGGTAGGGCGGATCCTGTGCAAGCCGTTTCCGCTGGCCGGGTTGGAAAACCAGCTGCTGGATACGGCGGCTGAAACTTCGGGGAAATGGGCCGCCGATCCCGCTGCCGCGTAAGGACGTTCCCGGCAATCGATCGCGGCAGGTTCAGAGCGCCCTTCAGGCTTAAGTGCTATTCCTTTTGCGGAGCGCATCGGGGTTAGGACCTTTGGCCTCTTGACTCTCAAGAGGCATCAATCGATCAGGGGAGGCGCTCACGAAGCCGTCATGTTGAAATGACGACTTGATGAGCTACCTCCTGGCATGCGACGCATTCGAGTCGGTCAAACTGCTGCCGACTTCGCCTGCGCTATGGCAGCGGCTGTGCAAGCTGGCCGATGCCCTGGGTCCGGATGACAAATCAAGGCTGATCGATGAAGTGGCGTCGCCACAGCTGCCCGGCGGTGACGCCGATTGGCTGCGCTACTCGGCACTGGCCTACCTCACGCGCAATCCGGCCTGGCTTGCTCAGCAGGCTGCGCTTGCAGATGCCAATACACCGCCCGATGCCATCATGACCCTGCTGGGCCTGGTTTGGTATCACGCACTGGCGCGAGCGCCCGGCCGCGGCGCCTTCGTGCAATTGCTGCGGGACATCGATGCACCGCGGCTGCAGCGTCTTGTCGCGCAGGGGCTTCCCAGGCTGGAGGGCGGACCCCGCGCCACGGGCGCGAATTTTCGCGTTGCGATTTACACGCCGCAGGTCATCAACGGCAATCATGGCGGCACGGCTTTCACGCTGAGCGTGATGAGCCTGGCCGCCTCGCTGGGGCTGGAATGCCAGGCATTCGCGGCGCAGGAGGCCACCATTGCGCTGGCGAACAGCCATTGCGGGGGGCTCGAATTCATTGCCAACGTTCCCGTCGAAAAGGAGTCCCTGGTGCTGAAGGTGCCGGGCAACGTGCAAATGGTGCTGCCGGACGGGGAGTTTTCGCTGCGCTTCAGGTTTGCCCAAATGCTGCGAGCCATTCATGCCTATGAACCCGACCTGGTGATCTTCGTGGGTTTCACCTCGCCGCTGGTCTACCGCCTGTTTGCGCACTACCCCGTGGTTGGGCTGTCGCTGCACACCTTGCCGCCGATTGCGCCGGTGGACGTGTGGCTCAGCGCCGATGCCGGGGCCGATGCTGGGCCGTGGCCCGGATTGCCCGTGCCGCAGATGGCCCACTATCCGTTCCGCTTCTGGCCCAAAGGGCAGGCGATACCGGTGGACCGGGCGCCGTTGCAAGTTCCGGCTTCCGCAGTGGCTTTGATTACTACGGGGACCCGCCTGGACGTCGAAATGCCGGCTCCATGGCGCGATCGGATGCTGGCTTCCATCGAGGCCCACCAGGAAGTGCATTGGTTGCTGGTCGGCGCGGAGGAAGGGCAACCCCTGGCGGGCCTGCCAGCCCATCCTCGCATCCATGTCGCGGCGCATCAATCGCTGCTGGAAAAATGGCTGGCCGCCTGCGATATCTACGTCAACCCGCCGCGAATGGGCGGTGGCGGCTCGGTGGCGATGGCGATGGAGCAGGGATTGGCGGTGCTCACCCTGGCCGGTGGGGATGGGGGTGACAAGGCTGGGGCTTGGGCCGCGGCGTCGATGGACGCGTATTTCGACCGGTTGTCGGCCTGGGTTCGCGACGCCGCGGGCCGGCAGCAGGCGGGTGCGGCGCTCAAGGCGCAGTTCCATGCCAGTCTCGATGTGTCGTGCGCGCGGGCCCAGCAAGGGTTGATGCAGGCGTGCCATAGCGCCGTCGAATCGTTCCAGTCCCGCATGGGGGAACCGCGATGATCGCGGACCGGCGGCCTGACGCAGCGCAAGATGACCGCCCGGTCGTCATCTTCGGCAACCAGCTCTCGGCCAGCCTGGCCTGGTACTGCCTGTCGCACGACAGCAGCTGCAAGGTCGCGGGCTTCACCGTGGATCGAGCCTACCTGGCGTCGAGCCAGTTCGAAGGTTTGCCGCTGGTGCCTTTCGAGGCGCTGGAGTCGCACTATCCGCCCGCCGACTACCGCGTCCTGATACCGATGGGTTACCAGCGGATCAACGGTGTGCGCCGCTCCCTTTACGAACAGGCCAAACAACGCGGCTACAGCTTCGCCAGCTATGTCTCCAGCCGCGCCAGCGTATGGCCCGACCTGGAGATCGGCGACAACGTATTGATTTACGAGCACGCGATCGTCCAGCCGTTCGCCCGCGTCGGCAACAATTGCATCATCCGCAGCGGCGCGCACATTTCGCATCACTGCGCGGTGGCGGACCACGCCTTCGTGGCCGCCGAAGCGGCAATGGGCGGCGCCGGCCATATCGGTGAGCAGGCCTTCGTGGGCGTCGGCGCGGTGCTGATCGACCGGATCCGTATCGCGGAGCGCACTTTCGTTGGTGCCGGCGCCGTGGTAGTGCAAGATACGCTGGCCGACGGCGTCTATGTCGGCAACCCGGCGCACAAGACCGGCAAGACAGCAATCGAAGTATCGGGAGGTTGAATGCCGACTGGACAACCAGGGACCCTGGAGGCATGAGGGCGCCGTTCATCGTCTTTGGCGCGCCCGAGATCGCCGAAGCCGAAATCGAAGAGGTGGTTGCCACCCTGCGTTCCGGTTGGCTGGGGACCGGCCCGCGCGTGGCGGCGTTCGAGTCGCAGTTCGCGGCGTTCAAGGGCACGTCGCCGGCGCATGTCGCGGCCGTGAACTCCTGCACGGCGGCGCTGCATTTGAGTTTGCTGGCCGCGGGCGTCGGGCCCGGGGACGAGGTGATCACCTCGCCGCTGACCTTTTGTGCGACGGCCAATGCCATCCTGCACACGGGCGCGATGCCGGTGCTGGCGGACATCGACCCGGCGACCATGAATATCGATCCGGCGCAAGTCGAACGCCGGATCACCAGCCGGACCAAGGCTGTCTTGCCGGTTCATTTCGCCGGCCTGCCGTGCGACATGGATGCCATCCTGGACATCGGGGCGCGCAAGCGCCTGGCCGTGATCGAGGACTGCGCCCACGCGGTCGAGGCCAGTTACCGGGGCCGCCCCACGGGCACGCTGGGGGACTACGGGTGCTTCAGTTTTTATGCCACCAAGAACGTGACCTCGGGCGAAGGCGGCATGGTCCTGGCCCGCGATGCCGATAGGGCGCAGTTCATCAAGCGGATGTCCCTGCACGGCATGAGCCGGGATGCCTGGAATCGCTTTTCGGACCACGGCTACCAGCACTACCAGGTGGCCGAGTGCGGTTTCAAGTACAACATGATGGACCTGCAGGCGGCCATCGCAATGCACCAGCTCAAGCGTGTCGACGCCGGCCGCGCCATCCGGCAGGCGCTCTGGGACCGCTACCAGCGCGCGTTCCAGCAGTTGCCGCTGCTCTGTCCCGCGCCGGCGCCGCCCCATGTCGTCCATGCTCGCCACTTGTATACGGTGCGGGTGGATGAGCAGCGCTGTGGGGTGTCGCGCGACCGGTTCCTGGTGCGCATGAAGAATCTCGGCGTCGGCGTGGGCGTGCACTACCTGGCGCTGCCGGAGCATCCTTATTACCAGGAGCATTTGGGGTGGACCCCCGGGGACACCCCCCACGCCAGCCTGGTCGGCCGCCAGACCGTGAGCCTGCCGCTAAGCCCCAAGCTCACCAATGGCGAGGTGGAACGGGTGATCGAGGCGGTCGGCTTGTCTTTGAGCTGAAGACACAGCATTACCGGGACCGCGTTCTGGGGGATTAACCCCACCCCTGGGGGTTATCGCCTACTTCCAGCCAGGAAAACCGGCTTCCTGCACCTGCCTTGCCCTGCTGTTCCAAGTGAATCCATTGCCGCATCTGCCTGCGTATTGCTGGCACGGTTGATGCTCATGTCTACATATGCTTACCGCATCAGGAGAACGAAAATGGATTCCACAATTACCCAATTCGAACTGCGCTTCCAATCCTTGTTCAACAGCGGACGCGGCTACTCCTTTCCTTGCGATCCGAAGGGCCTGGTCGACCTGAACCAGCTGAGCGACGGAGCGCGCAACAACTACCTGTATGCCCGCGCCATGGTCGGCCGGGAACTGTCGGTCCCCGCCGTGAGGCCCTGCATCCTGCACTGAGCGATGAACCGATGCTTCCTGCTACGCACGAGCCGGCGAGGACTGCACCGCGGCCTTTGCAGCCGCCGGTCGTGCGGCTGAACCATTGGGCAGAACCCATGCGCGAAGCCAACCAGGGCCGCCAAGGTCGCAGCCGCAAAGACGCCGGCAGGAGCGGGCAAGGCGCGAAGAGCGCGCTCGATGAGATGCTCCGAAGGGCCCGGATGCAGCCGCCCGCCCCGTCGCCACCGGAGGATGAAGACGAATCTCTGTCCAAGGCCCCGCGCAAGCCGGGCCGCCGTCATTCGACGTGAAGCGCAAGGCCTGGCCCGGGCCAATCACCAATCACTTGGGCTGCTCATTCCCGTAGGTCTTGGCCAGATAGTCCACGATGAGCGGCATGTCGGCGTCATCGATCGGCGCCTTGAATACCGTCTTCATGCGCTTGACCATCGCATCCCAGTAAGGACGGGCCGCGGTCGGAGGCTGGTACAGCATGTACTCCGCGGAATGGCAGGCGACGCAATTGGCCTGCGCCTTGGCATAGCCCGGCAGTGCACTGGGCTTGAGCTGCACGCCATCGGGAGGCAACTGGATGGTCTTGGGGGCCGCCGCTGCGGCCATCGACAGGCTGAGCACGACTGCCGCGAAGCCGGCTGAAACAATCCTGCTATCCATCGCTGCCTCCCTTACGCCGCCGTGACCTTGACCGACTCGACGACATTGCGCATGTAGCCGGCCGGCTGCCACAACGCCTCCATCGGCTGGCTTTGGCCCGAGCGGTTCCAGGCGCGCACGCGCAGGTCGTGGCTGCCCTTGTCCGGCGTGAAGGCGAAGGTGAATTCGCGGAACGAGTAGCGCCCCATGTCGGCGCCGAGCCGGGCGCCGCGCCAGCTCTGGCCGCCATCGGTGGAGTAGGCCACTTCGCGAATGCCCTGGCCGCCATCGAAAGCGATGCCGCGCACCGTGGCCTGCTGGCCGGCCCGCAACTGGGCGCCGTTGGCCAGCGACGTGATGAACGAGCGGACGGTGAAGCGGCCGATCGGGCGCGTGGCGGCGGGCGTCGTGCCCGGCTCGATGCAGGCGCAATCGTTGTCGGGAACGCGGTAAGCGGGGTTCATCCAGAAGCCATTGAAGACCCCGTCGATGATTTCGATTTCCGACAGGTGCTTGACCCAGTACGTTCCGTAGTAGCCGGGCACGACCAGCTTGACCGGATAACCGTTGAGCATCGGAATGTCGGCGCCGTTCATCTGGTAGGCCAGCATCACGTCCGGATCGAGCGCTTGATTCAAGTCCAACGCCTTGACGAAATCGCCGCCGCCCTTCACCGCCTCGTCCAGGCCATTGAAGGTGACCTGGCGCGCCGTGTTCTTGAGTTCGGCGCGCGCCAGGACGTCCTTGAGCGGCACGCCCAGCCAGCGCGCATTGCCCATCGCGCCATTGGTGAGCTGCCCACCGGTGACGCGCGGATTGAACAATCCGCGGCTGTTGCCGGAACACTGGTTCACCGCGACGTATTCGATCGGCTTGAACTGCGAACGCAGCTCGGTCATCGTGAGCTCGAACGGTTTGCCGCAGGCGTTGCCGCCAATCTTGATCACGTGCTTGTCGGCATCGATCGAGGTCGGGATGGCGGCATTGTGATAGCGCACGAAGAACGCGTCGTTGGGCGTGATCAGGCCTTCGTTGAATACTTCGAACGGCGTTTCGAGCTGGGGCGGCCTGGAGGTCAGCACGATCAGCGGCCGCTTTTCGGGATACGCCACCAGGCGGCGGCCGCCGTTCGCGATCGGCAGTTCGATGGCCGCTGCCTGGGCCAGCGCCGAACGCACGAAGGTGCCCAGGCCGGCGCCCGCCATCGCCGCGGCGCCGCCGGCAAGCAGCCTGCGCCGCAGGCGGCTGGTATCCACTTGGCTCATGCTGTCTCCTTGGCTGTCGGTGGCGAGCAGATTCCATCCGATGGCGCGGATTTGCATTCGGTGTTTACCCGCAAGCCCCGGCGCAGGCCCGTTTCTCTGCCGTGCAGGCTCCCAGCTCTGCCATGACGCGTACGGCTCAACCTGCTAACCTATCCTGACTCATTCATGAAGCGAAAGACCCGTCCCGTGCGGGCGAGGTCACCGCGCCGCTGGCGTACTGAAGCAAGGAAGGAGCGCACATGATCGTGGAGCGAATCTGGACCGGCAATGCGCTGCGCAATTTCAACTACCTGGTGGCCTGCCCGGAGACCGGCGAGGCCCTGGCGATCGATCCGCTGGATCATGAGAAGACACTGGCGACCGCGCGCGTCAAGGGCTGGCAGATCACGCAGATCCTGAACACCCACGAGCATCATGACCACACCGGCGGCAACGCGGCCGTGGTGGCGGCCACCGGCGCCAAGGTGATCGCGCACCACCGCGCCGCCCGGCTGATCCCGGGCGTGGACCGCGGCGTCAAGGCCGGCGACGTGATCAAGGTCGGCAAGCGCGTAGAACTCGAGTGCATGGACACGCCGGGCCACACGATGTGCCATATCTGCCTGCGCTCGCACACCGACCAGCCGGCCCTGTTCAGCGGCGACACGCTGTTCAATGCCGGCGCCGGGAATGTGCACAACGGCGGCAATGTGGAAGAGCTCTATACCACCTTCGTGGACCAGCTGGGCCGCCTGCCGGAGAACACGCTGGTTTATCCGGGGCACGACTACATCGAGAACAACCTGCGGTTCACGCTCGCCCGCGAACCGGGCAATGAAGCGGCGCAGTCCATGCTGCCGCAGGTGGCGGGTCACGATCCGGCCCGTTCGGCGGTCAACACGCTCGCCGACGAAAAACGGATCAATACCTTCATGCGACTGACCAGCCCGGCCGTGATCGCGCGGCTGCGCGAGGATTTTCCCGATCTGCCGCAGCAGCCCGACGCGAAGACGGTGTTTACCAAGCTGCGGGAATTGCGCAACAAGTGGTGAAGCCGCACGCGCGCATCATGGCGACTCCGTCCGACCTCGCCGCGTCCCCGAGTCCGGCGGGCAGCGTTGCCCCGGACCGGCGCCGCGACGCGCTGCGGGCGATGGCACTCGCGCTGCTGGCCCTGCTGATCGGCGTGAGCGTGACGCTGCTGCTGTGGCAGCGCGCCCGCGAAGCGGCGCGCGAAGCCGCGGTGCAGCGGCTCGAGTACCGCACCAGCCGCATCGAGGCCGAACTGCGTCATCTGCTGGCCGCCGACGACATCATGCTGCGGTCGGTGGCCGGCCTGTTCAGCGTCGGCGGGGGCATCACCCGCAACCAGTGGCGCAACTATTTCAATGCGATCGAGCCGGACGCGCGGGCGCCGGGACGGCAGTGGGTGGCGTATGCGCAGCGCGTGCCCGAGGCCGAGCGCGAGGCCCATGAGCAGCAGGCGCGTGCCGATGGTCTGGCCGGCTACGCGGTGCGAGCCTCCGAACGGCGGGCGCAGTATTTCCCGCTGGCGAACTTCCGCTCCTTCGGCACCCAGGACCGGCGGCCGATCGGGCTGGACCTGCAGGAGGAGCCGACCGCCCGGGCCGCGATGGACCGCGCGGTTCAGTCCGGCGCCACCGTGATGGCCGGCCCGCTAAGCGTGCCGACGTCCACCGGCCGGTCGCTTTGGGCGCTGTTCGTGCCGGTGTACGGCGGCGGCCGCACGCCCTCGACGCCATCGGAGCGCCAGGGCGCGTTGACCGGCTTCCTGGTCGAGGCGTTCGACGTGGTGGAGATGGCCGGCAGCGCGCTTGGCCCCGACGGCACCATCGTCGGGATGAATGTGCGCGACGCCGGTATGCCGGTGTTCATCTGTCCGGAGCTGCAGAAGGAGCTGGCGCGCGGCTGGATGCCGACGCTCACGAAAAACGTGGATTTCGAGTTCGGCCAGCGCGTCTGGAACATCGAATTCCCCGCCCTGCCCAAGTTCCACGCGTCGGGCCCGCCGGACCAGTCCTGGGCCATCCTGGCCGGAGGCCTGGTGATCAGCGCGCTGATGGCGGGCCTGATCGGCGTGCTGGCCGGCCTGCGGGTGCGCGCGATGGGGCTCGTGGACCAACGCACCGGCGCGTTGCGCAGTGCGCTGGCGCAACACGCCGAGAGCGAGGCGCGCCTGCGCGCCGTCTTCGACCATGCGCTGGACGGCATCATCACGATCGACACCCAGGGCATCGTCCAGAGCTTCAACCAGGCGGCCGAGCGCATCTTCGGCTGGACCGAGCCGGAAGTCGTGGGGCACAACCTGAAGATGCTGATGCCCTCGCCGGACCGGGAACGGCACGACTCGTATCTCAGCGCCTACCTGGGCGGCGGCACGCCGAAAATCATCGGGATCGGGCGCCTGGTCACCGGCCTGCGCAAGGACGGCAGCCGCATGCCGCTGGAGCTGGGCGTCAGCGAGATGCTGGTCGGCGAACAGCGCCTGTTCTGCGGCATCGTGCGCGACGTCACCGAACGCATCGCTTCAGAAGACGCGCTGCGCCGCAGCGAACGCAAACTGCGCTCCTACATCGACCAGACCCTGGACGGCGTGCTGGTGGCGGACCGGGACGGCCACTACCTGGAGGCCAACCCGGCTGCCTCGAAGATGCTGGGCTACGATGAAAACGAGCTGTTGCAGCAGGGTATTGGCGACTTGATCTGGCCGGAAGAGGCGGATCGGCAAGCCGGCCTGGCGCACTTCCAGCGAGTGACGACGCAGGGCCACTCGGTCGGCGAGGTGGCGCTGCGCCGCAAGGACGGCCAGCGGCTGATCGCCGACGTGCACGCCGTGGACCTGGGCGGCGGGCGCTACCTGGGCATCATGCGCGACGTAACGCAGCGGCACATGGCCGAGCAGGCGCTGGAGCACGAGCGGGCGATGCTCGAAGAGCGGGTGGCGGAACGCACCGACGTGCTGACGCGCACCAACGCCGTGCTGCAGGACGAAATCGTGGAGCGCAAGCGCGTGGAGGCGGAACTCGTGGCGGCGCGCGAGCAGGCCCTGCAGGCCGCCGAGGCCAAGGCCGCGTTCCTTGCCAACATGAGCCACGAGATCCGCACGCCGATGAATGCCGTGATCGGCATGACGGCGTTGCTGGATGACACGGCGCTGGACGCGGAGCAGCGTGGCTATGTCGAAACGATCCGAACCAGCGGCGACGCGCTGCTGTCGACGATCAACGACATCCTCGATTTCTCCAAGGTCGAATCGGGCATGCTCGAGCTCGAGGAGCGCCCGTTCGAGCTGGGTGCCTGCATCGAGGAAGCCTTCGACATGCTGGCACCGCGAGCGGCCCAGAAGGGCATCGACCTGCTGTACGAGCTGATGGACAACGTGCCGCACTGGTTGATCGGCGACGCGACCCGGCTGCGCCAGGTGCTGGTGAACCTGCTCTCCAACGCCGTGAAGTTCACCGACCATGGCGAAGTCTGCATGACGGCCAGCGTGCTCAAGCGCGACGCCGACAAGGTGCAGTTGCGCTTCGCGGTGCGCGACACCGGGATCGGCATCGCCCCGACCCAGCGCGAGCACCTGTTCAAGGCCTTCTCGCAGGCCGATTCGTCGACGACGCGCAAGTACGGCGGCACGGGGCTGGGGCTGGCCATCAGTTCACGGCTGGTGCGGTTGATGGGCGGGGAGATCCGGGTCGAAAGCCAGGTCCACCGGGGTTCGGTGTTCTCTTTCACGATGAACGCGCGGGTGGCGCACAACGTCACGACCGCGCGTTACCACAGCGGGCCGGCGCCCGAGCTCGTAGGGCGGCGGGTGCTGCTGGTGGACGACAACCCGACCAACCTGCAGATCCTGCAGACGCAGTGCACCCGCTGGGGCATGGAGGTCGCCTGCGCCACGCGCGCCACGCACGCGCTGGCCCTGCTCGAGGCCGAGCCGGCCTTCGACGTGGCCGTGCTCGACCTGAACATGCCGGGGATGGATGGCTTTCACCTGGCGCGTGCCATCTCCGCGCAGTGCGGCAGCACCGCACCCGCGCTGGTGCTGCTGTCTTCGTCCGCGTCGCGCAACAAGGACCGCGCGGCCATGAGCCTGTTCGCCGCCCGGCTGGGCAAGCCGGTCAAGCATTCGCAGCTGTTCGCCGTGCTGGTCCAGGTGATCCACGATGGACGCGCCATTGCCGCCTCGCCGGCGGCCCCGCACATGGACGCCACGCTGGCGCAGCGCGTGCCGTGCCGCATCCTGATGGTCGAGGACAGCGTCATCAACCAGAAGCTGGGCGTGGGCATGCTGCGCAAGTTCGGCTATTCCATCGACGTCGCCGCCAATGGCGCCGAGGCGGTCGAGTTGACCCGGATCAACCGCTATGACCTGATCTTCATGGACTTGCAGATGCCGGTGATGGATGGCCTGGAGGCGACCCGGCGCATCGTCGCGACGGCACCGGCGAACGCGCGCCCCCGCATCGTGGCGATGACCGCCAACGCGCTTCCCGGCGACCGGGAGCGCTGCATCGACGCCGGCATGGACGACTACATCGCCAAGCCGATCCTGCCCGCCGCCGTGGAAGCGCTGATCGAGCGCTGGGGCGCCGCACGCCACGGCGCCTCGGGCGAGCCGGCCGACGTGGCGCTGGTCGACGAAGGCCTGATCAGCGAACTGGCGGACCTGGACGAACCGGGTTCCCCGTCGATGCTGCGCGGCCTGATCCACGAATACCTGACCGAGACGCCGGCCGCCGTCGGCGCGATGAAGCAGTACTTCAACCAGAGCGACGTCGCCGGGCTGGCGCGGCGCGCCCACAAGCTGGCCGGCACCAGCGCCAGCCTGGGCGCCAAAGGGGTCGCGGACGTCTGCACCCGCATCGAACAGCATGTCGCTGCCGGCGACCTGCAGTCGATGTACGCGCTGATCGACGAGCTCGAGATGCGCTTCACGCGCACCCGGGCCGAGTTCCAGAAGCTCGCCTAGGCGCGCAAGGGCACCACCGGCCAGCCGCTGTCCACGTCGTGCCGCCATTCGGCCAGCAGCGGCTCGATCGCCTGCCAGGTCCGCGCCTCGTCCGCGATGTTGCAATGCGTTCCCAGGTAGATCAGGCCGCAGCGCCGGGCCAGTGCAAACATCTCGTTGTGGCCCCCGGCGTCCGGCGCAACACCGAGCAGCGCCGGCGGTGTGGCCAGGCCGGCGCAAGCCTGCGCCACCCGCTGGGCGAGCGAAAGGTCGCGTTCGCGGTCGCCGCTGAGCAGCAGCACGACATGGGAATAGTCCGGCAGGAAAGCCCGGGTCAGCGGCAGGGCCAGGCCATGGCGGGCCATGGCGATCAGCCGCAGCACGCGCTCGTCCTGGGCGAAGTCCACATAGTCGGTTCCCACGTCCAGATCGTAGGCGCCGGCAAAGCGGCGGTGCACCACCTCCTCGCCATGGTGGCGTCCCAGCCAGTGCACCAGATAGAACGAGGCCATTCCCTCGGCGGCGCACACCATGACGCGCTGGAAGGCATCGGGCTGCGCCTGCTGAGCGGCGCCTGGATGGCGCATCGGGGTCGAAAGGCGGCGCCACACCGTCTGCGGCGAATACTGGATGCCGCGGTCCAGTTCGCTTTTCAGCTGGTCGACACGTTTTGCGATGTCCGCGGACGGCTCGTTGCACTGCACGACCGCCATCGACCAGGGTCCGTCCAGGATGCGCGGTCCGCGACTGCTGTGGACGATGCGCATGGAATGATGCCGCGGGTCGGTTTCCACCCGGTCCATGATGCGCAGCAGCGCGTCGCGCGGACCTTCCTTCCACTGGGCGAACCAACCCGACTGGTAAAGCAGCGCCGTCGCCACACCGGCCGGCTCGTTGTGACGCATGGCGCTGGCCCGGATGCGGTGCATCTCGGCGTAGATCGAGCCTTCGACGTTGGCCTGGCTCGCATACATGAGCCTGGCAACCGGCTCGTCGCCGCGGCTGGCCTGCCAGGCGGATGAAGGTGGAAGGGATTCCATGCTGTGCTTACGCCCTCTGCCCGAGCAACAGGTAGCCCTGGGGGCGCTCCTGGGCGTCGATCAGCATCGAGAGCTGCAGATCAGCCTTCCCGCGCCGGGTCGCCACCGTGTAGTGCCGGGGGCGTTGGCCTTTGGACGCCTCATCGAATGCCGCATCGGCAGTGTGCCAGCCGGTGCGTTTCAGGGTTTCCCGGATGTCGGCCCCGCCAATTTCCGCGGCGCGAACGCCCAGCACTTCGTCGACGGCCGGCGTGGCGTAGGAAATGCGGTATTTGAGGTCCGACGTCAGTACGGCGGTTCCGGACACCGAGCGCAGGATGTTGGCCAGCAGCAGTTTCTCGTCGATGGTGTTTTCGGCGCGCTGCAGATCGCGGGCCTGCATCTTGATGACCTCCTTGAGATAGCTCGCATAGTCGCCTTCCAGCCCGCGCGCGACTTCGTGGTGGGTGAGCAGGCCGCACACGACGTCGCGGTCGTCGACCACCACCAGGCGGCGAATATGCGCTGCTTCCATCGATATCACGGCCTCGTGCAGGCGTTCGCCGGGCCTCACGGTCCTGACCGGCGCATTCATGGCCTGGCCCAGGGAAAGGCGCCGCGGGTCGGCGTGCTGGGTGCACAGCCGAACGACATCGCGCTCGGTCAGCACGCCGACAGGATGCCCTCCGGCATCCACGGCAACGACGCAGCTTTGGCGAGCTTCGATCATCTGCGCCAGCGCATGGGCGACCGTCGATGCCGGCGGCAGCTTGCAGAACTCGGCGCTCATGACGCTGCCGACATTCTTGAACGTCATGTAGTACTCGCTGCCGAAGTTGCGCATCAGGTCGCCCTCGCTGGCGACTCCGAGCACACGTCCGGCCGCGTCCGTCACTCCCAGGTGCCGGATGCCGCGGCCGGCCATCAGGTGGTAGGCCTCGAGGCAGCGCGTTCTTGCGTTGACCGAGATCACCGGCGACTGCATCAGGTCGGCGCAGCTCAATGATTCGAGTCCGCCATTGCGGTGCATGGCATGAACCACGTCGCACTCGGTGATGATGCCCAGGATCAGGTTGTCCTCGACCACCAGCACCGAGCTGATCGACTTGCTTTGCATCAGCGCCAGCGCATGCATCGCCTGCTGCTCGGGGCGGGCCTGGCAGACGGTGCGGGTCATCACCGCCGATATGGGTTTGCGGTCGAAAGTCATGTCCGGCTACTCTCTGCGGGCCAGGTGGGTGACGCCGCCGAAGCTGCCGACCCACAGGCTGCCGTCGCTGGCGCTGTCCATCGAAAACACGGTATTGGAGAACAGGCCGTCGGCGGTGGTCAGGTTCTCGAACTTCTCGCCGTTGCGCCGGGACAAGCCGGCGTTGGTGCCGATCCACAGGTCGCCTTTGGCGCTCTGGTGCAGCATGAAGACGTGGTTGCCGGGCAGCCCGTCCTTGACGGTGTAGTTCCTGAACTGCTTGCCGTCGAAATGCGCCAGCCCACCGCCCCAGGTGCCGGCCCACACGGTGCCGTCCCGATCGGCCGCCAGGGAGACGATGTAGTTCGGGTTGTAGGCCGTGTCGATCCCCTGCAGCCCCATTTCCTGCTTCTGCTTCGCGTGGTGGCTCGATACCTTGGCCGGATCGTTCTTGAACGCCTGGTCGTTCTTGACCAGGTCGTAGTCGGCGCCCTGGCCCTTGGCGTGGTTCCAGTTGTCCCACTTGTCGCCGGCGAAGCGCGCCAGGCCGCCCTCGGTAGCGAGCCAGACGATGCCGTCCTTGCCCTCGGCCAGGCCGTACACCCAATCGTTGGGCAGGCCGCCCTTGGTGTTCTCGACCGTGTAGAGATCCCACTTGGAGCGGTCGTGCAAGTCGCCGCCGCGCACCCGGTTGACGCCCGACCAGGTCGCGATCCAGACGTCGCCCGACTTGGTCTTGAGCACGTCGTAGATGAACGCGTCGCCCAGGCCGTCCGGAATGTTGAAGGTTTCGATCTTGCCGGTCTTTTCGTCCAGCAGCGACAAGCCGCCGCCATAAGTGCCGATAGCGAGCTTGCCGTCCAGGCGGCTCAGGTGGAACACCCCGTTGGAAAGCAGGCCGGCGCGAGTGTCGATCAGTTTGTATTCGTCGGTCTTGGTGTTGTAGCGGATCACGCCGCCGGAGGTGCCGACCCACACGACGTCGCCCTCGGAGAGGATGTCCTTGACGTTGCGGTTGCCGACGCGGAAGTGCACGAATTTCGCCTTGGGGTCGACCTGCACCTTGCCCTGTGTCGGCGGTGCGCCGCCCTCGGTCACCGGCGGATGCCCCGCGGGTGCCTGCACGTTGGGTTCGGCGGCGCCGCCGGGCGGCATCATCTCGGCCGATGCCGCGGCCGCCCCGCTCGCGTTGGTCGCGGCGCCCGGTTCGGCGCGCTTGCCGAGCATGTAGGCGCCGGCGATGGCCGCGCCGAGCGCGACGGCCAGCACGCCGATCGCTTTGGGTCCGATTTGCACAGAGTTCTCCTGGTGATCCGAATGGGTTGCGAGGCTTTCAGCGGACGATGCGTGTCACGCCGCGGCGCGTCCCGGCCCAGACCTCGCCCTGCGGCGTGATGGCCAGCGCATAGACGTTGTCTTCGAGCAGGCCCTGGATGCGCCCGATGTTCTGCCAGCGCTTGCCGTCCCAGCGCGAGACGCCGCGGTTGGTGCCGAACCACAAGGCGCCATCCGGGTGCTGGGTGATGGAATAGACGATGTTGCCGGCCAGGCCGTCCTTGGTGCTGAGGTTGGTCCAGCGCTTGCCGTCGAAACGGGCCACGCCCCCGCCCCAGGTGCCGGCCCACACGGCGTCGTCCGGCGCAATGTGGATCGAGAACACGTAGTTCGGGTTGTAGGTCGGGCGGCCCTCGTTCATCGTCGCCAGGTCGTGGCGCGAACGGGTGCCCAGGCCGGTGTTGTCGCTGAAGGTGAGCTGGTCGGTGTTGGGCGCGCCCAGGCCGTCCTTGTGGGTCCAGCTTTTCCAGGTCTTGCCGTCGAACATCGACACGCCCCCCTCGGTGCCGAACCAGACCCGGTCTTTGGAATCGACCCCCAGGCCGTAGACCCACTCGTTGATCAGCTCGCGCACGTAGGTGGTGAACTTGCCGCCCTTAGCATCGACCCTGGTGGTGCCGGCCCAGGTGCCGATCCACAGCGTGCCGTCCTTCTGCGAGGCGAAGCAGTACACCCAGTAGTCGGCCAGGCCGTGCATGGGGAAGAAGGTCTTCCAGTTGCCGTCCTTGTAGCGCGAGACACCGCCCGCGTTGGTGCCGAACCACTTGTTGCCCTGCTTGTCGATGCCCACCGAGAAGACGTATTCGTTGGCCAGGCCTTCCTTGCGCGTGAACGTGTTGCGCGGCTTGAGCGTCTTCATGTCCACTTCGTGCACGCCGGCCGAAGTGCCGACCCAGATCGCGCCGCGATCGCGTTCCACCGTGAGCGCGCGCACGTAGATGTTGTCGCCGACGTCGAATCGGTCGAGCACGTGCCAGCCGGGCGCGGGTTTGGCGGCGGGCTGGGGCGCTTGCGCAAGCGCGGCCACC
>DATNBX010000090.1:0-2860 GCA_035571795.1 Ramlibacter sp.
GCGCGGCGCGTACGACATTCTCACGGACACCAACCTGCTGCCGTCCATCTGCGGCCGGGTGTGCCCGCAGGAGAACCAGTGCGAAGGCGTGTGCACCGTGGGGGAATCGCTGGAGGCGGTGGCGATCGGAAGACTGGAGCGGTTCGTCGGCGACACCGCGATCCGCGAAGGCTGGATCAACATTCCGTACATCGAACCGACCCGCTTTCGCGTCGGCGTCGTCGGCTCCGGACCGGCGGGCATGGCCTGCGCGGCGGACATGGCCAAGGCCGGCTGCGACGTCACGGTCTATGAAGCGTTCCACGAGCCCGGTGGCGTGCTGAAGTACGGCATCCCCGACTTCCGTCTGCCCAACACCACCATCGACGCAGAGATCGACAAGCTGCGCCAGCTCGGAGTCAAGTTCGAATGCAACACGCTGGTCGGCCGGCTGTTCACGATCGAGCAGATGATCGACGAGATGGGTTATGACGCGGTCTTCGTCGGAGTCGGTGCCGGCTATCCGACGATGCTGGGCATCCCGGGTGACTCGCTCAACGGCGTGCTCTCGGCCAACGAACTGCTCACGCGCTGCAACCTGATGCGCGCGCGCGACTTCCCCGACTACGACACGCCAGTCCCGATCGGCAAGCGGGTCGCGGTCGTCGGCGCCGGCAACACGGCGATGGACGCCATGCGCGTGTCGCTGCGGCTCGGCGCCGAAAAGGTTTATTGCATCTACCGGCGCTCGCGCGCCGAGGCGCCGGCGCGCGTCGAGGAAGTGCATCACGCCGAGCAGGAGGGCGTTGAATATCACTGGCTTACCAACCCGGTCGAAGTGCTGGACGACGGCACCGGATCGGTGCGCGGCATGCGCTGCGTGCGCATGGAACTGGGTGAACCGGACGATTCGGGCCGCAGGCGTCCAGTGCCGGTTGCCGGCAGCGAATTCGACTTCGAAACCGACCTGATCGTCTACGCGATCGGCACCAATGCCAATCCGATCATGGGGCAGACTTCCAAGCTCAAGCTCAACAAGTGGGGCTACATCGCCACCGATGACAACCTTGCCACCTCGGTGGCCGGCGTGTTCGCGGGCGGCGACATCGTCACCGGCGCGGCGACGGTGATCCAGGCGATGGGCGCGGGCCGCAAGGCGGCACGCAGCATGAAGGCCTATCTGGGCATCCGCGACCCCTTGCTGGCATACCGCCCCGCCGACAGCGCGGGCACATTTTTCGGGATCGATGCGAGACAGCGCAATTTCGCGCGTGTGCGCGTGGGTTAGATGACCTCTTCAGTTGGCCGGCCGCGCCAGCGTTTGAACCAAAGGGCAACGGAAAACACCATGGATGGAATGACCCTGCAACAAGCCGGCGACGCCGGCAAGTCCGCCGCCGCGCGGAAAGGCGCCAAGGCGCCGACCCGCCTGAAAGAACACATCGTCGAGATCATCAGCGACTCGGGCGAGGGCGCGCAGAAATGCGGCCAGTCGCTGGGTTCGATCGCGGCGCAGATGGGCAACGGCATCTGGACCACCGAAATCATTCCGGCTGAAATCCGCCCGCCCGCCCGCAGCGTGGCCGGCGCGAGCGGCAACCGGATCCGTATCGGATCGGGCCGGATCACCAACGGCGGCGACAAGACCGACCTCGTTGTTTCGTTCAACGAACAGGTTCTGCTCGGACGTGTGCGCGCCAATGAGCTCAAGCCCGGCTGCATCATCCTGCTGGAGAACATGTGGCGCAACCACAAAGACGCCTCCATCGTGGCGTCCTATGTGGAAACCTACAGCCGCCTGGTGGCGGCCGGTTATCGGGTCTACGAAGTGCCGATGGAGCAGGTGTGCCGCTCGCTGACGCCGATGGACCCGAAGCGCGGCAAGAATATGTTCGCCTTGGGCATGTTGTGCCAGCTGTATAGCCTGGAGCTGAAGCTCGCAGCCGACCAGATCGTGCTGGCCTTCGGCAAGAAGGACCGCAGCATCGTCGACAACAACATCAAACTGCTCGAGGGTGGCGCGGTCTGGGCCAAGGAACACCTGGACTTCAGCTACAGCATCCCGGCGGTTCGCTCGACCGAGCCTCAGGTCGTGGTCAACGGCAACACGGCGCTGGCGCTGGGCGTGCTCGCGTCGGGCATGGAAATCTGCGCGATGTACCCGATCACGCCGGCCACATCCGCATCGCATTACCTGGCGGAAGTTTTCGAGAAGGTCGGCGGCGTCGTGCACCAGGCCGAGGACGAGATCGCCGCCTGCGCCTTTGCGGTCGGCGCCTCGTACGCCGGCAAGTGCGCGATCACCATTACCTCGGGCCCGGGTTATTCCCTCAAGCAGGAAGCGATCGGCCTGGCCGTCATGGCCGAAATCCCGCTGGTCGTCGTTAACGTGCAGCGGGGCGGCCCGAGCACCGGCCAGCCGACCAAGATGGAGCAGGGCGATTTGATGACGGCCATCTTCGGCAGCCACGGCGACGCGCCCAAGATCGTCCTGGCACCCGGCACGATCGAGGAGTGCTTCTACTCGGTGATCACCGCCCGTCGCATCGCCGAGACATTCAATATGGTGGTCGTGATCCTGACCGATGCAGCGCTGGCGACCTCGCAGCAGCCTTTCCTGCGGCCGGTGTTCAACGAGAACTGGATGGCGCCACCGGTCGACCAGAGCCCGGTGCCCGAAGGCGCGAAGCCCTACGAATGGGACGAAACCACGGGCTTGTCGCGCCGGTTCAAGCCCGGCCAGCCGGGCGGCATGCACACGCTTACCGGATTGGCCCACGACAGCGACAGCCATGTGGCGTACGACGCGGCGATCAACGCTCAGACCTTGCGGTTCCGCAGCCTCAAACTCGCCGCGTTCCAGAAAACGCTCAAACCGCCG
>DATNBX010000091.1:0-42956 GCA_035571795.1 Ramlibacter sp.
CGTGACCGGGGGGTCGCCTACCGCCCGCTGGGGCGACTACAGCGCGACCGTCGTGGATCCCCGGCATCCGCTCAGATTCTGGACATTCCAGGAATGGCCGTCCGCCCAGGACGTCTGGTCGACACAGATCACCGAACTCAAGCTGCACAAGGGCGGCCGGGCGCACGACGACGCTGAAGATGACGACCGGGGGGACGAGGCCAACGACAACGACAACGATCACGCGAAGCAGGAATCCGGATGCCGGTCAGGTTAGCTGCGGCCGGGCGCGCCGCCGCAGCGTCAGTTGGATCCAGCATCCTCACTTGTGCTTGTCCTTCTTGCCCGTCAGGCGGTGCTTCAGCTTGCGCACCTTCTCGCGCAGCGTGGTCGGCTGCGGCTCGCCGGTCGTCCAGCGCCTGATGCGCTCGGCGTCCTCGATGCGGCTGCGCTTGTCGGCGGAATCGAGCAGCACCAGGATCAGGTTGCGGTTCGCCATCGTGGCATTCACCACCAGGCACTGGCCCGCCTCGACGATGTAGCCGGTCTTTTGCAGGTGGATGGTCCAGCGCGGGCTCTTCACCAGGCGGTCCGAGTTCTTGTAGCGCACGGTCCGCTTGCCCAGCATCGCGTCGTGCTCGATCGTGGTGGAGTAGTCGCGGATCAGCGGCTCCTTGGCTGCCGCGGCCGCGACGACGGCCAGGTCGCGGGCGGTGGACTGGTTGCGGCTGGACAGCCCGGTCGGGTCCGCATAGACGGTGTTCTTCATCCCGAGCGTCTGTGCCTTGCGGTTCATCGCGGCGACGAACGCGGCAAGGCCGCCGGGAAAGGTGCGTCCCAGCGCATGGGCGGCGCGATTCTCGCTGGACATCAGCGCCAGGTGCAGCGCTTCGCCGCGGGTGAGCGACGTGCCCACACGCAGGCGCGAGCGGCTGTGCCGCTCCAGGTCCACGTCGTCATCGGTGATCGTGATGACTTCATTCATCGGGAGCTTGGCCTGCGTCAACACCAGCGCCGTCATGAGCTTGGTGAGCGATGCGATGGGCAGCACGGCGTTCTCGTTCTTGCGCACCAGCACTTCGCCGCTGCGCTGGTCGATGACGAAGGCCGCGCTGGCTTTCAGGCGCAAGGCGTCGGGCGTGAGGTGCAGGCCGGCCGCGTGGCCCACCGAGACACCCCCCTTGACCTCCGGCGGCTCGGCTTCGGTGGTGGGGGCGTTCTCCGGTTGCAGCACGTCGCCCAGGCGTTCGGCCAGCGATGGCGGTGGCTCGGCCGGCGCTGCCTTGGCTCCCGGCTCGGCCGGTGCCGATGCGGCCGGCTTTTCGGTTTCCGAGCGCCAGGCGGCGCGATCGGCCAGCCACCAACCACCGATGGCGAGCAGCGATAGCGCCGCAACCGACAAACCGAGACGAACTGCTGCCCTGGTCCGCGCAGGATCGCGCATCGACTTTGCTCCCGAGCCCACTACCCGGGGCTGATCGCGACTCTAGCAGCTGCGGCGATGCAACAATTTGCTGCCGGGCTTGACGCCGGTGCGGTCTGCCAGTGGGTTGATCGGCAGGCGCCGAAGTTCAGCGCGCGGCGAGTGCGGTTACGGAATGCGCCGGGTACTCAACCGGATGCAGAGCGCACGCATTTCAGTGAGGGTGAAGTTCAGGCGCTTCTTGGCCTGTGCGAGCTGGTCGTGCGAGTCGGCCGGCCCACCTCGTTTCACCAGATGCTTCTTCAGCACGATGAAGGTCAAGTCGGTATGCGCCAACAGCAGATCAGCCAGCGCGCCGGTCGCCGAGGGCAGGCCGTTCGACGACATCGTCCTGACGACCTCGATTTGAGAGCTCAGTTTTTGATAGAGGACCAGGTTTCCTGGTTCGACGAGCCACGCATCGACGGCGGCTTCGTACGAGTCCAGAGTGTCGGCGACCTGCAGGGCGATTGCTTTGCGTTCCGTTCGACCGTGAGGGGCCATGGAAAATTATGTACGGTCGAGTTGTGGTATGCGGTCGTACCAAGGCAGCTCTTGACTTGGCGCAAAGTTGAGCAGGCCTCCGACTCTCGGCGCCGCCAGCCAGCGTCGCCAATGGCGGCGCCCCGCCGAGCGGCTCCACGCGTGGACGCGAAAATAGCATCGCGAATACACTCTCGAGCCCAGCGTTTGATCCCCCAGGAGGTCCCGCATGAAAGTATTTTCTGCTGCACTGAAACGCCTGCTTCCCACTTTGCTCACGGCGTTCGTGCTTTCGGCTTGTGCGCAAGTGCCGGCGCCGGGCACCGGCGCAGTCCCTGAGTTCCGGGCCGATCCGGCGTGGCCGCAGCCTTTGCCGGAGCAGGACGGCGTGCAGCTGCTGTTCGGCCAGGTCGCGGGCATCGCGGTCGATCCACGCAATGGCCACGTCTGGGCAGTGCACCGGCCGGCGACGCTGCTGCCGGATGAATGGGACCCCAAGGCGAACAAGCCGGTGACGCATCGCTGCTGCCGGTCGCTACCGCCCGTGGTGGAATTCGATGCCCAGGGCAAGTACCTGCGAAGCTGGAGCCCTACTGGCACCGGTTTCGACTGGCCGAAGGTCGAGCACGGCATCTACATCGACGACCAGGGCAATGTCTGGCTGGCGGGCAACTCGCCCGGCGACAACCAGATCCTGAAGTTCACGCAGGACGGCAAGTTCCTGATGCAAATCGGCAAGGCGGGCGCCACCGAGGGCAGCAACAGCACGACGCAGCTCGGACAGCCGGCCAATATGACCGTTTCGCGCGGGGAACTGTTCGTCGCCGACGGCTATAGCAACAAGCGCGTGGTCGTCTTCGACGCGGCCACCGGCGCTTACAAGCGCCACTGGGGCGCCTACGGTGGGCCGCCCAGCGACGACAAGCAGCCCGCCTATGACCCGGCGCAGCCTCCTGCGCGCCAGTTCAGCAACCCGGTGCATTGCGTGCGCATGTCCAACGAGGACTTGCTGTATGTGTGCGATCGCCAGAACAACCGGATCCAGGTGTTCACGCGCGCGGGCGAGTTCAAGCAGGAGTTCCGGGTCGAGGTGCAGACGCTTGCCAACGGATCGGTCTGGGACATGGTGCTCTCGCACGATCCCGCGCAGAAGTTCATGTACGTGGCCGACGGCGCCAATGGACGGATCTACATCCTGCGCCGCTCCGACGGACAGCAGGTCGGGCAGTTCGGCCGCACCGGCCGGATGGCCGGCGAGTTCAAGTGGATCCACAACCTGGCGATCGACGGCAACGGCAATCTCTACACCTCGGAGGTCGGCTTCGGCCGCAGGGTGCAGAAGTTCGTCCGGGGCAGCGGGGGATTCTGAGCATGATGGATGCCGCTTCGACCGCGCGACGTTTCAACTTCGATCCGCTCCATGCGGGCATGCAGCGGCAGGTCGACCTCGGTTTTCTGCCGGGTGTCGCCATCGCGGTACTGGCCGGCGGCGAGGTGGTGGACAGCTTCTGCACCGGCTGGGCCGACAAGGAAGCAGGCATCGCCCTGCGGCCGGACCACATCTACCGGATCTTCTCGAACACCAAGCTGGTGACATCCTGCGCGGCGCTGCTGCTCTGGGAGGAGGGCCGCTTCGATCTGGACGATCCGATTGAGCGCTTCATTCCGCAGCTCGGGCAGCGCCAGGTGCTGCGAGCCGGCGCAACGCGCAGTGACGACGTCGAACCGGCCTCGGGTCCGATCACCATCCGGCAGCTGTTCACGCACAGCTCGGGACTGTCGTACGGCCTGTTCGACCCGGGTTCGCTGATCACCCGGCTCTATACCGAGGGCAAGATCCTGGATCCCCGCACGACCCTGGCGCAAAAGATGGATGCGCTGGCGCTGCTGCCGCTGAAATTCCATCCCGGCACTGACTGGGAGTACTCGGTCGCGAGCGACGTCCTGGCGCGCCTTGTTGAAGTGATCAGTGGACAGCGCTTCGGCGATTTCCTGGCCGGCCGCATCTTCACGCCGCTGGGCATGGTCGATACGGGCTTCGTGGTGCCGCCAGCCGAGCAGCATCGGCTGTGTGCCTATTACGGTGGCGTGGACTTCGCCGACCCCACCAAGCCCGGGCTGGTCCGGTACGACGACCTTCCTTATCCCGGCGCCTACCGCACGCCCGTGCCCAACCAGTCGGGCGGCGGCGGGCTGGTTTCGACCCTGGACGACACGGTGCGCCTGATCAAGGCCGTGCTGCCCGGCAGCAACCGGCTGCTCAAACCGTCGACGCTGAAGCTGATGGCGCAAAACCATCTCGCCCCGGGACTGTGCGTCCAGTTTCCCATGATGCGTTTCGAGGGGATGGGCTTCGGCCTGGGCTCAGGCGTGATCGTGCAACCGGGACCCTACGATCCGATCGATTCGACCGGCGAATTCCTGTGGTCGGGCCTGGGTGGCACGCACTGGTGGGTCAACCCCGTTGCCAACATCGCCGCTGTCCTGATGACCCAGCGCCACATGGGCGCGATGAATCCTTACGCCTACGAATTCAAGATGCTGGCGTACCGGGCGGCCGGGTTGCACTAGCTGGCGTGCCGCCGCTACGCCTCGCGTCGCAGGCAACGCGACGGCTGAGTTGGCGCGCTTGCTTGCGCCGAAGAATCGCAGTTTGATTACGGCCTGGAAAATTCCTTTCGGAGGCCCGAATGCAACTATCGATACCGGATCTGCCCCAGCATTTCACGATCAGTCATGCCAACGAGGCTGACTTCAAGAGCGGCGGCTTGCGCGACTACTCTTCTTATCGTGACCTCGGAGTCGCAGCCGCCACGAACGGGCTGGCGCAGGCCCACGTGATCCGCATGACCGCGCCGTTCCGCAGTGAGTTGAGCAAGCGACACCACCACAACGTGCAATTCCAGATGGTGTACTGCCTGAAGGGGTGGTTCGAAACCGAATTCGAAGGCTTGGGCCGGCAGCGGCTGGTTCCCGGTTCATCCTGGGTCCAGCCAGCGGGTATTCGCCACACGGTCGTGGGCTGGTCGGACGATTGCGAATTGCTCGAGATCCTTGTTCCAGCCAATCACGAAACCATCAACGATGCGTGATGCCTGCCATGCGCCCCGTACATGCACAACCTGGAGACGGCAATGGCCAGCATCATTCGTGACATCACCGTGGCGGCGGCGCCCGAAACCGTTTGGCAAGCTGTTCGCGACGTCGGCAACGCGCACCAGTTGTTCGTTGGGGTCCTGACGGATTGCCAGGTGGGCGAGGGCGACCGCACCGTCACTTTCGCCAACGGGATGGTCGTGCGCGAACTCATCCTGGACGTCAATGACGAACACATGCGGGTGGCTTACACGGCCGTCGGCGGGCGCGCCAAGCATCACAATTCATCGCTGCAGGTGTTCGCGGCGGAGGGCGGGCACAGCCGCATCCAGTGGGTGACCGATTTCCTGCCCAATGAGCTGGCGCCGGTCATCGGCGGCCTGGTCGAGGCGGGCGCCGCGGCGATGAAGCGGCAACTCGAAGGCGGGTCCCGGGCTTGACTGCGGTCAAGCCGGCTGCCGTGCCAGCGGCAAGTGTCCGGTCTCAGCGAAATGCAAGCTATTCGTGAGACAGGACACTATCATCGACACATGCACACACCCTTGCTTGACCGCCTTTCAAGATTGCTGCTGGCGGTTGTCGCCGCTGCCGCGTGCTCGGCTCAAGCCCAGCCGGCGCCCCGCGCAGCGGCGGCGCCAACGCGCGGTCAGCTCCTGTACGACACGCATTGCATCGAGTGCCACAACGTCCAGATGCACTGGCGAGCGGCCAGCCAGGCCACCGATTGGAACAGCCTGCTCGCGCAGGTGCAGCGCTGGCAGGCCACCGCGAAGCTGGACTGGAGCGACGACGACATCGCCGAAGTCACGCGGCACCTCAACGACACGATCTACAAGTTCCCCCAGGTGCGCGCCAGCCGCTGAGCGTTTCGTGCGTGTTACTTGGGTTTGGCGTATTGCGCCACGCCGGTGAAGTCGAAGACGACACAACGTTTGTTGCCGACGACCCAGGCATCATGGCCGGGCGGCATGTAGAAGACGTCGCCCGGCCCGAATTCCATTTCGGGGCCATCCGTCATCTTCACCACCATCTTGCCTTCCAGGATGATGCCGGTGTGCGTGGCCTGGCACGAATCCGTTCCCGCGATGGGCTTGACGTGTTCGCTCCAGCGCCAGCCCGGCTCGAACTCGCCACGGCCCATGGTCTGGTTGCCGAACGTATAGACAGCCATCTTGCCTTTTCCATCCTTGAACGGCCGGACTTCATCCGGCTGGGCCTGAGTCTTCTTCAGTAACGCCTTTTTTTCCAACGTCGCAGTCATGGCATCAACCTCCTGAGAAAAAGGGGGAAGGATGATATGGACGGATCAGGGCGTTCAGGTTCTTCATAGCCGGCCGTGCACGTAATTCATTGTTATGAATGTCGACTACATGCGCCTCGCGCCTGGCCGCCGGGCGTCTCGCTTGATTTAGCCGCCGTCCTACAGCCGCTCGTGCGCTCGACTGCTACACAAGCAGTTGAAGCAAAAAGGACGCGCCCATGGACACGAACACTGCGAATGCCAAGGCATTGTTGCCGGCTTGCACGGGAATGGTGTTGGCGGTATTGGCCGCCGGATTCATCGGGGGCGAGGCACGCGCCGCTCCCGGCGCGCAGCCGGCGGCACGCGGCCGTCCGGCCGTCGTCGCGCAAGGCGAACCCTGCAGGAGCTGCGGGGTGGTCGAATCGGTGGTGCCGGTGCGGCGCCAGGCCCCGGTCAAAGGCATCGGCGGCTCGAAGGTCACGCCCGGCATGGCGATCGGCGGCGTCGCGGGCGGCTTGCTCGGCAACCAGCTGGGCCACGGCAACGGCCGCGCCGCGACCACCGTCATCGGCGCGGCAGGCGGTGCCTACGCCGGCCACGCGATCGAAAAGAATCGCAATCAATACACCGCCTACGTCATGCACATCCGGATGCACGACGGTTCCATGCGCAGGATCGAGCAACGAACGGCCATCGCCAAAGGTTCATCGGTCGTCGTGACGGGCAAGACCGCGCACCTGGCCTCGAGGGCGCCTGTGCACGGGTGACGGGCGGGCTCGAGGCTCGCGCGTGCCGCCGGGACTGCGGCCGAATGAGCTGCGGCCGGGTTAACCCCCTTTGGCTCATCCGCGATAGCATTTATTTTCTCGTTCCATGAAAAGCATTTCCTGGCGGCGCATCGCGCTGCGCGCTGTCCTGGCCGCTCTCGTATTCATTCCATGCGCGCAGGCGCAGCAAAGTGCAGTCTGGCCCGACAAGCCGATCAAGCTGGTGGTGCCGTATCCGCCCGGGGGTTTGACCGACACGCTGGCGCGCGCGGTGGCCGAGCCGCTTTCCAAGGCGCTGGGCCAGACGGTGTTCATCGACAACAAGGCGGGCGCCGGCACCCTGCTGGGCGCGCAGGTGGTGGCGCGCAGCCCGGCCGACGGCTACACGCTGCTGATGGCCACCAGCACCACACTCGGCGTCAGCCCGGCGCTGTACCGCAACAACATGATCGACCCGGTGCGCGACTTCACGCCGGTGAGCCTGGTGGCGAGCGTGCCGTTTTTCCTGGTCGTTGCGCCCGACGCCGGCTGGAACTCGGTGCAGGACGTGGTCGACGCGGCGCGCAAGGCGAGCGCGCCGCTGCAATACGGCTCGGCCGGCAACGGCAGCCCGCATCACCTGGCGATGGAGATGCTGCAAAAGGCCAGCGGCGCGAAGTTCGACCACATCCCGTACAAGGGCAGCCAGCTTGCGATCCCCGACCTGCTGAGCGGCCGCTTCAAGCTCATGGTCACCGACCTGACGCCGGCGCTGGGCCACATCCGCGCCGGCAAGCTGAAGGTCCTGGCCACGACCGCGCCCCAGCGCTCGGCGATGATGCCCGACGCTCCCACCTTTGCCGAGGCCGGCATGCCCGGCGTGGAGGCGGTGGCCTGGCAGGGCATCGTGGCGCCAGCCGGAACGCCCAAGGCGGTCGTCGACCGGCTCGCCGCCGAGATCGCCCGCATCGTCACGGGTGAAACCTTGAAGACCCGCTGCGCCGCGATGGGCTGCGATGCCCAGACTCCGACCAGCCCGGCCGATTTCGCCGACATGGTCAAGCGCGACCTCGCGCGCTGGACCAAGGTCGTTAACGACTCCGGCGCCCAGGTCAACTGAGCGCGCCTCGCTTTTCTTTCAAACCTCCTCCACAAGGACTGCTCCATGGCTCCCGCGATCGACGTGCATACGCACATGCTGAACAACGACTACCTCGCCCTGCTCGAGAAGCACGGCGGACCGAAACTCACGCTCAAGGAGGTGGTGGGCGGATTGCGCGCGATCCATCTTGACAATGCACCGTTCATGACGCCGGTGCCCGAGATGTTCGACTACGCGAGCCGCATCAAGATGATGGACGAGGTCGGCATCGACGTTTCGGTGGTTTCGCTGACCTGCCCCAACGTGTACTGGGGCACGCCTGAGGTCAGCCTGCAGGCGGCGCGCATCATGAACGACGACATGGCTGCGGCGCGCACGCGCTATGGCGGGCGCATCGAGTACTTCTGCTCGCTGCCGTGGCAGCACGCCGAGCTGGCACGCGCCGAGCTCGAGCGCGCCAAGGGCCGCGGCGCGGCCGGCGTGATGGTGCTGGCCAACATCGCTGGCCGTCCGCTTACCGCGCCGGAGTTCGTGCCGGTGTGGCAGGCCATCGATGCGCTGGGCCTGCCGGTGCTGATCCACCCGACGGCGCCGCCCGGCGTGGCCGAGATGCAGATGAACGAGTTCCAGCTCGCCGCGTCGATCGGCTTCACCTTCGACACCACGCTCGCCGTCTCGCGCATGCTGTACGACGGATTCTTCGACCGCTACACCAGGCTGAAGATCATCGCCTCGCACGGAGGCGGCGCACTGCCGTACCTGATCGGGCGGATGGACCAGTGCTTCCACAACATACCTGCCTGCCGCACGCGCACGCAGAGCGCGCCGTCGAGCTACATGGGCCGGCTCTTCGCCGATTCGGTGGTGTTCAAGACGCAGGCGCTCGACCTGTGCCTGGAGGTCTTCGGCGACGACCACGTGCTTTTCGGCACCGACTACCCGCACACCATCGGCGACCCGCGCGGATGCATGAGGCGCGTGAACGACCTGCTTGGCGCGCGCCGCGAGAAGGTGCGCGGCGGCAACGCGCAGCGCATCTTCGGCTTTTGACGCCGTCCGCATCCCCGGGTCGCGGTCGAACGTTCTGGATCGGCGTCGGTTGCGCGATCGGCGTGCTGCTGATCTGGACGTCGTTCATCCTGATCGCCCGTGTCAGCGCCAAAGGGCACCTGAGCCCGTTCGATATTTCGTTCGTTCGCTTCGTTTTTTCTGGGTTGATCGCGCTGCCCGTGGTATTCCTGCGCGGCGGCTGGCTGCTGGAGCAGCTCGCTCCCGATCCGCGCCAGGCGTTCAAGCGCGGGGCGGCGCTCGTGGCGACGGCCGGAATCGGGTATTGCTCTTTAGCGTACAGCGGCTTCTTCTTCGCGCCGGTATCGCATGCCGCGGTATTGCTGCCGGGTTCGCTGCCGCTGTACACCGCGGTCTTCGCCGCGCTGCTTGTGGGCGAGCGCTTCGGGCGGGCCCGCTTGATCGGGTTGGCGGCAATCGTGGCCGGCAACCTGCTGACCGGAAGCGCGAGCCTGCGGCAGGCCCTCATCGGCGACCATACGTGGAAGGGCGATGTGCTGTTCGTCGGCGCGGGGATGTGCTGGGCCCTGTACAGCGTCCTGTGCCGGCGCTGGCATCTGGGCGCGGTGCCGGCGACCTGCGCGATCGCGATCGGCTGTCTCGCGAGCTATGTACCGCTGTTCGCCTTGGCTGCCGCCGGCGGCCTCGTGCCGACGCAACTCGCCAGCGCGCCTTGGTCCGAAATCGCATTCCAGGCGGTCTACCAGGGCGGCCTTTCGATGTTCGTTGCCGGGGTGGCGTTCACGCAAGTGGTGAAGACATTCGGCCCGGTCCGAGCGACCATGATGACGGCTGTCGTGCCGGTACTGGCCACGCTCCTGGCGCTGCCGTTGCTCGGCGAAACATTGACAGTCGTCGGCGTGGTGGGCCTGGTGTTCGTCACGCTGGGCCTGGTGATCGGTATTCGTGCCCAGGCAGGAATCAGCCGGACTCGCCCGGCGTCCGGCTGATGAGTCGAGGGCCCAGAAAACGCGCCGTTCTGTTCAATACAAGGAATGGGTGCGCTCGTCGATGCAGGCGCTCAGGTCCGAGGCCTCGATTCAGCCTTGAGCCGTTTTCGAGTGCGCGATGGCCGGCGTGGCGTCTTCCGCCTGCGCTTCGATGCCGGCCTGCAGCAGTCCAAGCGCGGTGGCCGGATCGTCGGCGTACCGGAACAAGCCGAGATCGTCGCGGTTGATCATGTCGTGCCGCACCAGCGCCTCGAAATCGATGACTTCGTTCCAGTAGCTCGAACCAAAGAGCACGACCGGAATGCGCCGCTCGATCTTCCGGGTCTGCATCAGCGTCAGCATTTCCATCAATTCGTCGAGCGTGCCGAAGCCGCCCGGGAACACCACCAGGGCGCGGGCCAGGTGCGCGAACCAGAGTTTGCGCATGAAGAAGTAGTGGAACTCGAACATCAGCTCGCGCGTGATGTAGGGGTTGGGCCGCTGCTCGTGCGGCAAGCCGATGTTCAGGCCGATGGTGCGGCCGCCCGCCTCCGAGGCGCCGCGGTTGGCCGCTTCCATGATGCCCCCGCCGCCGCCGGTGCAAACCACGTAGCGGTGTGCATGCGTGGGCAGGTTCTTCGACCAGGCCGTGACCAGCCGTGCGAGTTCCCGCGCCGCTTCGTAGTAGTGACCCAGCGGACCGTTCGCCGCCAGCCGCGCCGAGCCGAAAAACACGATGGTGTCGGAAATTCGCTCGCGATGGAAGGCGTACATCGGTTCGAGATACTCGGCCAGGATGCGCAGCGGACGCGCATCGTCGCTGTCCATGAAGTCCTCGTTCTTGTAGGCGAGCGGGGCGCGCAAGCCGGGGTTCGTGCTCATGATCTGGGCCGCACTGCGGCGAAGTCGATGAAGCCGCGCTCGACGTCGGTGTGGACCAGTTGCACGCGCACGCGCTCACCGACGTCCAGGCCGTCGAAGCCGCGCACCACCCGGCCTTCGGCGCTCGGCTGCGAAATGCGCACCCAGGTGCCCTTGTCCGACGCGCCGGTCACGATGCCGTCGAACCTGGCACCGACACGCGACGCCAGCAGCAGCGCCGCCGCGGACTTGCGGACCTGGCGTTCCACCTTCTGGGCGTTGTCTTCCTGGTCGGTACAGTGGCGCGCCAGCGTCGTGAGCTCCTCGGTGCTGTACGGCGAAGGCTGTCCGGCCAGCGCCGCTTTCAGCAGCCGCTGCGCGATGAGGTCGGGATAGCGCCGATTCGGTGCGGTGGAATGCGTGTAGTCCTTGACGGCCAGTCCGAAGTGCCCCTCGGCGGGCCGGCCGGGCACCTCGAGCGCGTACTCGCCCGAGCCCAGCAGCTTGACGACCGAGAGCGACAAGTCGGGAAAGCGCAGCGGGTCGGCCTCACGGCGTTTGAGCAAGAAGGCATCCAGCGCGGCGGCGTCCGGCTTCGCGGGCAGGCGTTCCCCAACTTCGGCCGCCAGGGCGACGATGCGCTCCCAGCGCTTGGGCGTTTGCAGCACCCGGCGCAGCGCGGGAAAGCCCTTCTTTTCCAGGAACTTCGCGGTGACGCCATTGGCGGCGATCATGAAGTCTTCGATCAGCTCCTTGGCCCGGTTCTTCTCGTCCGGCAGCAGGTCGGCCAGCGCGTCATCCTGGAACACGGCCCGCACCTCCAGGGTTTCCAGGCGCAGGGCGCCATGGGCATGGCGCACGCGTTTGAGCGCCTGCGCGGTGCTGTCCTGGATGCGCAGCTGCTCGGCAAGCCCAGGCACCGCGGCCAGCGCAGCGGGAGCCGGCGCCGTGCCCTCGAGCCATGCGGCCACCGCGTTGTAGGCCAGCTTGGCGCGATTGACGACCACCGCCCGGTAGATGTCGGACGCCGTGACGGTGCCGTCGGTGGCAACCACCATCTCGATCACGATCGACAGCCGCTCCTCGCCCTGGCCCAATGAAGTGAGGTTGGTCGACAGCTTCTCGGGCAGCATCGGGAAAATTTCCGCGGCGGTGTAGACGGAGGTCGTATTGGTCCAGGCGTGGCCGTCGATCGCGCTGTCTTTCCTGACCAGCGCGTCCACGTCGGCGATGGCGACGAGGATTTTCACGGCACCCCCCGCCTGGGGTTCGGCCACCGAGAGCTGGTCCAGGTCGCGCGAATCGTCGTTGTCGATCGACGCCCAGAGCAAACCGCGCAGGTCCCGGATCGCGCTCTCCGAGGGCGCCGCTTGCGTGATCCTGTCGGTCTCGGCGATCACGGCCGCTGAAAATTCCGGCAGCAGCCCGCGCTGGAGCATGGCCGCGCGCGCGATGCTCTGCAACTGGGCCTTGCCGGTCGGATGATTCATGGTCGAGCCTTTCGGGTGTGTCGGTGCAAATCATGCATCCGATTTCCGGATCCGGCCGTACTTCGAGGGAGCCTGCACGGCTCGCTTCGGATGCAGCAACCGTATGAGGGAACCATGGATGAGGCCAATATCGTTGAACTCCCAAGGCAATTTTTCGCTCGGCAGGACCAGCTGAAGGGGCGATTACCGGCAGAGCTCTGCGCGGCGGACTACACCGCGGAGATCGCCGGCTTCCCCAGGATGGACATGAAGGCGCACGGGGAATTCGGAACCGCTTTCTATGCCGGTTTCCCGGATCTCTTCCACACCGTCGACGAGACCCTTGTCGACGGTAACCGGGTGGCGACAAGGTTCACGCTGCGCGGCACCCACACCGGAAGCTTCATGGGCATCCCCGCGTCGGGTAAGCGCATCGAGGTCCAGGCATTCGTATGGCTGGCCGCGCAGCAGGGCAAGGTGACCCGGCTGCAAGCATTGTTCGATCAGCTTGGTCTGCTGCGCCAGATCGGCGCGCTGCCGGCGTAGTCAACCCACCAGCCAGCGCGCAAACTGCGTCCAGGATTGCGTGCCGGCGACGAGCAGGCGCAGCGGCAGCATCGCGACAATCAGCGCGCCGCCCCAGGCGAAAGCGGGATGCAGCGCGCGGCTTCTGGCGGTGTCGACGGCGATGCAGGCGAACACCACCAGCAAGGCCAGCCCGAAGAAGACCGGCGGGCCGCCGTTCTGGATGAAGCCCAGGGGAATGCGTCCGACGGCAGGCGTCAGCATCCCTACGGTGGCCAGCAGCATCAGCCGCTTGTGGATGTCGGGGCGGCGGCGTTGCCACAGCGCGACCGCCACCAGCAGCGCGAACACGGGCATGTCGAACAGCGGAATCGCCATGAACATCAGCGGCGGCACCCCTGGCGCGGGGCTGGCGCCGCGGCGGCCGGCATCGATGGCGGCGGCCACGCCCACGCATACCACAAGTACCGCCACGATCAGGCCGGCCACGCCCAGGCGGCGGTGCAGGCCGGTACGGCCCGCGCTGACCAGCCAGACCTGCGCGCCAAAGACCACGAACCATGTCGTCATCACGACGCCGTGCACGATCAGCAGCGGCGAAAGAGGGGGCGCTCCCGAAATGCTCCTGAGATAGAAGGTTCTGGCGAAGCCCGCAAAAATGATCAGCGCGGCTGTCAGCGCGACCCATGCATAGAAGCGGCCGCCGGTTCGCCGGGTGGGCGAAGCCGGGCTGTGCAGCCGTTCGGTGCGCAAAAGCGAGCCCACGCCCATGTGAATCCCTCGTATCTCCTTGCAGTGTCCGACCTGATCAAATTTTAGGCGGCAGCATCGAAGCGAGAAACACCGTTCGCATGCTGTAGATCAAGAAGTTGTCATGTGGCCTACAGCCGTTTACGATTTAACGGCGCCCCCAAGGAGGCACCAAGCGCAATGAGTGCAAATCTGTGGCATGGATGCGGCCGCGCCGTTCTTGCGGCCTGCCTGGTGCTGGCGGCAGTGCCGGCGGTCGCTGCGCCGGCGCAAGCCAAGGTACAGCCCGGCGTTTACCGCTGCCTGTCGTTCAACATCGCCGGCGGGGCCGGCAGTTGCCGGCTGTCCACGCCGATCATCATCAACGCGAACGGCACCTATGAGGAATCCGCGAGCAGCGGCACGTGGCGCGTGAAGGGCAATCGCATCGTTTTCTCCGACATGAAGATGCGCGGGCCGGGCCTGATCACCGGCAACAAGATCGTCTTCGAGTACGACTTCCGCGACATGCACCACACGGTGACCTACCTGTGCCAGGAGTGCAGCGGCAGCACGCGGCCGCCCGCACGCTAGGCGGAGGGCCACAGGGCTGGCAAAGTTCCGGGCGGGCCAGGGCGAAAGCTTTCACCCTGAGGTTGTCAGCCTCCTGAAATCAGTCCGCGCTTGCGCAGCATCGCCTCCACCACCGCATCGCGTCCCCTGAAACTGCGGTAAGCGTCGCCGGGCTTGCTGGTCGCACCGGCGCTGTAGATGTGACGGTGCAGCCGTTCGGCAATTTCCGTATGGAACGGATCGCCGGCCTCCATGAACGCGTCGAAGGCATCGGCTTCCAGCACCTCCGCCCACATGTAGACGTAGTAGCCGGCCGCGTAGCCGCCGGCGAACAGGTGCTGGAAGTGCGTGAGGTAGTGGCGCTGGCCGATGTCTTCGGGCACCCCGAGCAGCGCGCGCTGCCGCGCTTCGAACTCGGCGATGTCGACGGCCGTGCCGTGCGGCAGGCTGTGCAATGCCATGTCGATCAGCGCGGGCGCCGTGTACTGGATCGTGGCCCAGGCCTGGTCGAAATGCCGCGCCCGCAAGAGCCGGGCTATCAGTTCCTGCGGGATCGGTTCGCCGGTCTGCCAATGGCGCGCGTGCCGCTGCAGGACCTCCGGCTGAAGCGCCCAGTTCTCGAACAGCTGCGACGGCAGCTCCACGAAGTCGCGCAGCACCCGCGTGCCGGCCAGCCGCTCGTGCCGCACCTGCGACAGCAGGCCATGCAGGCCGTGGCCGAATTCGTGGAACAGCGTGCGGACATCGTCGAAGGACAGCAGCGTCGGGCTCGCCTTGGCGAAGTTGTTGTTGTTCACCACGATCGGCAGGGTCCCGCCATCGATGGCCGACTGGCTGCGCAGCACGCTCATCCAGGCGCCGCCGCGCTTGGACGGCCGCGCGAAGTTGTCGCCCAGGAAGATGCCGATCAAGGCGCCGTCGCGGCCGCGCACTTCCCACAGCCGCACGTCCGGGTGGTACAGGCCGGGATCGGCTTGCTCGGTGAATTGCAGGCCGAACAGGCGCCCGGCGACATCGAACATCGCGGCGATCATGTTGTCCAGCGTGAAATACGGCTTGAGCTGCGCGTCGTTCACATCGAACTGCTGCTGCCGCACCTTCTCGGCCAGATAGCGCCAGTCCCACGCGGCGATGGGGACAGGCTCGTCCAGACGCAACGCCATCGCCGTAAGCTGGGCGCGATCTTCAGTGGCCTTGGCCTTGGCCGGCTCCCAGGCCTTGCCCAGCAAGTCCAGCACCGCGGCCGTGTCGGGCGCCATCCGGTCGGCCAGCGCGTAATCCGCAAAAGTGGCATGGCCATGCAAGGCGGCCAGTTCCTGGCGCAGGGCAACGATGCGGGCGGCGACCGGCCGGTTGTCGTGCTCGCCGGCATGGGCACCGCGCTCGATCCAGGCGCGCCACACGGCTTCGCGCAGGTCGCGCCGCGACGAGAACGTCATGAACGGCTCGGCCAGCGAACGCGACAAGGTGATCGCGCAGGCGTCCTTGCCCAGGCCGCGCTCGACGGCGGCGGCGCGGGCGGCCGCCCGCACGGACTCGGGCAAACCGGCCAGGTCGGCTTCGCCCTCGAGTTGAAGCAGCCAGCTGGCCTCCTCGGCCAGCAGGTTCTGGCCGAACCGCGTGGTGAGCTCGGCCAGTTCCTCGGTGATCCTGGCATAACGGGCGCGTGCCTCGGGCGCCAGCTTGGCGCCCGACAGCACGAAGTCCAGGTAGACACGTTCCAGCAAGCTCAAGTCCTGGGCGTCCAGGCCGAAGGCCTCGCGTTGCTGGTGCAGCGCATCGATGCGCGCGAACAGGCCGGCGTGCATGGAGATCGCGTTGTCGTGCGCCGCCAGGCGCGGCGCCATGGCGCGCTCGACCGCCTGCAGGGCCTCGCTGGTATGGCTCACTGCCAGGTTGCCGAACAGCAGACTGATGCGCGTGAAGAGGCGCCCGCTTCGATCGAGCGCCTGCACCGTGTTGGCGAAGCTGGGCGGCGCGGCCTGTCCGGCGATGGCATCGACCTCAGCCAGATGCTCGCGCATCGCTGCTTCGAAGGCGGGTTCGAAATGCTCGGGCCGGATGGCGTGAAAAGGCGGCAGGCCGTAGGGGCCGGTCCACGTTTGCAGTAGGGGATTGTCGGCAGCATCCATGGCGACGATTCTGCCCGCCGGAGGATGATCGTGCGCGGCAAGGGACTTGGATCAGATGAAGCGCGCGCCGCTCATTTCAGCTCGATTTCGACAAAGGAAAACGGCCCGTCGCTGGCATTGATCACGTTGTGTTCGACGCCGGCGGACCTGAAGTAGGAGGCATGCGCGGTCAATTCAACGGTCGAACTCGCGCCGTCGGGTGTCTCGATCGCCAGCTTGCCGTTCTTGCCGGGAACGACCACATAGTCGAATTGATGGCGATGCCAGCCGGTTTCGGCGTTGTCCGCGAAACGCCATTCGGTCACCCTGACGCGCTCGTTGTCGATCTGCAGCACAGCCACCGCTTGCGGTCGTTTGGTTTGCATGGTCGCTACAGGTTCGGCTTCGGCGCGATGGGGAAGTCGTAGCTGTGCTCCGCGTGCTCGCGCCACAGGCTGGCGAGCTCGTCGGACCGGTAGAAGGCCACCCCCGGCCTGCCCTGCAAATGGCGGATGAAGTTCGCGACCACGGCAATGCGGGGAAGGCGGCTCGAACCGGTGTCGCCGCGCGTGTGCAACGTGAGGTGGATGTAGCCTGCGGCGCAATACTGGGCCTCGGCCTCTTCCAGCCACGCCTTCTGGACCCGCGCGTGGGTATGCCGCTGGGTGTAGAAAGGGGCATCGCTGAGATAGTCGCAGACCGGCAGCTCCACCAACTGGGCGCCCGAACCGTCTTTCAAGGTGTAGGGCGCGTCGTCATCCATGAACGAGGCGTCATAGGCGTATCCCAGGTTGGCCAGGGCAGGCAATGTCTGCTCGGTCACGATCCCGTCGACCGCGCGCCAGCCCTTGGGTGCATGGCCGAGGGCCCGGGTCATCGCTTCGCGTTCTTCGCCCAGTGCGTCCAGGAGCTGCTGGGCGCCCGCATCCTTGTCGACGCGGCCGCGCACAGCGATTTCATGGCCGGCGTCGAGCAGGCTGCCCGCCAGTTCCGGGTGCCGCGACAGGTCGGCCGCCAATGCATAGAACGTGGCCTTCACATCCAGCTGCGCCAGGGTGCGCACGAAGCGCTCGATTCCTTCCCTGAACCCATAGCGGCCGTACGAGTAGCGGCCGAACAGTCCCGCGCTTCCCGCGGATTGCGCGTCGAGGGATTCGATGTCGATGTTGATGCCGATGATGGCCGGGCACGCAGCCAGGGAAGTTGGCCGGGTCATACGAGCACCTCATCGAAACTCATGGGATGGCTTGCAACGATCTGCTGCACCGTGCCCAGGTTCGCGAACCGGATCCCTTCATGCTGTTTGACATGGCGTAGCACGTCCTCGATGGCCTTGACCCGGCTCGGCGTCCCCGAACCCCATCCAGCGCGGGGATGCACCGTCAGCATGAAGAAGCCACCCAGCGCGAAGCGGGCGTCGAACTCCTCCTTCCATTGCGCGGCCACTTCGGAGACCGGCGTCATCGAGAAGTTGTAGAACGGAAAGTCGTCGAGGCTGTAGGTGTTGTTGGGGATTTCCACCAGCGACTTGCCGCCGGCGAGCTTGATGGTGTAGGGCGTGTCGGCGTCCTTGTCGCTGCTGTCGTACAGGTAGCCCAGTTCGTGCAGGACCGGCAGGGTGACGACGGTCTTCTGCCCCGACGGCGAGCGCCAGCCGACCGGCGGCTTGCCCGTGAGCCCGGCCAGGATCCCATGGGTGAGCGCAAGACGGCGGCGCTCTTCTTCCGGCGGCAACAGCGTTCCCTCATGCACGTAGCCGTGCGCGCCAATTTCATGGCCGGCTGCGGCGATGTCCCGGATCGTCTGCGGATAGCATTCGGCGTCGTACCCGGGGACGAAAAACGTGGCCGGAATGCCCAGCCGCTCCAGCATGTCGAGATGCCTCGGAATGCCCCGGCGCGCGGAGTAACGGCCGGCCGAGTGCGCGCCGTACGGGAGCAGGCCTTTGCCCACTTCATTGCCCATCCCGTCGAAGTCGACGGTGTAGGCCACCAGGCAGCGCACGCCGTCTGGCCAGATCGCCATCGACGCGGGTACCTTGCGCGAGACCTCAGGATAGGACAAGGGCATTCTTCCTCCGGGGTTCAGTCGTCGAATCCATAGTCGACGAAGTTCGGGTCGACTGCCGGCAGACAGGCCACCTGCATGCGGGCCTCGGCCGGCTTCATGATGATGGTGGCTACGGTGGCACTCAGGTTGTTGGCCAGGTTCATGCGCGGAGGCCGGCAAACGGCCCAGGGCGACGCAAAGTCATCCAGCAGCGCCGCCCTGACGTGATCGACCTCGATCCGGCCAAGGTGCGGCCGCAGCAGGTCCTTGACCCGGATGTCCCGGTACAGGGTGTCCGGCGTGGTCGCGATGCCCCGGTCCTTGAGCTTCGACAGGGCCGCAATGCTGACCCAGTGGTTGGCATGGACCAGCAATCCATTTTCGGGGTGCACCAGAAATGTTTCGTCCGGCGCGCATTCGAAATTCAGCGCGATGCCGTCCTTGTGGCTGAGCATCATGTTGCACGACCCGGACTTCTTCGTCATGTAGGCGGCGTGCATCGACAGCGCCAGGTGTTGCTGCTCGAGAATCTTCCGGCGAATGAGCGGCAGGGGCACGCCGATGCCCCGGTAATCCAGATCCGACTCGAGAAAGTTGGCCGTGAGGTTGATGCCGGCGCTGTTCATCCCGGAACGGGCCAGTCCCCCGGCCTCGGTGAAGGTCAGGATATCGGGGCCGTCATCGCGGCGAATGCGCAGGACAACAGCGGTTTCCGCGCATTCGTACTTCCAGTCCCAGTTCTGCGCGTGGATGAGTTTCCCGGCGGCCGCCGCCTCGGGCTGCACGATCAGGCCGGTGCAGCCGTCGGCGATCTCCCCGCTCAGCCGCTGCTGCAATTCCGGGCTGGACGCCAGCTTGAGCAGCTCGGTGCGGGCATTGAGCAGCACCACGTCCTGGAACGAGATCTCCGCGCCGGCGGCAATACCGCGCATCTCGGCGACGTGCGCCGGGTCGAAGCCCTCCATGACCGGCAGGTAGTCGTGGATGAGGGCGTTGAGCCTGGACTTGTCGAGGGACAGCTTCCGCAACTGCTCGGTGTAGTGGTTTGCGCCCTTGTGGATCCGGTCGGCCGCCTTCTGCCCGTATTGCCTGCCGCGTTCTTGCGGAGACCCGGAAATCTCAACCAGGGGAAATGGGGTTGGAGTCATGGCTGCGGTCGGCATTCAGATCAACTTCGCACGGCGCAGCATCTCGCCGGTTTCCTGGTAGGTTTTCTGGGCGTAGCTTTCGAAATCCTTCGAGTTCCGGTACCACTCGGGCTGGTTCAGGAGGTCGAGCATGCGCTCGATCTCCGGCTCGCGCATGGCTTTGCGAAAAATATCGTGAAGGCTTTGCACCGTCGCAGGTTTCATCGCGGGCGGGCCGATCAGGCCCATGGGCGAGGAAACGACCACGTCGTATCCCTGCTCCACGGCCGTCGGTACGTCCGGCCAGGCTTTGAATCTTGACGTGCCCAGTGCCGCCAGCAGTCGCAGCTTCCCGGCGTTGATTTGCGAGACATAGCTTCCCACCGAATCCAGCACGATGCCGACATGGCCTCCCAGCAGGGCGTTGACCATGTCGGCACCGCTCTTGTAGGGGATGTGCTGGAACTCGCCGCCGTACTTTTCCTCGATGCCCTTCATGAGCACCGGCACCGCCGTGGTCGGATCGCCCGCCGCGAATTGCGTCGGCTTGGCCTTGCCGGCCTTCATGAAGTCCGCAAAATTCCGGTAGGACGAATCGGCCCGCACCACGGCGCAGAACTCGAGGCTGGTCATGCCGATGACATAGGTGAAGTCGGTCAGGGGCGAGATACCGGCCTTGGGCTCAAGCCAGGGCGCCCTGAAGATGGACCCGGATGTCATCGCGAGCGTGTAGCCGTCCGGGCGAGCCTTGGATACGAGGCTGGCCGAATACAGGCCGCCGGCGCCCGGCTTGTTGTCGATGATGACGTTCTGGCCGCCCATGTGTTTGGCCGAAGCCACGGCCAGGGCGCGCATGTACTGGTCGACCGAGCCGCCCGCGGCGAACGGGCAGATGAGCGTCACCGGCCGCGCGGGAAAGTCCTGCGCCAGCAGCGGGGCACCAAGGGAAAGCGATGCGCCGACGGTTCCCGCGGCTTGCAGGAAACCGCGGCGGCGAACGAGCATGGAGTTCATGTCGGGTCCTTGTGTGCTGTGGATGTCAGGACGGTTTGATCTGGGCGCTCTTGACCAGTCGGCCCCAGCGCGCGGATTCCCGGTCGATGAACGCTGCCATCTCCTCGGGGGTCGTGTACTGCGTTTCCAGCCCGCTGCTGTTGAGCCCGTCGAACGCGTTCGATGCGATGGTGGCCTTGAGGGCCTGGTTGAACTGCGCGATGAGCCCGGCGGGCGTACCTGCCGGCGCCATCACACCGGCCCATCCGATCGCTTCGACGGTGGGAAATCCGGATTCCACGAAGGTGGGAATTTCCGGCAGCACCGGAGACCGCTTCGCCCCGGTCGTGGCTACTGCGAAAACCTTGCCTCCGCGTATGTGTTGCAGTTGATTGATGACGGTGTCCATCAGGACCGGATACTGGCCGCCCAGGAAATCCGTGACCGCCGCGGCGGCGCTCTTGTAGGCCACGCCGGCGAGGTCGAGATGGGCTTCCCGTTTCAGCAGTTCCATCGCCAGGTGGCTGGAACTGCCGTTGAAGGTGATGCCGTAGAAGTACTTGCCGGGGTTGGCCCTGAGAAACGCGATCACTTCGTCGACCTTCTTGGCCGGGAACTCGGGTCGCACCACCAGCACGTTGTTGTACTTGCAGACGAGCGAGATCGGGGCGAAGTCGGCCTTGGGGTCGTACGGCAGTTTGTCGTAGAGGAACTGGTTGACGGTATGGGTTCCGGTGATCGCGAAGAACAGCGTGTTCCCATCGGGTTTGGCGCGGGCGCCCATCTGCGCCGCGATCGTGCCGCCGGCACCGGGGATGTTCTTGACGACGACCGACCGGCCGAGGTGATCGGCCAGCCCCTTGGCCGCGACACGCGCGGCGACATCGGTGCCGGCACCCGGACCACCGGGCACGATCAGGTCGATCGGCGAGGTGCTCGTCTGAGCAATCGCCCTGGGTACGCCCAGCGACGCGGCGACCAAGCCCAACCCAGTGGCGGCGGTCGAGGACAACAGCCGGCGGCGCCCGGCACAGAAATGCATATCCTGGCGCTCAGTGGACGTTCCAGCCATGTAAGTCTCCGTGGTGAAGCCGCTAATCTGCCTCGACAGTTGTATAAAGTAAAGACAGAAGAATTTGCGGTCCGATAAAGAAATTCTTTGTGGTTGGAACCTTCCTCTTATGATCAGCTTCAAGACGCTCAGGGTTTTCTTGAGCGTGGCGCGCCACGGCTCTTTCCTGGCAGCTTCCGAACATGTCTCGCTGACGCCGGCAGCCGTGGGCTTGCAGATGAAGATGCTGGAGGATGAACTGGGCTTTGCCGTGTTCGACCGCACCGGCAAGTCGGTGACTCTGAACCATCGTGGACACCAGTTCGCGAAGAAGGCCGAGGCGATGATCGACCTGTTCGAGGAGGCCAGGTACGACCAGGACACGCGTGAGCTGGCCGGCTCCGTGCGGATTTCCTCGATCTCGACGTCGATGCATCTGCTGGTCCGCGCGATCGTCACGATGCGCAAGACCCATCCGAACATCACGGTCGAGTCGGGCATCAGCTATTCCGGGCACCTCAAACGCCGCGTGGTCGAAGGCGATATCGATGGAGCGCTGACCGTGCGGTCCCCGCACGAGACGATGGAAGACGTGTTGTGGACCCCGCTCTACAAGGAGCCCCTGGCTTTCATCTACAGCAAACGCCATCACGAGGGCGGCGAAATCGGGAAGATGCTCGAGAAGGAAATCTTCTTCCAGAGCGCGATCAAGTCCAACACCGGCATCCTGGTCGACGACATCATGAGGCGCAACCGCCTGCGCGCGCACCAGTCGATCCAGATCGATGCCGTCCGGATCATCATCGACCTGGTACGGGACGGATTGGGGGTCACGATATTGCCGCTGTCCAAGGGCTTCGACCTTGCTGCCTATCCGGATCTGGAAGTGAGGTACTTCGAGGGCCCGCACGCGTATCGCACCATCGGGTTCATCGAAAACAAGAGCCGGTCCTTTCTGACGAGCATCTTGAGAAATCAATTGCTGAGTCATCTCTGAAGCGCGGCCCTGCCTAGAATCTGCCCTTTCGCCCGCGCGGGGCCCAACTTTCATGTCCCTCTACCGCCTGATCGCCCAGTTCCTGCGCCGGCACTGGGCCGCCTACGCGGTTTCGGGCTTGATGCTGCTGGGCATCGCGCTGCTCAACGTCTGGATTCCGCGCCAGATCGGGCGAGTGGTGGACGCCCTGGTGGCCAATCGGCTGGCGGGCCCGTCCCTGCTGCAGGAGCTGGGCTGGCTGGTCGCCGCCGGGGCGATCGTCTATGGCCTGCGCGTGGGCTGGCGGCTCAAGCTCTACGCGGCAGCCCAGCGGCTCGGCGTGGAGCTGCGCGAGCGGCTCTACGCCCGCCTGACGCTGCAGGGTGCGGCCTTCTACCAGCACCAGCGCACCGGCAACCTGATGGCGCTGGCCACCAACGACATCGACGCGGTGGAGATGGCGGCCAGCGAAGCGATGCTGGCCGGGTTCGACGGCACACTGACCCTGGTGCTGGTCGTCGCTGCGATGTCCCTGGGGATCGACGCGCGGCTCGCGGCGGCCGCGCTGCTGCCGTTCCCGCTGATGGCGCTGAGTTTCTGGTGGATCTCGCGCCACGTGCACGCGGCGTCGCGGCTTTCGCTGGAGCGCTTCGGCGCCCTCAACGACCACGTCCAGGAAACCCTGGCCGGCGTGCGCACGGTGCGCGCCCTGGGCCTGCAGGCGCGCAGCGAGGCGCAGTTCTCGGCCCTGGCCGCCGGCGCCGCCGAAGCGGGCCTGAGTGCCCAGCGCTGGGAGGCCGCCTACGAGCCGGCCGTGGGCTTCACGCTCAGCGCGGCCACCGCGCTGACGCTGGGCATCGGGGGCTGGCTGGTCTGGCACGGGCAATTGACCGTCGGCCAGCTCACCAGCTTCAGCCTGTACCTGGGCCAGTTGATCTGGCCGATGTTCGCGGCCGGCTGGGTGCTGTCGCTGGTGCAGCGGGGCAAGGCCGCCTGGGGCCGGCTGCAGCCGGTGCTGGACACGCCGCTGTCCGTCCACGACCACGGCCGGGTCGCGCGCATCGCAGCCGGACCGCTGGTCGTGCAGGGCGTGCGCTTCCGCTATCCGGGGCAGGAGCGACCTGCTGTCAATGGGGCGTCCTTTCTTCTTCAGCCTGGCAGAACGCTGGGGCTGGTGGGGCCGACGGGCGCCGGCAAGTCCACCGTGCTGCGCCTGCTGCTGCGACATCACGCGCCGGAGCAGGGCCGGCTGCTGTGGAACGGCGTCAACCTGCAGGACTACACCCTGGACGCCTTGCGCGCCGCCATCGCCTGGGTGCCGCAGGAGGCGTTTCTCTTTTCGGCGACGGTGGCCGAGAACATCGCGCTGGCGCGGCCCGGCGCGACCCGCGACCAGGTCGAGCAGGCGGCCAGGCTCGCGGCCGTGCACGAGGACATCGCGCGCCTGCCGCATGGCTACGACACGCCGGTGGGCGAGCGCGGTGTCACCTTGTCGGGCGGGCAGCGGCAGCGCGTCGCCTTGGCCCGTGCCCTGCTGACGGACGCGACCATGCTGCTGCTGGACGACACCTTGTCGGCGGTGGACACCGACACCGAAGCGCGCATCCTCGCGCACCTGCAGCAGGCGCGCGTGGGCCGCACGACCATCATCGTGAGCCATCGCCTCAGCGCCGTGGCCGATGCCGACGAGGTCGTCGTGCTGCGCGAGGGCCGCGTGGTGGAGCAGGGCGATCATGCGGCGCTGCTGGCCGCGAACGGCTGGTACGCGCGCCAGTGGCGCTACCAGCAACTGGAGGCGAGCCTCGATGCCAGCTGAATTCGTCGGCACCGCGCGCCTTCCGGCCGAACCGGCGCAGCAGCGCAAGCTGCTGGGCGACGCGGCCGCGCTGCTGATGCGCGCGGCCGCGCCGGAGCGCGCCAATCTGTTGCACGGCGTGGCGTGGCTGACGCTGGCGGCCGGGCTCGAGGCCCTCGGGCCGGCCATCGCCAAGCTGCTGATCGACCACTACCTGTTGCCGCGCAATGCGCAGATTCCCGAGATCGCCGGCTTGCTGTTCGGTGCATTGGCCGCCGGCATGGCGGCCAGCTGGCTGCGCTACGGCCAGCTCACGCGCCTGGCCGGCGTGGCGATGCGCTCGGTGCAGCGCGTGCGCGAGGAGGTGTACCGGCACGTGCTGCGACTGCCGATGAATTTCTTCGACCGGGCCATCACCGGCCAGCTGGTCAGCCGGGTCACCAACGACACCGAGGCGGTCAAGACGCTGTACGTGCAGGTGCTGTTCGTGATGCTCGACAGCCTGATCGTGCTCACGGGCACCATGATCGCGATGCTGTGGCTGGATTGGCGATTGATGCTGGTCGTGGCGGGGCTGTTTCCGGCGGGGGCGCTGATCGTCGCGGTCTATCAGCGGCTGTCCGGGCCGGCCGTGGTGCGCAACCGCGAGCTGCGCAGCGACCTCAATGCCCAGATGGCCGAGACCATTGCGGGGATGCCGGTGTTGCAGGCGAGCAACGCCACTGCGCGGTTCCGTGAGCACTATGCCAGCGTCAACGAGGCCCATTACCGCTCGCGCCAGCGCGAACTGCGCGCCAACGCGTGGCTGCTGCGCCCGTTGCTCGACGCGCTCAACGTGCTGCTGATCGCCGTGCTGATCGGGGTGTTCGGCCTGCGTAGCCAGGGCGGCGCGCTCGGCGCCGTGGAGGTCGGGATCCTGTACGCGTTCATGAACTACGTGTCGCGCATCGTCGAGCCGCTGACGCAGATCACGATGCAGTTCTCGCTGGTGCAGCAGGCGATGGTGGGGGCCGCACGGGTTCAGGCGTTGCTGAAGGAAGCCGAGACGCCGAAGGCGGCCGACCTCGGGCGGGTGACCGAAGGCGCCATCGCGATCGAGCGGCTGGATTTCGCCTATCAGCCGGGCCACCCGGTGCTGCACAACCTGAACCTGCGAATCGCGCCGGGCAGTTTCCACGGCATCGTCGGCCACACCGGCAGCGGCAAGACCACGCTGCTGTCGCTGCTGCTGCGCTTCTATCCGGCGCCGCCCGGTGCGATCCGCATCGACGGCACGCCCGTCGAGTCGATCGGCGAAGACCACTTTCGCGCCAGCATCGGCGTGGTGCCGCAGGAGCCGTTCCTGCTCGCGGCCACGGCGCGCGAGAACATCGCGATGGGGCGCAAGCTCAGCCCCGAGCAGATCGAGGCGGCCGCGCGCGCCGCGCAGGTCCACGACTTCATCACCGGGCTCGAGCACGGCTACGATACACAACTGGGGGAAGGCGGCGCGCGCCTGTCGGTGGGCCAGAAGCAGCTGGTCGCGATCGCGCGGGCGCTGGCCGGCGAGCCGCGCATCCTGTTCCTGGACGAGGCCACTTCGCACATCGATTCGGAGACCGAACAGGTGGTGCAGCGGGCGCTGGCGGCCCTGCGCGGGCGCGTCACGATCGTCGCCATCGCGCATCGGTTGTCGACGGTTCGCGCCGCGGACCGCATCGTCGTCCTGAACCACGGCCGCATCGCCGAAATCGGAACGCATGGCGAATTGATGGCGATCGAGGGCGGCCTGTACCAGCGGCTTTATCTGCTGCAGCAATTGGAGGAGGTCGAAACGTCGTGAGTCAAACTGTCTTTCGCCAGGGGAGCGTCAGCGTCCACCTGGGCGAGAAGTCCGGCAAGTACCCGGATGGCAACCAGGTGATCGTGCGCGGGTCGCAGGCGTGCGCCGCGTTCGACACACCGCTCGTGGCCAACCGCATCGGCCGCGAGTTCGAGCAGGTGGATCTGGTCATCCTGGGCCACGTGCACGAGGACCATATGGCCGGCCTGCACCTGGTACCGCAAGCCAGCGTGCACGTGCATAACGCCGACCTGGCGGCCGCGCAATCGTGGGAGGGTTTGGCGCGGCACTACGGCTATCCCCCATCCGTGCTCGTTCCCATGAAGAAGATGATCGAGTCGGATTTCCACTACCGCCCGCGGCCGGATGCGGAGGGCTATGAGGATGGCGCGACCTGGGATCTGGGCGGGGGCGTGCGCGTTCGTGCCCAGCATATGCCCGGACACACCGCCGGGCATTGCGTCCTCGTGGTCGAGAACGAGGGAATCGCATTCCTCGGCGACATCGACCTGACTGGCTTCGGCCCCTACTACGGAGACGCTTGCTCCAATCTGGCCGACTTCCGCCGGACGCTCGCCGCGGTCGCGGACGTGGAGGCGCGAACCTGGGTCACGTCGCACCATCGCGGCGTGCTGACGGATCGCGCGCATTTCCTGGCGGAACTGGCGCGGTTCACGGCCAAGATCGACGAGCGCGCCGAGCGCCTGCTGGGGTACCTGGGCGGCGGGCCGTTGTCGATTGGCCAACTGGTTCAGCGCCGGTTGCTCTATCCGCCGGGCTACGACATCGTCTATGTGGAAAGCGCCGAACGCCGCAGCATCGAGCTGCACCTGGAGGAACTCATCGCGCAGGGGCGGGTGAGGGCGGTCGGCGAAGCGCGCTTCGAGAAGATTTAGGTTGCAGCCGTCGAGGATTGGGCATAAGGCCGGAGTGAGGCCGATTTGCGGTTTTTCTGCCCGGAATCTGACGTACGTCATGGCCGCCGGGCCGATCCAGGAGAACAGTTCACCCATTGGGTCCACAAGACCGCTGCAATAGGGGACTGAAGATGAATTCACGCTGGCAAACCCAGCTCCTGGAGCTGGTCACTCGGTATGGCGAGCAATGCGCGCAACTGGCATCGGAGCGCGCCAGCGGTGTGCACGGCAATCCGCCGGCGGACCGCGCCGGCGCCTGGGCGGCGCTGCTGTCGCACCTGGCATCCGCGCAGCCGCGGCCGAACACCGCTGAGCTCGAGCGCGCCTGACGCGAGCGGGCCGCCGTCGCGGGCCTGACCCGCAATCCGATGATGAGCTGCATCAGCTCATGCCGTGCTTGACATGGCGGGGCTTGAGTTCATCATTGGAACAGGCAGTAGCAGTCCTGAAGGCGGTCCCGGCATGGCGAAGGTGTGTTCGAAGTGCAAGGCGGAAAACGCTGACAGCGCGACGACTTGCCGGGTCTGCGGCAGTTCACTCTCGGCCTCGGCCGCGCCTGCTTCGACCCCTTCACCGCCGGCGGCTGCGTCGCCGGCAGCCTCATCCCTGACAACGGCATCGGCGACGGCAGCTTCGGCCCCAGCGCTCAAGGCAACGGCGTCCGCAACGACGCCGGCTCCGACGACGCCACCGAAGACCACGCTGGCGCCGACGACGCCACCGAAGACCACGCCAGCGCCGACGAAGCCACCAACGACCACGCCAGAGCCGACGGCGCCGCCGAAGACCACGGCGGCGCCGACGATGCCGCCCAAGTCAACCCCAGCGCCATCAGCGGCGGCGGGGCTCACACCGGCGCCGGATCGGAACTTGAGCAGATGGGTTGTGGGTGGAGTGGTCAGCGTGCTGGTACTGGCCGCGGCCGCATTCGTGTTACTCGATGGGCGCAGCAAGGGCACACCGGAGGCCGCGCGGTTGCAAGGTGTGCCCGCTCAGCCGGCCGCGCCGGCCGAGTCAGCCGCTCCGACGGCGAAATCAGAACCGCCGGCCGCGGCCGCGTCCTTGGCGTCACCGAGCGCTGCCGTATCACGGCCGCGTCCAGCCACGGCGGCCAAGTCGACAACGCGCCCGCCGGCCAAGGCAGCCGCCTCCGCAGCATCGGAATCGGCGCCGGTAGCGGCCCGGCCGGTCGAGGCCGCCGCGCCGGCGACCGCCCAGCAGCCCGAGAGCCCCGCCACGGCCGTGGCGACCAGCCCCAAAGCGGCGTGCGGCGGCCGCGCCTTGCTGGCGCGCAACAGATGCGTCGCGGAGCAATGCAGTAACGCGAGTTTCTACAATCATCCCGACTGCGAGCAGCTGCGAGCGCAGGAAAAGAGAATCAGGGAACGAGCGGAACAGTCGGGTTAGGACCTTCGGCACGGGGTTGGCGCGCTTGCGAACCGCTGAGCTTGTCGGCATGATCAAGGAGGTCACAGGTCCAACTCCATAGGATTTCGCTTTGCTCAACGAGTGCGAGGAGTGCAGCGCTGTCAATGCAGATGGTGCGACGGTCTGCCGGGTTTGTGGCTGCCCGCTGTTCCTCGATTCTTCGACGTCCGCCCCACAGTCCGCTCGGACCACTCATGCAAGGACAAGTGCCGTACTGGACCCTGCGTTCAAGGTGGCGCCCGCGAGCAGAAGGCTGATCGAATGGCTCGTGGTCGGCGTGGCCGTCACGGTGTTGGTGATATTTGCTGCGCTCATATTCGAACTGGCGGACAGACCGCAGCAACGAAAGGAATTTGGACCTGAGGCACCGCCGTTTGCGCCCGTCTTGCAGGCTCCGGCGACGGGACCCGCACCACCGCCAACCGTAGCGGACGAAGCGGCGGTCGCCAGTCCGGCGGCATCGGCGCCTTCCCCCTTTGCGTCAACGCCGTTGCGCTCCAGTCAATTCGCTCCGCGCAAGGGGCCTGCCCGGACGTCGGCCAAGCCTGCCGTTTCCGGCGCCCCAACCCCAACCGGAGCCGAAGCCGATCCGGCGGTTGCCAACCCGCCGATACCCGGACCGGCCGCGCTCGTTCCCGCGCCTTCGGAAAAAGAGACGGGGGCCTCGGAACTCTGCGGGGACAAGTCTTTTCTGGCACGCAGCTTGTGCGCGGCAGAGCAGTGCAACACGCCCGCTTTGTTCGATCACCCGGAGTGCGTCCAGATGAGGAAGCGGGACCAGGAGCGGCGCGAACGCCTGGAACTGGGCGGGTAGGACCCGCGGCCGCTCAGTCCACGCCCAAACCCACCTGCGTCGTGCGCTTCGCGAAGTGGCTGGCCAGCACGTCCAGCATGTCCATCGAGGGCATGCCGCCCAGCAGCGTGAACGCGTGCTTGGTCAGCTCCCGCGGCACGTGTCCCGTGATGTGCGCGAAGCGCGCGCCATGGTCGGGGAACACGTCGAAGATGCCGTAGCGCCCATCGGGCCAGCGCAGTGCGAACCAGGCGACCGTGCCGGGTTCTTCCTGGACCAGCGGCTGGGCGTCGCGCAGGAACTGCTCCACCTTCAGTTCATTGCCCTTCTTCGCGCGGAAGGACAAGAGCAAGCCGCAAGTGACGTCCGCGGCCGGCACTTCCGGGGGCCTCTCGGGCGGCATCTTGCTGGCAAGGACGTCCAGGCGCTCGATGTCCGGAGCGGCGTCCAGCAGTTGCGGCGCCTGCGAAAAGAGGGCGGCGGCCACCTGACCCTGCAGGTGGTCCTGGCGGCCCTGTTCACCGGAAAAGGCATCGAAGATGCCGTACTCGCCGCGGCCGAAGCGCAGCGCGAACCACACCGGGGTGGCAGGCTCGGCCTGCACTTGGGGCAGGGCCGATTTCAGGAACTGTTCGGTGGCGGCGATAAGGCTCGACTTGGCCTTCAGCCGCGCCAGCAATCCATGGCTGAGCATCGCATTCTCCTGGTCGTGCATCGGCTTTTCAGCGTACAGCGGACGGAGAGTGCGCGGGCCGCGCCCGCTGTGAGCAGGTGTCACTCCGGTGAAAGACTTGATCGGGAACAAGCGCGCCTGCCGCTGTGCTACCGTTGCCTCGTTGACCAGGAGTTTTCTCACATGCCACGCCCGATCCTCGATGAAGCCCACATCCACCCAGCCATCCGCGACAAGATTTCGGGCCATCGGCAGGCGATCGTCGAGGAGGTCAGGAGCGCCGTCGACGCCAATGACGTGGTCGTGGTGGGCATGGCCATGAACCCGTTCCCGGCGCAAGCGCGCAAGGCGCTGGACGCGGCCGGCCAGCCGTACAAATACCTCGAGTACGGCAATTACTTCAATACCTGGCGGGACCGCAACGCGCTGAAGATGTGGACCGGCTGGCCGACCTTTCCCATGGTCTTCGTCAAGGGAGTGCTGGTGGGCGGCTACACCGACCTGAAGGCGCTGATCGACAGCGGCGAATTGAAGAAGATGGCCGCACCGCAAGGCCGCAAGCCAAAGGCCCGTGGCTGAAGGATGCCGGATCGAGTCCGGCATGACAAATTAGCGAAATGTGCAGCCACTACCAGGCGATCAAGGAGCGGGAACGCTACTTGCGCAAGTTCGGCGTCTATCCGCCGCCGCACGAATACATCGAGGACATGTGGCCCAAGTACCAGGGCACATTCATTCGCCGGCCGCCTGAATTCGAATCCGGCGATGAAGCCGTGCCGCCGCGGGAAGCACAGGTCGGCCGCTGGGGACTGGTTCCCTGGAACACCACCGATGCGGCCAGGCAGTTGAAGCTTTCGACGTTCAATGCGCGAGTGGAGAGCGTCGCCCATTCGATCACTTTCGGCGGCGCCTGGCGCCGGGCGCAGCACTGCATCATCCCTGCCGACGCGATCTACGAGCCCGACTGGCGCACGGGCCGGCACGTGCCCACGCGCATCGAGCGGGCCGACGGCGAGCCGCTGGGTATTGCCGGCCTGTGGGACCGCTGGGACTCTCCGCGGGGGCCGATGCTCAGCTACACGATGCTCACCATCAATGCGGATGAGCACGCCTTCATGTGCCAATTCCAGCGGCCCGACGACGAGAAAAGAATGGTTGTGATATTGCGTGAGGGAGACTATCAAACCTGGCTGAACGCCCCGGCGGGAAGCTCGATGGATTTCATGCGCCAGTGCGCGCCGGCCGCACTGGTTGCTACGGGTACATGGACAGCGCCCGGAAATTGATGCATCCAACTCCTTGTCTTGAGAGGACGCTCGCGATGAAACCGGCGCAGCAGCCTGTAACCACTGTTGAGCCCGGGTAAAGTTCCCGCCGTCCTACAAATCGCGGCCCGGGGCCTGTCCACACTACTTTGCCCGACCTTAGATACACGTGATGCCCCCTGCCGTCGCTCGCGCCGCCGCCCAGGCGTTGGAGCTTGCCCGTCGATTGGGGCAGGCGATGCGGCGGCATCCAGTGCGCTCGGCCCTGGCGCTGCCGGCACTGCTCCTAGCCTATGTGCTGGTGCTGATCCCGTTCACGCCCAGCATCGGCGACCTGCGCAAGGCCAAGTCGGAAGTCCCGGCGGTGGTGATGTCGGCCGACGGCGTCGTGCTGGCGGAATTCAAGCGGATCAACCGCCAGTGGGTCGGCCTGAAGAAGATTTCACCGCATGTGATCAACGCGCTGATCGCCACCGAGGACCACCGCTTCTACCAGCACCATGGCATCGACCTGCGGCGCACCGGCGCGGCGGTGCTGAACACCTTGCGCGGCGACCGCCAGGGCGGCTCGACCATCACGCAGCAACTGGCGCGCAACATGTATCCTGAGGAGATCGGCCGCGCGTTCTCCGTCACGCGCAAGGTCAAGGAAGCGATCACGGCGCTGAAGATCGAGTCGGTCTACACCAAGGACGAGATCCTCGAGAGCTATCTCAACACGGTGCCGTTCCTGTACAACGCCTTCGGCATCGAGATGGCCGCCCGCACCTACTTCGACAAGTCGGCCGACCGGCTGGACGTGCTGGAAAGCGCGACCTTGATCGGCATGCTCAAGGGCACCAGCGCGTACAACCCCGTGACGAACCCCGAGCGGGCCGTCGCGCGCCGCAACATCGTGCTGGCGCAGATGGCCAGGCACGGCAAGCTGGATGCGGCCAGGCTCGAAGCCTTGCAGAAGCGGCCGCTGCAACTCGATTTCGAGCGGCAGACCGAGCCGCTCGGCCCGGCGCCGCATGTGGCGCAGTTCCTGCGCAAGTGGCTGATCGAATGGGCCGACCGCCACGGCTACAACATCTACGCGGACGGCCTGGTGGTGCGCACGACGATCAGTTCGCGGCACCAGAAGGCGGCCAACCTGGCGGTGGCGCGCAACACGGCGCGGCTGCAGGCGCTGGCGGATGGCCAGCGCAGGCGCGGCCAGGAGCGCCAGGTGCTGCAGGCCGGCTTCCTGGCGATCGATCCGCGCAACGGGCACATCAAGGCCTGGGTCGGCAGCCGCGATTTCGAGCAGGAGCAGTTCGATCACGTCGCGCAGTCGCGGCGGCAGCCCGGTTCGACCTTCAAGCCTTTCGTCTACGGCGCCGCGTTCGTGCAGGGGTTCGATCCTTCTTACACCTACATCGATGAGCCCGTTTCGTACGGATCGGGCAGCGCGATGTGGACGCCCACCGATGGCTCGCCGCCCAGCGGCCGGCCCATGAGCCTGCGCGACGGCCTGGTCCATTCGAAGAACACGATCACCGCGCAGCTGATGCAGAACGTCGGGCCGGCCAGCGTGGCGCAACTGGCGCAGTCCATGGGCGTGCGGCAGAGCAAGCTCGACCTGGTGCCGTCGCTCGCCCTGGGCACCAGCCCGGTGACGCTGAAGGAGATGGTGGCCGCGTACGGAACCATCGCCAATGCCGGCACCTACACCGAGCCGCTGCTGGTGATCCGCGTGGAAGACCGCGGGGGCCGCACGCTGGAGGGTTTCGTGTCGCGCCAGCCCGAGCAGGGCATGCCGCGCGGCAGCGCGCTGACGCTGGTGAACGTGATGCGCGGCGTGGTGGACGAGGGCACGGGCGTGGCGATCCGCACGCGCTATGGTATCCAGGCCGACGTGGCGGGCAAGACCGGCACCACCCAGGACAACAGCGACGGCTGGTTCATCCTGATGCATCCGCAGCTGGTGGCCGGCGCCTGGGTCGGCTTCAACGACAACACGGTCACGATGGGACAGTGGGGGCAGGGCGCGCGCAGCGCCCTGCCGATCGTCGGCGACTATTTCCAGCAGTCGCTGCGCTACAAGTGGATCGACCCGCAGGCCGAGTTCGCGATTCCGCGGCCAAGGCCGGCGCCCCCGCGCGAGCGGCCGCAGGATGCGTTGTCCAATATCGTGAACGACTTCCTGGGCAGGTTGTTCAGGCAGCTGCAGTAATCCCGATGCTTAGCGCGGCGCGCGGCGTGGATGGGCCAGGAAGAATCGCACCATCTCCGCGGTGGCGTCGGGTCCGCGCGGATCGGTGTACGAACCCTGCGCGGTGCCGCCGGACCAGGCATGCTGCGCGCCGTGGACCAGCCAGTGCTCGGCCAGGATCTCGCCGCTGCCGTTGCGGTGCACCCGGCGGGTGTAGTTGCGCCCGGCCCGGGAGTAGCCCTTTTCCACTTCGCCCTCCGCAGCTCCGGCGCTGGCGCTGATGACGTGTTCGCCGTTGCCGGGATGCACGGTCGCGTCGGCATCGCCGTGGAAGACGATGGTGGGAACGCCGCTGGCCGCGCCGCCGCCCGGCCGGCTGCCGCCGCTCTTCATCGCGCCGAGTGCCGACGGCAGGTCCTTGGCAATGCCGGTGGCCAGGCCCGAGTGCACGCCGACTGCCGCGAACAGATCCGGATAAGCGTCTCCCAGGATGGCGGCCATGGCGCCGCCGGCCGACAGGCCGGCCACGTAGACGCGCTGCGGGTCGATTGCGTAGCGCGCCATGATGTCGCGCGTCATGCCGGCCAGCAGTTCGGGTTCGCCGCGGCCGCGCGCCTGGTGGTTGTGCTTGAACCAGTTCCAGCAGCGCTGCGGGTTGGCCTGTCGCGACTGCGCCGGATAGAGCACGAAAAAGCCATGGCCCGACGCAGCGTCGTTCATGCCGGTGCCGGCGGCGAAGTCATCCGGGTCCTGCGTGCAGCCGTGCAGCATCACCACGAGAGGCAGCGCACGTTCGCCGGCTGCCGGCGGGATATAGAGCTTGAAGTCGCGCGCTCCGGCACTGCCGGTGTAATGGCCGGCGATGAATTCGCCCTGACCCGCCGGCTGGGGCGGCGATTGCGGCGGCACAGGCTTCGTTTCGGGTGCGACCTGGGGCGAAGGTGCCGGCGAGGGCGCGACCTCGCGTGCCGCGACGTCGATCACCTGCGGGTCGTTGGCCGCCGGCGCGTCGGGATGAATGGATGGCGACGGTGGCGCGCCGGAAAGCGCTGCCTTGATCGCGGCGGTGGCGCCACGCAGGTCACCCTTGCCGGTGAGCCGGGTGGCGTGTTGCATCAGGCGTTGGAATAGTGGATTCATGTGGAGCTGTTGGCTGGTTAACGCGTGCGCTTCGTGAGCGCCGCCTTGACGGCCGGGCTCGCTTGTAGCGTGCCCAGCACGGAGATGGTTTCGATGGTCGCCAGCGCCAGTGCCGGCGTGACGTCCGGCGCGATCGACGCGAGCCCCAGCACCCGGATCTGCAGCTTGGAGCCGGACGCCTGCACCGCCTGCAGGTCGGCCTTGCTGAAGTGCTGGATCCCCAGCACCAGCGTCTTGCGCGATACCGCCTGCCGCACTGCGTCGCCGTGGGCGGCGAGCTGGTTGCGCACGGCGGTGCGGATCAGGTCGGTGCGGTTGGCATAGAAGCCTTCTTGCACCAGCAGGTCGATCTGGCCGAGATCGACGCAGCCCAGGTTGATGGTGATCTTCTCATCGGAAGGCCTGGCACCGGCGACGAGGGACTTGGCACTGGCTCTTGGCATGGGGCCATCTTAGCACCATCCAAGTGGATGGTGTCAACCGGCTGCCCGGCTGCCATGGCCCTGCTTCGGCCCGGCTTGGCCAATTAAGGGATGATGGCGCATGGGTTTGATGAAAAACGGACAGTGGCTCACGAGCGACGAAGCGCGCGCGACCAAGAAGTTCAACCGCGAGGCCGCGCAGTTCAGGAACTGGATTGCGCCGGACGGGCCGTTCGCGCCGGCACCCGACCGCTACCACCTGTACGTGTCGCTCGCCTGTCCCTGGGCCAGCCGCACGGTCATCATGCGAAAGCTCAAGCGCCTGGAATCCGTGCTTCCGATGACGGTGGTGAACCCCGACATGCTGGAAAACGGCTGGACTTTCAAGGGCACGAGCGACCCCGTCAACGGCTTCGACTACGTTTATCAGCTCTATCAGCAGGCCGACCCCAACTACTCCGGCCGCGTGACCGTGCCGGTGCTGTGGGACAAGCAGACGTCGACCATCGTCAACAACGAGTCCAGCGAGATCGCGATCATGCTCAATCGCGCGTTCGATGCCTGGGGCGACGCCAGCGTGGACCTGTATCCGCACGACCTCGCGCCGCAGATCGACGCGCTGAACGAGCGGGTCTATCACAAGCTCAATAACGCCGTTTACCGGGCCGGGTTTTCGCGCGGCCAGGCGGCGTACGAGGACGCGTTCGACGATGTGTTCTCCATGCTCGACGAACTGGAGGAGCGCCTCGAAAAGCGCCGTTTCCTGCTGGGCGAGCGCATGACGCTGGCCGACGTGCGCTTGTTCACCACCGCGGTGCGCTTCGACGCAGTCTATTACGGCCATTTCAAGTGCAACCTGCGCCACTTGTGGGACTACCCGCACTTGTGGCGCTGGGTGCGCGAGATGTACCGCAGCGAGGGTATCGCCGAGACGGTGGACCTGGCCCAGATCAAGCGCCACTACTATCACAGCCAGCAGTGGGTGAACCCGAGCGGGGTGGTGCCGGTGGGCCCGCGGATCGACTTTCTCTCTGACTCTTGACTCTTACCTACATGCCTCTGCCAGCGCCCCAACCCCGGTCCCACCTGCACACCCGCACTGTCGTTTACCGCGGCTACCACCGCGAGGACGGCCTGTGGGACATCGAGGCGGAAATGATCGACACCAAGAGCTACGCGCTGGAACGTTCCGAACGCGGCCTCATGCCGCCCGGCACACCGATCCACGGCATGTCGATTCGCGTCACGGTCGATGATTCCATGACCATCCGCGAAATCGCCAGTTCGTCGGACCACACGCCGTTCGACGAATGCGAGCAGGGCAAGGAGCCGATGCAGCGGATGGTGGGCGTCACGATGGGGCCCGGTTGGCGCCAGGCGATCGAGAAGGCACTGGGGGGCGTCAGGGGCTGCACACATCTGCGCGAGCTGCTGTTCAACATGGCGACCGCGGCTTACCAGACCATCCCCGCTTACCAGCACCGGCTGCGCCGCCAGGCCGGCATCCCCGAGCCCGAGAGCGACAAGCCGCCGTACCACGTCGGCAAATGCATCGCCTGGGATTTCGATGGCACCGTGGTGCTGCGCCATCACCCGCAGTTCGCCGGCTGGCAGCCGCTCAAGCGGGCGAAATAGAGCTTCTTCCTGGAGACAAACGATGCTGACCCTTCACGGCTCGCCGATTTCCAACTACTACAACAAGGTCAAGCTCGCGCTGCTGGAGAAGGGCGTGCCGTTCACCGAGAAATACGCCGCCACGCACAGCACCGACGAGGCGATCCTCGGTGCGTCGCCGCTGGGCAAGATTCCGTTCATCACGGCGCCGCAGGGCGCGCTGTGCGAAAGCCAGCCGCTGCTGGAGTGGATCGAGGCGGGCTGGCCCCAGCCGCCGCTGCTGCCGACCGATGCCTTTGCCGCAGCGAAGGTGCGCGAGCTCACCACCTTCATCGACTGGCACCTGGAGATCGTGGCGCGCCAGTTGTACGGCCCCGCCTTCTTCGGCGCCGCGCCCTTGAGCGAAGGCAATGCCGCGCGCATCCGCAAGCAGCTGCAGTCCAACATTGCCGCCTTCAAGCGGCTGGCGAAGTTCGCGCCCCATGTGGCGGGCGACAGCTTTACCCAGGCCGATTGCTCGGCGTTCAACCACCTTCCTCTCATCGCGCTGGCCACCAAACTGGTCCTGGGCGAAGACCTGCTGGCCGCCGGCGGCATCGACCACAAGTCCTATACGAAGCTTGTCGGCGAGCGCGCGTCGGCGCAGAAAGTGGTGGCTGACCGGAAGGCCGCGCAGGCGAAGATGTAGGTCCAATGGCCCTAAGCCACGGTTGAGCTGATACGCGTTGATACCTTGAGCACCGTTCAGGTTCAGCGGGATAAACGTCAAGTTTGACGGCGGTCAAAAACAAGATATCAGGTTGAGTAAGCTGTTGAGTACCTCCATGAAATGGTGCGGCAGCATGGCACTGGATAGGGACAGGTTCAGGGAGATGTTCCCGGGCAAGACCCGGATGCACGCCTGGATGCGCGAGTTCGACTGGGACGCCTCCTGGTTCGGCTCGCCGGCTTCCTGGCCGAAATCCCTGCGCGGCATCGTCAGCCTGATGCTGGACTCCGCGTTCCCCATGTGCCTGGCCTGGGGCCCCGATCTCCGGCTGTTTTACAACGACAGCTATCTCTCGATCGCGGAGCAACAGCATCCGGTCGCCTTTGGCGCGCCCATGCAGGACGCATGGGCCGAGTTCTGGCCCGCCATGGAGCCGAGCGTCATGCAGGCCTTCGGCGGCGAGTCAGGCTTCTTCGAAAATTTTCCGGTCGATGTGATTCGATACGGACGTCCGGCGCGGCGTTGGTTCAATTTTTCGTGCACGCCGGTCCGTGACGACGAAGGCCACATAGCGGGGGTGGCGTGCATCGGCAGCGAATCGACCGAGCTGGTGCTGATGGAGCGGCATCATGCATTTCAACTGCAGGTGTCGGAGCACTTGGGCGGGTTCTCGGACCCCGACCGGATCGCCGCGGACGCCAGCCGGATGCTGGGGGAGCATCTGGGCCTGGCGCGGGTGGGATATCTCGAAGTCGACGACGCGCGGCAGACGTTCAGCGCCAGGTCGGACTGGTCGAACGGCGCATCGTCTTCGCCGGCCGGCGAAGACCTGGCAATCGGCGATTGGATGATGCAATTGCGCAGCGGGCAGATCATTACCGTGGACGATTCGGTCCCGCGAGAAGCTTCCGCTGCCGCGTCGCCGGGCGCGTCGCGCAGGCCGCGCTCGATGTTGGCGGTCCCGCTGACCAAGGGCGGAGAGCTGTGCGCGGTGCTGCACTTGCATCGCAACCAGCCGCAGGGCTGGAGCGAGCATGAAATCGCACTGGCCCGCGAGATGGCGGAGCGGATCTGGGCCGCGATCGCGCGCGCGAAAGCCAACGAGCGCAGGCGGCTGGCCGAGAGCGAATTGCGCACGAACGCCGCCCGCCTGGCGTTCCAGCTGGAACTTGCGGATCTGCTGCGGCCCTTGACCGATGCCGACGCGATCATTGCGGCGGCCAGCAGTTTGCTGGGGCGGCATCTGGGCGTGTGCCGCGTCCTCTATGCGGAAGTCGATGCGGCCAAGGGCCGCTTCGAGGTCCGGCGCGACTGGACCGCCCCGGGCGTGCCCAGCGTGGCCGGCAATATCAGCAGGATGGACGATTTCGGGCCGGACATTATCGTGGCGCTGAAGTCCGGCGCCACGGTGGCCGTGGACGATATCGAGCAGGACGCCAGGACCGCCCCGCATGCCGCCGCCTACGCCAGCGTGGGCGTGCGCGCTTTCATCACGGTGCCGCTCGTGAAATCGGGCCGGCTGGACATCGTGCTGATCCTGCACCGGCAGCATCCGTTTGCCTGGAGTGAGTTCGATCTGGAGCGGGCGCGGGACACGGCCGAGCGCACCTGGTCGGCTGTGGAAGCCGCGCAGGCCCAGGCGGCATTGCGCGCGGAACGGGACCGCAACCGCTACGTCCTGGACAGCATGGGCGAAGGCTTCGCCTTGCTGGGTCCGGATTGCACGCTGCTGCAGATCAATGCCGAGGGCCTGCGCATCGGCCGGCTCAGCCGCGCGCAGACAGTCGGGCGCAAGGCCGGCGAAATCTGGCCCAACGCGGGCGCCACTGCCTTGGGAGGCCTGTACCGTCAGGTGAAGACGACCGGGCAGGCCGGCTCGCTCGAATACAAACTCACCGTGCCGGACGGGCGGCCCTATTGGATCGAGGTGCGAGCGTACCCGGCTCTGGGCGGCGGGATGGCGATCTTCTACCGCGACATCGACCAGCGGAAGAAGGCCGAGGAAAAGCTCAAGCTCGCCGACCGGCGCAAGGACGAGTTCGTGGCCAAGCTCGCGCACGAGCTGCGCAATCCGATCGCCCCGATCGCGGCGGCCGCCGCAGTCCTTTCCATGCCTGGGCTGAGCGAGGCGGACGTGCAGCGCGCCGGCGACATCATCTCGCGCCAGGCCGGCTTCATGACGGGCCTGGTCAACGAGCTGCTGGACATCGCGCGGATCACCAGCGGCGTCGTCGACCTGCATCCGAGCGACCTGGATATCAACGAAATCGTGCCCGAGGCGGTGGAGCAGGCCGAGCCGTTGATCAAGTCCCATGCCCACCATCTCGAAGTCCGGCTCGCCGGGCAATCGCCGCGGGTATGGGGCGACCACCAGCGCCTGGTCCAGGTGCTGGCGAACCTGTTGAACAACGCAGCCAAGTACACGCCCAACGGCGGCAAGATCGTCCTGCAGGTGCGCGCCGAGGAAGACTATGTGGTGGTCTGCGTGGAAGACAACGGGATGGGCATGCCGGCCGACCTGGTCGAAACCGCATTCGAGCTCTTCGCGCGCGGGCAGCGCTCGCCCGATCGGACCGAAGGCGGCCTGGGCATCGGGCTGGCGCTGGTCAAGGGCATCGTGGAGCTGCATGGCGGCACCGTGACGGCGCACAGTGACGGGCCCGGCCGCGGCAGCGAATTCCGCGTGCTGTTGCCGCGGTTGGCCAAGCGCGGCGGCCAGTCAGTGGACTAGTGCCGAGCCCGCAACGGCGACAGGGAAGTCACGCTGTGCCGCTTTCGCATGGAGCTGGCGACCTGCCCCAGCGCGTCGTCGGTCAACAGGCGCGCTGCCATCGGCAGCAGCTCGATCTGTTCACGCTCGATGTGGCTTCGATAAAGCGCCACGAAGACGTCGACGCTGCCGCGTTCGGGAGCCGCCGGTTTGCCGGCCGCCGCCGCCGCCAGCGGCTTGCGCAGGCGCTGCCACATCATTTCCAGCGTGCGGTGTTGCTGCGCCATGGCCGAAGTGAGATCGCGCAGGCACACCGCATCCGATCCGGCCATCGACTCCAGCAGCGCCGGAAACAGGTCTTCCTCTTCATCGCTGCAGTATTGCGATGCGCACACATCGAAGTAGCGCAGCACGCTCGCGGCGGCCCGGCGCGACTGCTCGTCGCAGCCGCATTCCTCCAGCCGGAGCACCAGCTGCCGCAGCGCCTCGCAATGCTGCAGCGTGCGCGCGTGCAGGTGCGACAACATTTCCAGTGGACCTTCGGCCCGGGCTGCCCGGCCGCGGACATCGGAGAAATCGCCGCCGGCCACCGGGATCCCTTCAGGCCGCCTGCGCTTCGGCGCCGACCCGGCGGGCAACCTGTTCCAGATGCCGCGCCGTGACATCCCGGCCGATCGCGAAAGCGCCGATCACCGTGCCCGATTCGTCCTTCAGCAGCCCGAAGCTCAAGTCGACGTAGAGCCGGCTGCCGAATTTGTTCTGCGCCCGCGTCGTCAGGACCCGGCCGTCGTTGCGCATGCGCCCCGTGCCCAGGGCGTGGCAGAAGCCTTCGGTGTGTGCCTGCCTGAACCGTTCCGGCACGATGATGTCCAGGCTTTGGCCGATGGCCTCGGCGGCCGAATAGCCGAAAACGATCTCGGCGCCGCGGTTCCACAGCTGGATGGTGCCTCCGCAATCGGCGAAGATGACGGCGTCCTGCGCCTGTTCGATGATGGCTCGATGCAGGTTCAGGCTGCCCCCGTCGAGCTGGAATGATGGGGACGATGTCATGTCGCGCGCTCCCGTTGAGGCCTGCATATCCCGTGTCATGATAGACATACCCGCGTGTCCCTGCTGCCGACCATGAAACTGAACATCCTGTCGGACCTGCACCTGAGCCAGGGCGAGCTGGCCTTGCCGGCCAACGATGCGGACGTGGTGGTGCTGGCCGGCGACATCGCCCGGCCGGGCGAGGCCGTGGCCTGGGCATCGCGGCTGGGCAAGCCGGTGCTCTATGTGCCGGGCAACCACGAGTACTACGGCGGCACGATCGAAGGCTCGGCAACGCAGCTGAAACGCCTGTGCGAAGGTACGTGCATCCATGTGCTGGACGACGCGACCCAGCTCATCGGCGATGTCCGCTTCATCGGCTCCACGCTCTGGACCGACTTCCGGGTCCTCGGCGAAGGGCCGCTGCGCGAGGCGGCGATGCAGGAGGCGTTGCGCTTCATCCGCGACTTCAGCCGCATCCGCCTGGACGACGCGTCGCAGGCGCTGTTCACGCCCACCGATTCGGCTTGCCTGTTCGAGCGCCATGCTGCCTGGATCGCGGCTGAATTGGCCAAGCCGCACGACGGCCCCACGGTGGTCATCACGCACCACGCGCCGTCTCGATCCAGCATCCACCCGCGCTTTGAAGGGTCGCTGATCAATGCCTGCTTCGTGTCCGACGCAGAATACCTGCTGGACGGGGCCCGCGCGCAGCTGTGGATCCACGGCCACACCCACGACAGCTTCGACTATGCGGTCAAGGGAACCCGTGTGGTCTGCAACCCACGAGGCTATGCGCGGGGCGGCGTCAACGAAAACGCCGCCTTCGATCCCGACTTCACCGTAGTAGTTTGACCGGCCGGGAACGCGGCGGAATCGGGCTGCATCCAATGCCCGGAGATCGATATGCCTGACACCAAACCACTATCCGCCACCTTTCCGCTGTCCGACAAGACCCCGGACGTGGAACTGGCCGCTCTGGCCGCCGCGGGCAACGCGCGGGCGTTCGAAGCCATCATGCGGCGCCACAACCGCCTGCTGTTCCGGACCGCCCGCAGCATCCTCAAGAGCGATGCCGACGCCGAGGACGCGGTCCAGGACACCTACCTGAGCGCCTGGCGCGCCCTGGGCAGCTTCCGCGAAGACGCCAAGCTGTCCACCTGGCTGGTGCGCATCGTCCTGAACGAGGCGCTGAAAAGAGTCCGCCGGCGCGCGTCCAATGTCGTCATGTTCGACACCGGCGCCGTCATCGCCGAGGAACAACTGGAGGCCAGCATGGAAGCCGATCATGACGAACAGCCGGAACTGGCGGCCAGCCGCGCCGAGATGCGCCGCCTGATGGAAGCGCGCATCGACGAACTGCCGGAGCTGTTCCGTACCGTCTTCATGCTGCGGGCCGTGGAAGAAATGTCGGTGGAAGAAGTTTCCGCCGCCTTGGACATTCCCGAAACCACCGTTCGCACCCGATTCTTCCGGGCCCGCGCCCATCTGCGCGACAGCCTGTCGCGCGACATGGATTTCGCGCTCGAAGGTGCCTTCTCGTTCGACGGAGCGCGCTGCGACCGGATCGTTGCCGGCGTGCTGGCCATCATCACCCGCGACGGGAATCTCCCGCCGCATTCCTAGAAACACCTCTGGAGAAACTTATGTCCTTCCTCGCCATGCCCACTCCGATCGCCGCCCGCCGCCTGTTCCTGGGCCAGTCCGGCCTCGTGTTGTCCGGCGCCGCGGTGGCCTTGCTGGCCGGCAACGATGCGCTCGCCGCCAAGACCAAGGGCGGCGCGGCCGGCGACATCCAGATCCTGAACACCGCATTGGGCGCCGAGCTCGAAGCCATCGCCGCCTACCAGCTGGGCGCCGAAAGCAAGCTGCTGGAAAAGCCCGTGCTCGA